>METM01000014.1 GCA_001772335.1 candidate division WOR-1 bacterium RIFCSPHIGHO2_01_FULL_53_15
TAAATAACTTTTCATCTGACTAAATGCTTCATAGCTCGAATGATTCTTATTCACAAAACCGTACCAGGGGACAAAGCGGTTGGTAAAGCGGGAATACTCAAAACCATCTGCTAATGAGATAAATAGATCTACATAACAATATCGATTGAAGTTTCTGTTGACATCCACCCATCTTATTTTTGAATTTACTTTAAATATGCCCTTTGAACTCGGAGCAAATGTATTTCCCCTCTCGGTCGCAGAAACATAATTATTCATCATGTCGTCGAGCGGGAAACCGCTGCTACTTTCAAAGGAAACATTTAAATCCGCCCCGGTCACTCCTTCCCATCCAAATTCCGGGGCAGGGAGGGAGAAAGTGATCCTCGCTGGCGTAGAAGCAGATATCTCAAAATCACTTTCCCGTTTGACATCATCTTTGTCTCTTGTGGCCGGCGATCCACCGGTTGGATTAAAATCTCCTAACAATCCCTTATCATAAAGCCAGCCGTGCACTTTTAATTTTACTTTTATCTTGCCGAATGCCCTTGTGAAGCCCCTGTGCAAGATCCCCGCGAACGGCACATAAGGATAAATCGATGCTTTCTGTTGGCCCTGAACGCCAAGAGTATAGGTGTAATTAACCGGCGGATAATATGTGCCGCTCGCCCTCGCGTCCCAGTAATAGTCGGACGAGCCCTGCGCAGCATAGACGTCGCCGCCATTAAATTTCATCAACGACCCGATCTGGTCCAATTTAACGCTGGCTGAATTACTGACCAAGCCGGTCTCGATTCTGATATTCGGCGCCACGACCGTCTCCACGGCGTCGGACTGTCCGTCAACAGGGATCGCGATAAGTTTTAGAACATATTCGCCCGACGTGACGACCTGCGTGCCGTTTTGGTCCGGATAATTGCCGCGCCAGGAGATCGTGTGTGGATGATCAGCGTTGAGTTTCCCCAGCTGAATTCCCTCATCAATAACAGATAGAGGATCGGCCGACCCTGCCTGAAAGACCTTCAAGAATATCCGAGCATCTTTGCTGATGTTATACGAGACTGTGACCCGGTCCTGAATGCCAAGCGGATCGAAAGAGCTTGTCTGGGCTTTAACGTTTGACAGCTCAAAAGGTGTGCTGATCTTGATCGGCTTTTCTATCATTGTCAGACCGGCGCCGTCCGCGCCTTCGGCCCGAACTCTGACGATATAATCCCCGCCATCAACAAACGCCCCCGCCTCTGTTTTTCCATTCCAATTAGTTGTTTGCCCGGCCGAACCTGTCTGATTGGCGATCCCCGATATTATCACCGGCGAAGAAGCGGGCTGGTATTTGCTCATGCCAAAATACGGCGTGACAAGGGAGCTGTAATCATCTTCATAAGTGGCGGAGTCATTATTGATCGAAGAAGTTATTATTAACTGCGTGGAAGTCGTCTTGAAATCAAAACCGCCCTCTCCTCCCGTCATCCGTCGATCCCAATTTATTAGCGAGGAAACCTGCGTAACGCCGTCGCCAATCTTATTCAATTCCGAAAAAGTTCCCATGGCAATGATAGAACCGTTGAAGCGATGTTCTTTCCCTTCTTCTCCGTTCCATCTCACGTGCCAGCCGGTCTCATCCTGCCAGATGAAATAGCCGAGCTCATTGCCTGTTTGATATGTGGGCCGGCCACTGTAATAATTGACTGTTAGTTTTGGAAAGTATTTATAAAAAACGGCCTCTCGCGTGCCGGCGCCAGAAACCTTCATGACCTCAACATAGGCATTAAGGTCTTTGCCGCCGTAAGTGAAACTGATCGGCAATGAGTTGCCGCCGTCAAAAGCGATCTGCGCCGGCAGATCGCCCAGGCTGACGATCGGAGCAGTTCCCGGTCCAGCAAGCTGGTCATTCTTCACGGTGACGGTTCTAGCGGAAGCGTATTTTGTCCCGCCGTCTTCTTCCGCGACCGTTAAGATAGTATAAGAGTCATTTGAAAGAGAGCCGGTATAAAAATAGGCCAGCGTGGTATCATTTTGAACCGGTCTGACGGAAATATTTCGATTAAGCGAACCGGGGGCCCGGTAAATCTCCGGTACTTCTATCAGATCGGTTTGCCAGTCGGGGCCCGGGTTTATCGTGGCAGGCGTATCTCCCCTCTTATAATAAACGCTATATTGTTTGAAAGGCCGGTCATTCGCCCAGTCAGGATCCATGGCAGTGCCGCGAACGGTGATCGTCCCCGAGACCTCATCGTTATCTTCTGGGCATGAGATCGCCGGAGCAACCCCGTCTTTGACGCAGGAAGCATAAGCCGTAGAATAGTTGCCGTATCCGTCGTAGGCGGTGATTTGAAATTTGTAAGCGCCTTTCCCGACAGATGGATCCGCGGCATTCCACGGGAGCGTGTTTTCGGCATTAAGCGAACCGCCCGCGTCCTGCGCCAGTATCTGCGCGCCGGTATTTTCATTGAAGATCTTAACTTTCACATTAAGGGTTTTCGATGCCGGCTGTTTGTTGTCTGTGACATCGTTTGACTCCGAGAGCCGGTAGCGCAGAGTCGCTTGATACGGGCTGGCCCCAACATTGGCCAGCACAAACGGATCCGAGAGCTGGCCGAAAATAACCGGCGGCGTGCGGTCTATTTTGACATTGCTTAAAATGAAAGGCGCGCTTTCATTGCCAGCATCATCTTTAGCCGTCACTTCAGCAGAATAAATACCGTCATCCAGCCCTTTTGTAAAAACATCGTCATATTTCCAAACATAACCGGCTAAATAACCGCCTTCTCCGCTGGTCGCGGCCGTTAAATAAGCGGTCGTGATCTTTTTGGAATTATTCGTCAATTTGATAAATACAGAGGATTTCTCATTAACACTGGCCGATAAGCTCAATTCCGAGGTTTTCGAGGTCATTGGATTTGGGGAGACACTGACGCCAGCGATGACCGGCGGGGTCGAGTCAACAAACAGACCCGCCTGGCTTGCCGAAACATTTCCCGCCTGGTCGGAGGCCTTAATTTTTACCGTATAATTGCCGTTATCGACATAACTTTCATCAGGTTTTTCCCCGTCCCAGAGCGCGAACTGCTCACCGGCGGCCTGGGTGGCGACCCGGGTGATCTCGGTCACAAAATTCGTTTCGTCAGGGGAGTCGTCTCTATATAGTTTGATCGAAATATCTTTGAGGAATTGGGAGAGGTTGTCGGAGGTGGAATACTTGATATTCAGGTTTTTCCCCGGCGCCCTTGGCGCGAACGCTTCGAGAGTGCCGATGGAAACGGCTGGCGAGATGGTATCGACATTGAAGCTCCAGATGGCTTGAGAAACACCGACATTGCTCTGGAATTTGACCAGAACCTCATGAGTGCCGGGCGAGAGCGGCTCGGTGGGAGTCCATTGGGCACGAGCGCGGGCGGCATAGGTGTCTTGCGAGGAAACAACATTCGCCTCGGCCGTCCTTTCAATCCCATCGACGAGGAATGAAGTGACAACAATTCTTTCCGATGGATCGGCGCTGTAGCTCGCCTTGTTCGCTTCAACGCTGATCGTCTGAAAGACATTGTTTGTTGAAGCCCCCAATTCCGGCACGTTGCCCTTGACGAACTGGGGAATGGTGTTGGCCGTGACGCGGAATTGCTTATTTACCGAATTACCGATCCAACTCTCCGCATCGAACGCCAGGACGTTGGAACCTTCGGCAAAATGCAGGTCTTTGATAGTAAAATTCCCCCACTCGTCCACTTCGCCTATCGGTCTCCAGGCCGCGAAGTTTTCAGAGTAATTGAAGCGATGCAGTTTCTTGGGCAAGAAAGTGTCTATTACCCCTTTAAAAGCAGTCGGCAGTTCTTTGACTGTCACCGATGAAACCCATTTCTTTTGGCCGTTGACTTCGATGGGGAACAGTTGATTCTGGTCAGGGCCGCCCTCGACAAAGGCCTCAATCGTTACGGTGTGATAGGCCTCCATGGTATTTCCATTATTGTCGAGATTCGAAAGCAGAACAAAAGTTTGTTCCGGCGGCGTATATCCTTCCGCGGAATTACTCACCGTGCTGGCAGATATGCCGCTGCGGACTTCCAGAGTATTCGTTTTCCCGCCGAAAGTCACAAAATCTTCGAGGGCGCGGTCGATGATTTTGTCTTCGTAGACTTTTTTATAGGCAAGGCCGTGGGCAGAGAGGTATTCATCCTTTCTTTGCAAAAAAGCATCGGTCACGATCGCCCCCCAACATGCTGTGATACTAAATTTAATCAGGGCTTTCGTCCAAATATCAGCAGGGATAAACATAGTAGAAATTGCCAACGCGCCATTCAATCCAATAAAAGCATCGTTAAAAACATCCATATCTTCGCCGAAAGTCATCGAATAAGTTTTGAAATCTATATTCCCTTTATTTGTCGTGGCCAGCCCATCCCCACGCTGGCTTTTGACCGTGCCATAAATATCTCCATTCTGATTAACAATCGCCCCTAATATTTCGCTTAAATATAAGGCCATTAGTTTGCCGGCCATGGGAATATCATTCATATATTCACTTGAGAATAATGTTTGAACAGCTGATAAACCAAGCATATATCGATTAAGCGGCAAGTTTTCTGAAGGGGTTGGCACCCCGCCCGAATAAATAAATCTCGCTCTGACGGGCTGGTTACCTTCAACAAAATCCTTCGAATTAAGATCGGATATGAACGTTCCTTTTGGATCCATATCCTGAACGCCCGGTTGGCTTGGATACCAGCCAAGGGTCCCTTTGGTTAAAAATTCATCAACCACAGCCCCTCTGCCCAAAGCAAGAAGAATACCGCTTAGATATGAATACATGCCAATTTGGTCCTGATTTGAAATAAACGCTACTAACGAGATGCCCAACATTGCTCCGAGGGATCCCAACGCCTGATCGCTGTCATAAAACTCAGAGATCTTCTTCAACGCCTGCGCACCATCCGAGCCCAAATGCTGTGAATCAATAGTTATAATTGCCGCCACATCATTGTTATAATAATCAGAAGATAAATAAGTGCGGGCAACAAGCCCTCCCATCGAGTGGGCAATGAGGATGTATTTTTGGGGGATTTCGGCATCGGTGGGCGGTCTTTTAGTTGGATTATTGATTTTGTTGGTGTCTGATTGGAACCATTTAATATAATCTTGCCTTGCCTGCTCCAGCCAGCAGTTGCCTTTGCCTGTGTGGATATTATTTACCAGATCATTTATTTGCGCAGGATAACCAAGATGTGCATATGTCCTATCCGAGGGATAGATGTCAGGCTGGTCGGCCAATCCCTTATGATTCATAATACTACCCTGATAAGCTGTATTATTGTGGTTTCGATCGCCTAATTCTCTCGCCAGATTTGATATGTGTCCGTCCCTCTGCGAAAAAGTGTAATAATACACGTAGCCATCAAGCCCTAGATTTTTTCGCAAATAGCCGAGAAGATCACCAAATCCTTTCATGTTGTCCGGGATATTATTAATATCACTGCCATTTTCTCCATGGCCTTTAAATACGAAGCCGGGAGTGTTTATTCCATGCAGCAAAATGATAAGATAATTTGGCGAAGTTTTTGTTTCTATCCTGGTCCCGCCCATTGTGGCCGAAGCCAGAATCAAAAAGATAAAAAACGTAATAAAAAATTTCTTAATCAACAAAATCACCTTATTTTAATTTTGCCAGTTCCATCAATGTTAATTAGCCATATCCCAGAATCTCCAATAATTCCGCCACATAATTTTGAATTATCAAATGAGAGCTTTGAAAATGATACGGCTGTATCATCACTGAATAGGACCTGCTTGTCACTTCCATCTATGTTTACTGATTCAACTTGGACCCCATATCCCCCATAAATCACCCTATTGTTTTGGGTAATTTGCGGCTTACTTCCAACACTAGCGATTACCTCTTTGCTGGTCCCATCCGAATTAATCACATAAACCTTACTTGATTCCGAATCGGCAAAAGAATAAGCAATCCTTTCCCCCGCTCGCCACGCCACCGCCTCCGCGCTTGTCGCGATTTGGGTTTTGCCGGTGCCGTCTCTTTTGATAACATATAGGTTCCCACTGCTAGAATAAACCAATTTAGTTGCATCCGGGGACCAGTCGAGGGAATCAACATTTGACGTGTTTGGAACCATTGTCAAATTGCCCTGATAATCATAGACCAATATCGGATTAACAACCCCATTGTAATAAGGAGAAATCCCGGCAATTAATTCACCGGTTGGAGAGCAGGTAGTTTCATATAATGTTCCCACCTCAAACAGATTAACCTCTCCCGTACCGCTCGGGTAGAAAGCCGCCATGTAGCCTTTAGATTCGGATATCCCGCCACCATATAATTGCTGGCTGGTCGTTACAACTAACTTCCCGCAAATTATCCTCCCATTCGGCATCCAGTTGGGGGTGTCATATAATGTGGAAGTTGAGGTGGAGGCACAGCCGGAAATTATACCAGCAGCGGAAATGACGATGCAGAGAATTAAAACCGATACAAATTGTTTAGTTCGCATTGCTTGTCCTTTCTTTCAGTTAGCTATCTCTTTATCGATCGATCAACCCCGCCCACGAATAATATATCGTCAGATTTTGGCGAATATTTCATCGCTTATTGCCTCATCCACCATCTCGACTCTGCCTCGACTCCATCTCGACTCGCTCCGCTCGCTCGATGTCGCTCGGCATCGCTCGATGGTCCCCCTTCTCCACTTCGTGCCCGCCTGCCGGACGGGCAGGGAGAAGGCCAAAAGGGAGATTTTGGGAGATGGTATTTAGTACTTCTAACGGCTCATCAAAGACTTCTTTATTGGTAAAGTGCAACAGTTTGACTCCGTGGCTTTCTAATAATGCCTGTCGAGCTTGGTCATAAGTTTCACGCCCGGAGTGGATAGGCCCGTCGATCTCAAGGCCCAAGCCGAGCCCGGGACAATAAAAATCCATGATAAAGCCCTTGAACAAGAATTGACGTCTAAATTTGAAACCCAGCATTTTTCTCCCTCTTAATATCCACCAAAGCCGCTCTTCAGCACTGGTCTGATTTTTCCTCAGTTCCCGCGCTCTCAAGATTTTGACCTGTTTCTTTGATCTCATTCCTTCTCATCCTCCCCCTATCGGCCCTCTCCATTTCATGGAGAGGGGGGACCATCGCCGTTCGGCGATGGTGGGTGAGGCAAATTCATCGGCCAAACAACTCGAGCAAACCTCAAAAATTCTTCGACTGTAAAACCGACTCAATCGTCGACGTGCTTGATAATTCAGCCCATTCCCCTCAAAACCCGATCCGCCGCTTCGGCTTTTTCGGGGCCGCCGTTAATCGCTTCAGCAGCTTGAAGACCGAAGTTATTTCAAGTTTGATGTTCCAAATTGGAACATCAAGTTCCTGTATTATTCTTTTGTCAGCTGAAACATGAAATCGTCGGGAAACCTGTCCAAATTTCTCGAAACCCCCTTATTCAGATCTCGAGTCCCGATCACATATAATCCCGCCAGGTCCCGGTCCAACATGACTTTCTGCCCGTGGATGAGATATATCTTATTTTCGATCCGTTCGATTGGGACCAATTGACTGCTCATGATCTAATTCCCCCAGCAACTTTATTGCCACGCTCGCCCTGAGCCAGTCGAAGGGCTCAATGGCCATCAAACCGGCGAAATTTCGCCTGCCTGCCGGCAGGCAGGCCATCTGGGGCCCTATTCGACCTTGAACTCGCCATCAGATATCCCCTTATTGACCTTAATATTGCTGAATTCCATCTCGACTTCCATCTTCCCCATCGGGGTGGTGACGAGCGATTTGTTCTTCTCCGGCACCCAGATGTCGGACACTTTTTTATACTCAATCTCCGATTGGCTCATCGGTTTCCCCTTGGCGTCGTACATGACGATCTTGACCGGCACCCATTTTGTCGGATCGACAAAAAACTGCATCTTGCCCAGAAATTTGTTGTCTTTTTTCGGCACCCCGGTTATCACATAGCCGCCATCCTTTTCCGCAACCGACAGATCAAAGAATTCTTTGGCTTTCTCCAAACTCATGCTTTCTTGCCCCTTGCCGCCTGTCCCTTGACCCTTTAATCTTTTCAGATCCTGCACCATCTTCTGCCCGGTCTCGGGATTGATGATCGCCATCTTGTCGCCGTTCGTCACCGTCGTCTGCTTCATGGGCGAGAGCATCTCGATCTTTGATTTTGATTCGCCCTTCGTCCACATCTTCCCTTTCTGGACCATTTTCTGGGGGCCTTTTGTCTCTTGCCCTGGCATCACCATGTTCGAGGTGATCGTCGTCTTCGTCTCGGCATACATATCCTTAATCTTCGACTGGTTGGACTGGAGATTTTTGATCACCTCGTTGAGGGAGAGGGGGGCGGCAAGGGAGGCGGAGAGGCAGATCGCAGCAAAGAAACAGAGGAACAGAAACGCTTTTTTCATGGATGGTCTCCTTTGGGGTACATAGAATTATACCATCGATCTGATAGATATTCATACGCAATTCTCTTCCAAAAAATTAATCGATTCGTGCTATAATTTTAGCCATGAATCCCGCGGAGGCCGACAAACGACAAAACGAAATTTACCGCAAGATGCCGGGAGAAAAGCGGCTGAAAATTGCTCTCAATTTGACCAATCTGACGAATAAGCTCATGATCGCGGGGATCAAAGACCAGATGCCCGGGCTTTCTCCCGCTGAAATTAAGAAGCAGATCGCCCTAAGGTCCGACCAATGACCGAAGAAGAGATACTGATCAAAGTCCTCAACTCACTCAACGCGCTTGACCTCCCTTACGCGTTAACCGGCGGCCTGGCGGTCAGTTTTTACGGCCGCCCCCGCTCCACCCATGATTTTGACCTGGTCATTCAGGTCCCGTCAAAGCCCGGCGCGACAAAACAACTCTTAAAGATTTTCGGGAAAGATTTTTACATCAGTGAAGAAGGGCTGATCGACGCCGTTCTGCACAAGACCATGTTCAATCTCGTCCATCACGAAACCGGCCTGAAGATCGATCTCTGGATCCTAAAAGACGAAGCTTATGACCGGGAGGCGTTTGGCCGCCGAAAAAAGCTGAAAGCGCTCGGCACGGAGATCTTCGTCCTTTCGGCCGAAGACATGATGATCAATAAGCTTCTGTGGCATAAAGTCTCCGATCTCCAGAAACATTTTAACGACGCTAAAGGCATCTATGAAGTTCAAAAAGACAAACTTGACCTGGACTATCTAAAAAAATGGGCACTTAAACTTTCAATTTACGACATATATAAAAGGCTGGCTGGCTGATATGGTTCTCGCAATTGATGTCGGCAATACGACGATCCACTTTGGCTTGTCCAGCGGGAAGAAGCTGGTCAGGGAGTGGCGCGTGGGGACGGATAGGGTATCAGGGGATCAGGGGATCAGGAAGTGGCTATCAGGATATCGGGATATCAGGCAAGTCATAGTTTCTTCCGTCGTGCCGCGAGTGAGCAAACTCCTCAAGAATAGATTTCCCAACGCTCTTTTTGTGAACCATAAGAATGTCGGGCTGAAAGTTAAAGTCGCAAAGCCCGCGCAGGTGGGCGCCGACCGGCTGGTCAATGCGCTGGCCGCGCACAAGCTCTACGGCGGGCCGGCGATCATTGTCGATTTTGGGACGGCGACGACTTTTGACGTCATCAATTCAAAAGGCGACTATTTGGGCGGAGCCATTGCGCCGGGCTTGGAGCTGTCGCGAGAAATTTTGCACGAGCGGACGGCCCAACTACCGAGAATTGAGATAAAGGCGCCGAAAAACGTGATCGGCAAGAACACCGTCGAAGCGATGCAAAGCGGGCTGGTGTTTGGATATGTGTCTCTGGTGGAAGGCATGGTAGCTCGGATAAAATACGAAATACGAAACTCTAAATACGAAACAAATTCGAAATCCAAAATAACAAATTCGAAACTCAAAGTGATCGCAACCGGAGGGTTGGCGCCGCTCATTTGCAAGTATACCGGCGCAATTGATAGAATAGACACGAAACTGACGCTGGAAGGATTATTGCTGATCGGGAAAGAGCATGAGTGAAGAATTAAGCGATCTGCTGAAAATAAGACGGGAAAAGATGGACGAATTCCGCGCCCAGGGGATGGAACCCTACCCTTACGAGTATAAAAAGACCCACTCGGCGGCGCAGGCGCTCGCAAAATACAAAGGCCTCAAAGAACACGAGGAGAGCCCGGAAGAGGTCTCGGTCGCCGGACGCCTTGTCTTGAAGCGCGGGCACGGCAAGGCCGCTTTTGCCACCATCCAGGACGAAACGGGCCGGATCCAGATCTACGGCAAGCTCGACGCGATCGGCGAGCAGAAATACGCGCTCTACCAAAAGCTCGACATGGGCGACTTTGTCGGCGTCAAGGGCAAGGTTTTCAAGACCAAGACCGGCGAGATCACCATTCGTCTTTCGTCCTTCGTTCTTCTTTCCAAATCGTTACATCCCCTGCCGGAAAAATGGCACGGCCTTCAGGACAAGGAGATCCGTTACCGCGAACGCTATGTCGACCTGATCGTTAATCCCGAGGTTAAGGACGTCTTCGTCAAACGGAGCAAGATAGTTTCGCTCATCCGCAAGTTCTTGGAGGCCAGGGGGTTCCTCGAGGTCGAAACCCCGATCCTCCATGTCATGCAGGGAGGGGCGGCGGCCACGCCTTTTGAGACATTCCACGACGCGCTCGGCCTGCCGCTTTTCATGCGGATAGCGCCGGAGCTTTATTTAAAACGCCTGCTCGTCGGCGGTTTTGAGAAGGTCTTTGAGATGGGCCGCGTCTTTCGCAACGAGGGGATGTCTTACAAGCACAACCCCGAATACACGATGATCGAGATCTACCAGGCCTACGCTGATTATAACGACATAATGGACCTGACAGAAGAATTGGTTGTGACCGCGGCCAAAGAGGTGCTGGGGACGCTTGAGATCGAATTCCGGGGCGATAAGATCAACCTCGCTCCCCCCTGGAAAAGAATAACCCTCATCGACGCCCTTAAAAAAGAAGGGATTGATCTGGAAAAGAAGGATGAAGAGGGCATAAGAAGAATAGCGAAGGCAAAGGGGATAGAGGGGGCGGAAGAGATCGGAGTTGGCAAGATCATCAACGTCCTCTACGACAAGTTCGTCGAGCCGAACCTGCGCCAGCCGACATTCATCATCGACCATCCCTTGGAAACATCGCCACTGGCCAAGAAGCACCGCAGCAAAGCCGGGGAAGTTGAGCGGTTTGAGCTGATCATCGCCGGCATGGAGCTGGCCAACGCATTCTCCGAGCTCAACGACCCGGTTGACCAGCGGGAACGGCTCAAGAAGCAGGCCGAATTGAAAGCAGCCGGCGACCTCGAAGCCGAATCGATGGACGAGGATTTCCTGCGCGCCCTCGAATACGGCATGCCGCCAGCCGGGGGCCTGGGCATCGGCATCGACCGCCTCGTCATGATCCTGACCAACCAGGCCTCGATCCGCGACGTCCTCTTCTTCCCGCACATGAAGCCCATCGCCGCCGCCAAGCCCAAAGAAGAAGAAATGCGAGCTCTGGATGAAAGTAACTGAAGCATTCAAGAAAGCGGCCCCCGCTCTCTCCTTTGAATTCTTCCCGCCCAAAACCCCGGAGCAGGAAGAGCATCTCTTTGATGTGATCGGCAAGCTCAAGGCCTTTAAACCAGATTTTGTCTCAGTCACCTACGGCGCGATGGGAACGACACGGGAGAAGACGTTCCACTGGGTTGAAACGATAAAAAATAAATTTAAGATCGAGCCGGTCGCCCACCTCACCTGCGTGGCGGCCTCAAAAAAGGATATCGCTGGCCAGCTCGACCAACTGGATAAGATCGGGATCGAGAATATCCTCGCCCTGCGCGGCGACCCGCCGGAAGGAACGACCGAGTTTGTGCCACCGGCCGACGGGTTTAAGTTCGCCAGGGACCTAATTCGGCTCATCAAAGAAAAGAAACCGGGATTTTGCCTCGGGGCGGCCGCCTTTCCGGAAAACACAGCCAGCCTCGCATATTTAAAAGAAAAGATCGAGGCTGGGGCCGAGTACGCCATCACCCAGCTCTTCTTCGACAACCGCTACTATTTTGAATATGTGGAAAAAGCCAGAAAAGCCGGCCTCAGCATCCCGATCGTCCCCGGCCTCATGACGATCACTAACCTTAAGCAGATCAAGAGATTAACAAAAGTTTGCGGCGCGACGATCCCGGAGCCGCTGCTAAAGAAACTCGAGGCGCTTGACGGAGACACCGAAGCCATTCACAAGCTCGGGGCGGAACACACGCTTGCGCAGGCGCGGGAACTGATCAAAGCCGGCGCGCCGGGGCTTCACTTCTTCGTCATGAACCAGGCGGAACCTATTGCCCAAATATTAAAACAGCTCGCTCGTTGAGCTTGGTCCTCTTCAAAACCCGCCCGTAAGGATCGATGACCGCCGAGATCCCCGTGTTGCCGACCTGGACAAAATATTTGCGGTTCTCGATGGCGCGAAAGATGCCGTTCTCCAGATGCTGATAGGGCGCGGCCGAATCGCCGAACCAGCCGTCGTTCGTGATCGTCAGTATGAAGTCGGCGTCGCGCGCCCGCTTCTTCATCAAACCCGGGAAAGTCGATTCAAAGCAGATGGCCGGCGCGATCTTGTAACCCGCGGCAGAAAGCGGTCCCGAGTAAGAACCGAATTCAAAATCACCCTCAAAATAGCCGGTCGGCTTGAGGAGCGGCAAGAGAATTGCCTTGAACGGCAGATACTCGCCGAACGGCACCAGATGCTCTTTGTCGTAGCGCGAATAAGGGCCGGTTTGCGGATCGAGCGAGACCATCGAATTGAATATCCTGTTCCCTTCGTAATGAGGCGCGCCGATGATGAACCAGGCCGCTAACTCTTTCACCAGCTCTTTTAACTTTGGGAAATAGACCGGGTCGCGCAGAATGTAAGTAAAGATCGCCGTCTCGGGCCAGATGATGATCTCGGGCTTCTCCTTGGCCGCCTGCCGGCTCATATCCTCGTGGATCGAGAAAATCAGGGGCACTTTGGCCGGGTTGAGCTTGTCGAATTGGTCAATGTTGGGTTGGATGAGGGCCAGCTTGGGAAGGGTAACGGGTAATGCGTAACGCGTAATGCGAATTCCGTAGAGAGAACTTGCCACAACCAGAAACAAGGCAACAGCAAGAAACATGGCGGCAGTCTTCCGATCTCGATTCGCGGGTGAGGGCAAAACCGCGGCCAGTGCCGCATTGAAGAAAACAACCAGAAAGCTCACGCCATAGACGCCGGCAAACGAGGCGATCTGGATGAGAGGGAGGAACGGCGCCTGGGTGTAGCCGACGCCGCCGGCCGAGACGCCGAAGGGGCCGAGGGAGCGGAGCCATTCGATGGCGAGCCAGAGGAGAGACATCGTAACGGGTAATGCGTAACGCGTAATGCGTAATTTGAAAGCAGAAAGTTGAAAGTAGAAAATAGAAAATAGGATGATAAACACGGACTGGAAGAGAGCCAACGCGAGCCAACCGATTACCACCCACCACCCCGCAAAGCGGAAGAGAGACGTGATCCAAAACAGGTTGATACCAAAAAAGACGAGGCCGAAGGCAAAGGCGCAGGCGGAGGATTCTTTGAGGTTCTTGGCATTATTGAGCGCGTAAAAGAAAGGGACAAGCGCGATCCAGGCGAGCCACCAAAGCGAGAACTTCGGAAACGCCAGACCAAGAAGCACACCTGATATTATTGAATAGATACTGTACATTTTAGTATGTCCGTCGCGGCGTCGAGGGAGAGATTCTCCTCGTCGGTGATGGTAATGGCCGAACTGACTACCTTCGAGATATAGGCGTTAGTCGATGTCAGGCGGTCGGCCGGCAGTTTCGGCTGGTCGGTCTGCCAGGGGACGCTCAAGAAGTCAAAATAGATCGTGCTCGGGATCGAGGCGCCGAAGATTCGGCTCAATCGAAAGTTAAAAGTGATCTTAGTCGAGGGCTCGCCCAAGGTCGAGATCGATTCCCGTGTTATCGTCACACCTTCAACGAATGGGCCGGCAACGGAGAAAAAGCCCCCCGGCTCGACCGCGATATAGCCGCTCCAGGTCGAATAATAGTTCGTGTAATAATCAGTGATCGAACCGAGCAGCGGCGTTGTCCCCGGCTCGATGAGCTCATAACTGATGTTGTCCGGCGGCGGATAAGGGACTTTGAATACCGGATCGGAAGATAAGACCATGAAGTAGCGGTTGGCGGTCGCCTCCATAGTGCCGCGCAGGGTCACTTCAACGACCATCTGATCGCCGTAAGTAACTATCGTGGTTACTGTCTTCGCGCAACCAGCAATGAACAACCAACAAACCAACAAACCAACAAACCACTTACTCACGTTAATATCTCCTGACCTCGCCGACGGGATTGAGCAGATTGAGCTGGCGCTCGAAGCCCTCGTAATAGAAGCCGCGGCCGCTGCCGAAACCGACCGGCTCGCCCGGCAGGGCCTTGAGGGAAAAGACAAAACTGTATTCCTTGCGGTAATCGGAATAGGTGAACCTCATCTCCCAGCAGTGCAGGTCCTTGACCACCATTATATCACGCACCTTGAATTCCTTTGTCGCCGCGTCATAGACCTGGCTGAAGCGCAGGTGGACCTGATTGGGCTCGTCGCGCAGGAAATAGAGATCGTGGAGCGCGCTCCCCGTCTGCAGCCCCGCGCCGTTCAGATCCTGGTTGATTGAGAGCTGAAGATTATAGTCGCGGGCCGGAAGAAGCATCAGGCCGGCCACTAACATTTTGTAGCGCGTGTTCTCGATGTCCCAGCCGGTCGTCAGGTTGAAACTGGCGCGGGGATCAGGCGTCACTCTCAGATTGGTCATCACGTCATAATACCTGTTGGCCTGCCAGTTGTGGCCGCCGTCGATCGTCCAATTGAATTTGTCGAGATAATAAAACGTCAGCCTCTCCCTGATGTCGTGGTAGCTCGTCCCCAATTTGTCGAAGAAGAACGGCGTGTTGCCGTCCGTGTAGCCCTGGCGCAGATCAATGTTGTTGCGGAAAAAGGAGGTCGCGTTCGTCTGCAGGGAGGCCGACTCGCGCAGGGCATAGAGCTGGTCGCCCGGGCCGTAGAGGAACTGGTCGACGCCGGCCCCCAGCGTGAGAACCGATAAGCCCGCTGGTATGCTGCGCGAAGCGTTGAGCGTCGTGCGGTAGCGGGCGGCGCTGTAATCGCGGTTGCCGCCTAACTCGGGGACGTTCTTCACTTCGCGATAATAGCCGTAACCGAAGATCGACTGCAAGCTGAAGAGCTTGAGGTCGACCGAATTCGGCGCGATCTCGATCTCGGGGTGTTTTTCAAGATGTTCATAGCGGCTGGCGCCGGGATAGTTGTTCTGACGCAGGTCGACCAGCCAGTTCTCGCTGTAGCGCCAGGAATAATTCGGCTCGCGGCCGT
The DNA here is from genome assembly GCA_001772335.1 of candidate division WOR-1 bacterium RIFCSPHIGHO2_01_FULL_53_15. Classification (GTDB taxonomy): domain Bacteria; phylum Margulisbacteria; class WOR-1; order O2-12-FULL-45-9; family XYB2-FULL-48-7; genus 2-01-FULL-53-15. The sequence goes on from METM01000014.1 coordinate 15,380, forward strand.
TGAACTCGATCTGCGGCTCGACCTTCTCTTCGCCGGAGTCGCCCGCCCCCGCCGTGCTGTGATAGTAATTTGTCGTCGTGGCAAAATTGATCCGGTCGCTTAACTGCTGGTTGAAGCTCAGACGCTGCGACTTGCGCAGCCAGGCCGGGTCGCTCTGGCCGAACTCGTAATTGTAATAATAGTTGAGCGAGCCCCGCCCCGCCGAACGGTTGAATGTCAGGTTGTATCTGGCGTAATTTGAGGCGCGGTCGTCCAGCAGATTGAAGTTGAGCCCCCAGCGCTCCGCCGCCGCGTAATTGAGGCCGAGCCCGACCGCCGTCTGCTCGATGCGGCCGGCGGGGATACGGTAGGTCGAGACATAGCTCTGGTTGAATTTGAGTTCGGTGTTGGCATTGATCTGTTTGCGGTGATCGATCTTTTCGATCCAGTCGGAGAGCCCGGTATCTTTCTCGTCGAGATGGTAGAGATAGAGGCCGCCCAGGCCCAGCGCCCCCAGGCCGTAAGGCGAATCGGTGCCGTAGCCGAGCCCCTTCTTCTCCATATAATCGAGGAGGAACATGCCGAGCGAATAGCCCCAGGCGGTCTTCAAATAATAGCCCTCAACCTCGTTGCGCCCGAACTGCCAATTCTTGCGCCGCCAGTCCTTGAGGTCGTAATAAAAATACGGCAGCCAGAGGACCGGGGCTTCGCCGACAAAGAGCGTGACGTTGCGGCCGGCCAGGTGGTCGTCGGGATAATAGCTGACCTGGTCGGCGGCGGCGAAAAAGTGCGGCTCCGCCCGCTCGCAGGTGGTGAGCTCGGCCGGCCCCCCCTGCATTTTATGGCCCGCTTCGGATAAATGTCCGGCGTTAAAGAAAAGCTTACCCTTGAGCGCGGCCGGCGAAAGAGCGGATCTGAAGCCCTCGAATTTTGTCGACTCATTTTCGGCGTCATAGACCAGCGTTTCGGCAGCCGCCGTGTAATCGGCGGCGAACATTTTGACGTTCCCCTCGGCAGTGGCGATATTTGTTTCCGAATCCATGATCAGGCGATCGGATCGTATCGTGATCCCCTTGAGTTTGACCTCGACCGAGCCGGTCGCCTCGACCAGGCCCGTCTCTTCGTTAAATTTTAGGCGATCGGCTTTGATATTGGCCGGGATCTCTTTTTCGTCAGCGAGAACAGGGGAAAGGAACAAGAGAAGGAATAGGGAAAGGAAGAGGAATGAGGTGCGGCGGCGCATCAAGGAACTTTGCAGAAGAGGCGGCCGCGGGCCAGGTCGGAGAGAGGGTCAAAATCACCCACCCGACGCCAGAGCTCAATGGCTTTCTGCGCTTCTTTTCTAAAATAGCCGAGATCGCCGAGGTTGAGGCAGACGGCCGACAGCTCGGCATCGAGCGCGAAGCTCTTTTCGAGCGCCGCGGCCGCCGGCTCGAGCCGGCCGGTCAGGAAATAGGCGACGCCCAGGTTGTTGTAGAAAACGGCGGAGGCCGGATCGACCTGGGTTGCTTCGATGAGGCGCGCCCGCCCCTCCTCAAGCTTGCCTTGCTTTAAGAGCGCCACGCCCAGATTGTTGAGTGCGCAGCCGAAGCGCCGGTCAAGATTGACCGCCAGGGCCAGTTCTTCCTCGGCCGCCGTGTACATCCCTTTCATGAACAGGTCGTAGCCGTCCTGGCTGTGCTCCTGGCCGAAAGAGAGATTGATATCGTCTTTCTTGCCTCGGCCGGTGGAGCGCGCGTCGCGGCCCCAGAGCGCCACGACTTCTTTTTTGCCGTAAGCGGCGATGGCCGCCATCAGCGCCCGGTTGCGCATGCTCAAGAGCGTCGTGGCTTTTAATTGTTTGATTCGTTTCTTGAGGCCTCCGAAATCGATATCCTCCTGCATGATCGTTTCGTAAATCTTGACCGCCTTGCGCACGTCGCCCTGGGCTTCGTAAGCGGCGCCCAGGTTGAAGCGCAGGAGCTTTGACTGGTCGGTCCCGACGCCGGCCTCGAGCGCGCGGTTGTACTGGGCCGCCGCCTGATCATAGCGCCCTTCGGCGCGGTAGATATCGCCCAGGAGAGCGAGCGCGGCCGATGACTTGGCCGGTTCTTTTTGCGCTAACTGGAGCTCGCGCGTCGCTGCTTCGCTTTTGCCTTTTTCCAGATAGAGCCGGGCCAGGGCGAGATGGTCCTTGCCGCCGCCGATCTCCTGGTCGAGCTCTTTTTCGCGCACGGCCCGGCGGCGCTCATGCACCTGAATGTTGTACGGGTCAAGGATCAGCGCGGCGCGCAGGGTCTGCGCCGCTTTGTGCAGAAGATTGAGCTTGGCGTAGGCCTCGCCTAAGAGAAGATAGCCGGAGGTCAGGTTCTTGTCGATGGCGACCACTCCTTCTCCCTCCATGGCGGCGCGCTGGTAGTCCCCCTTGGCCAGATAGGCCTGGCCCAGCACTACGTGCGTGCGCAGGAGCTGGGGCTGGGCGCGCAGGACATCGCGGCACTTTTTGATGACGAGATCGGCCACGGAGGGGTCGGCCTCGATCATCTTGCCGAATTCTTCGAGCGCCTCGGGGACGAGGTTTTTGGCCAGCAGGGCTTCGCCCAGGTACGCCCGGGCCAGGACCTGCTCCGGGCAGACATCGAGGACTTCGCGGTAGCCGGCGATGACCTGGTCAACGAGATCGGGCTTACCTTTGAGAAGCTGCTGGTAGGTTTCGACCGCTTCACTATAACTCCCCTGCCGGCGCAGGGCCTCGGCCAGCGCCAGCCCCGCCGCCGGATGGTTCGGATAATTCTTCATGATCGATTTCAGTTTGAGGACCGTCTCTGGGAGCTTGCCCGCTTCGAGGCGGATGATCCGCCGGATCTCGGCCACCGCCGCCTCGGGATCAAGGACCTTCATGTAGATGTCAGAGAGTATTTCCCTGATCTCGATGTTCCCCTCGACTTTTTTGAGGAGTTCCTCGAGCCGCTGGATCACCTCGCGCACCACCTCGGGGTCGTCCCCGAACATGGCCGCGTAACAGCGGGCGGCGGGGCTGTATTCTTCAAGCCGGGCGTAGAGCTCGCCTAAGACGCGCAGGGTCTGTTTGTCGCCCGGTTTCTGCTGGAGGATCTCCTGGTAGAACTTGACCGCGTCGGCCGTCCGGCCGCGCTCCAGATAAGCCGCGGCCAGCGTCTCCGTCAGGTTGACGTCGCGCACGCCCGCGGCGAGCGAGCGCTCCAGGAGAGCGATCGCGTCATCAAGCCGGCCCCGCGCGGCGTAAACGCGGCCGAGCAGGTTATAGCTCTCGACATTCTGGGGGTTTTCTTCGAGCAGTTCTTCCAACTCAAGTATCGCCGCGTCGGTTTCCCCGAGCGCAAGCAGCAGGCCGACAAGCGAAAGGCGCGGCCCGAGTTTCTGGGGATCGGCGCCGATCCTCTCCTCATGATCGAGGAGTATCTGCGGCAGAGCGCGCGGGTCGGCCTCATAGGCCGCCAGATAGGCCCCCTGCGCCTGCTTGTAATAGCCCTCGTCAAGATAATATCTGGCCGCGCCGCGCAGGGCCCGGGGATCGCCGGGATTGGCGTTCAATTTTTTCCTGATCTCCGCCAGCTCGTTCATCAGTGGAATTTACTCTCCCTGAAAAGCAGCGCTAACCCGATCAGCGCGAACGAAACCTGCGGCGTAAAAGCGGCCAATGACGGCGGCAGGACGCCGCCGCGGCCCAGCGAGCGAAAGACCGAGGCAAAGACGTAAAAGGTGAACATAAAGACGATCGTGACGACGAGCCCCCAGGTCTGGCCGGTGCGCGGCCCGGAGAGGGAGAACGGGATGCCGACGAGGGCGAAGACAAAACAGGTGAAAGGAATTGAGTAGCGCAGGTAGAGCTCCGTCAGCATCGAGGCGGTGTTGACGCCCCCTTTGCCCAGCGCGGTGATCAGACTGGTCAGCTCCCCCCGGTCCATGTCCGTGACGTCTTTCTGCTGGGTGAAATTGAGGATATCCTCGGCGATATTGAGCTTCATGCCGGTGAAGGCGGCCTCGTAATTGAGGTAGCCCTTCTCATCGTATTTATGGACGACGCCGTTTGAGAGTTCCCAGATCCTGCCGGTAAACGCCGCCCGTTCGGCGATGATCACGCGCGGATATTTCTCGTCGGTCAGCTCATAGACCATGAGATTCTCCATCTGCCTGGTTTTGAGGTCGACCCGGCGCGCGTAGTAGTAGCGGTTCTGCTGGTCCTTGAAGAAGACGTTGTCTTTGACCTCCGGCAGGGGCTGTTTATAGATGACCTGCCGGATGATGTTGTTCGAGACGCGATTGGCGTGGGGGACGACCCTTTCGTTCGTGACGAACGAGATGAGGCTGACGACGAGACCCAGAGCGAGGATCGGCAGGGCGATCCGCGTGATCGAAACCCCCGAGGTGCGCAGGGCCGTCAGCTCGTTGTCCTTGCCGAAGCGGCCGAGCGCCATGGCCGTGCCGAAGAGCGTCGAGACCGGGAACGTCAGCACCAGCAGCGACGGCAGTTTATAGACCAGCAGTTTGAGCACGGTCAGGAGCGGCACTCCTTTGTTGATGATGAGGTCGGCCATGGTGAAGAGCAGGTCGACCGTCAGGACCAGGATGAAGCCCACCACCCCGACAAAAAAGGGGCCGAGCGTCTCTTTCAGAACATAGCGGTCGAGGATCCTCATTTATTCAGCTTCTTTTCGTCTCCTGGTCTCCCGGCGTTTGGCCTGCTCAACTTCTTTGCGGCGCCGCTGTGACGGCTTTTCGTAGAACTCGCGCTTTTTCATCTCGTCGAGCGTCCCCTCGTGGCGCAGTTTCGTCTTGAACTTGCGCAGCGCCTTCTCCAGATCCTCGCCTTTGCGAATCTCTATCTTTGGCATGCGAATTACCTCCTCTCCAGTAATTTACTTCCCGTGTTCGTATTCCAGACAGCACATCAGCCGGCCGCAGACGCCGGCGGTCTTGCCCGGCGAGATCGAGAGCCCCTGCTCTTTGGCCATCTTGACCGTCACGTGCCGGGGCTTTTCCAGCCAGGTCGCGCAGCAGAGCCCCCGTCCGCAGATCCCCATCCCGCCGAAGAGCTTGGCCTCGTCGCGCGGCGAGACCTGGCGCAGGTCGATGCGGGCCGCGAAGGCCTGGGCTAACTCGCGCGAGTAATCGCGCAGGTTGAGCGCCTTGCCCTCGGCGGCGCGGTAATAGACGATGGCCCGGCTCGTGTCGAACAGAAACTCGATGTTGATAATCCGGACCGGCAGTTCGTACTCGTTGGCTTTTTCGACCGCCGTCACATAGCCCTTTGACTCCATCGCCTCGATCGACCGCTCTTTCTCGACATCCTCGGCGGTGGCGTAGCGCACCACTTTTTTCAACTTCACATCGTGCGAGAGCGTCCTGGGAAAGCCGCGGGCGAACGAGACGATCTCGCCGTACTCGATCCCCCGGTCGGTCTGGACAATGACCGGCGAGCCGACCCGGATCGACTCTTCCTTGTAGCCGGTGATCGGGCAGACCCGGTTGAACTTGCGCAATCTGATGCCGAGTTTTAGATGTTCGCTCATAGTTCGTTCAGTTTCAGGCACATGAGATCGAGGGTCAGTTTCAGGTTCGCCTTCTTTTTCAGATTTTTCACCGCGTCAAGCACGATCCGCGTCATTTTCACGTTCGCCAGCTCTTCCTTCGCGTAATACGCGAGGTCGTAAAGTAATTTCTGAACCCCTGCTCCTCCCTCCTCCTCCTTGTTTTCCTTGCCAATCCTTGCAGAAAGTTCGAGTAATTCCAAAACGCTCTTTCTCTTGACCGCCTTAAGCTCCTCGTAGTAGCCGTTGCCCGGCTCCCGCCGCCAGGCGCGAAACGCTTCGCCGAAGATCACTTTCTGGCAGCGCGAATGTATCGTCGGAAAGACCCGGTCCTCGCGCTCGACTAACAGGATAAAAACGACGCGCGGCGGCGGCTCCTCGAGCGTCTTTAAAAAAGCCCCGGCCGCCTCGGCGGTCATTTCATCCGCCCGCTCGATGATGACGAACTGATAGTCGCCGGCTGACGGCCCGTAGCGCACGGCGCGCTGGATCTCCCTCACCTGCTCGATCTTGATGGAAAGCCCCGCCTGCCTGCCGGCAGGCAGGTCGGGCGCGACTTTCAGGAGATCGATCTTCCGGCAGCCCAGGCGCTCGGCGAAGTCCGCAGCCTCCCCGGCCTTGGCCGATGACAGCGGGCCGATAAAGAGATAAGCGGACGCTATCCGCCCGTTCGCGGCGATGCCTTCGAGCACGCGGTGCATAAACTATTATATCACTATTTTCTTATGACATCATAGACGTCGGAGACCTGGCGGATAGCGGCAATAACCGAGGCGAGCTGCCCGGCGTTCCTCACGTCGAGAACGAGGCGCAGAAAAGCGGAACTGCCGCGCTTGGTCGAGACCCTGGCGGCCGAGACGTTGGTGCCGGTCTCCGAGACCTGGGCGAGAATATCTTTGAAGACGCCGACCCGGTCGAAGGCCTCGACCTCGACCTCGACGGGAAAAACCTGGTCGAGCATCGGGTTCCACTCGACCTTGACCGCTTTTTCCGCCGCCATGGGCAGGCGCGCCAGGTTCGGGCAGCTGCGGCGGTGGACGGCCACCCCTTTGCCCTGGCTAACGAAGCCGGCGATCTCGTCGCCGGGCACCGGATAACAGCAGCGGGAAAACCGCGTCAGGACATTGGCGAGGCCTGAGACGACCACGGCGGTTTTGGCCGAAACTTTCGGCCGCGGCGCCAGGAGCGGCCTGACCGCCGCCTCTTCTTTGGCCGAGACCGGCGCCGCTTCAAGTTTTTCCTCGCCCCTCTGCTCCTTGAACCATTTCTTGATCCTGATCCGCGCCCCGGCCGTTTTGGCGAAACTCAGCCAGTCGAGCCGCGGACTGTCTTTCTTGCCGGTGATGATCTCGACGATATCGCCGTTCTTGAGGGGCTGGTCGAGCGGCACGATCCGGCCGTTGACCCTGGCGCCGGCACAGCGGTGCCCCACCTCGGTGTGGACGCGGTAGGCAAAATCGATCGGCGTCGCATTAAGCGGCAGGGCAAAGACATCGCCGCGCGGCGTGAAGACAAATGACTCCTCGACGACAAGATCGATCTTTAAGCTCTCCATGAAATCTTTGGCGTCCTTTAATTCGCTCTGCCAGTCGAGCATCTGGCGGAACCAGGCCATCTTCTGGTCGAGGAGCTTGTCGGTCTCTCCCTCCTTGTAGCGCCAGTGGGCGGCCACGCCGTACTCGGCCACGCGGTGCATCTCGCGCGTCCTGATCTGGACCTCGACGGGGCGCCCGTCCGGCCCGATGACCGTCGTGTGGAGCGACTGGTAGCCGTTCGACTTGGGCATGGCGATGTAGTCGCGGAAGCGCCCCGGGATCGGCTTCCAGGCGTCGTGGACAAGGCCGAGGACATTGTAGCAGTCACTGACCGTTTCGGTGATGACGCGCACCGCCGTCAGGTCGAAGATCTCGTCAAACTCCAGGTTCTGGTCGCTCATCTTCTGGTAGATGCTGAAGAAATGCTTGGCCCGGCCGTTGACCTCGGCCTTGATGCCGGACTTCTCCAGCATGGGCTTCAGCAGTTCGATAAAATTCTTGATGAAATCCTCGCGGCTGTCCCGGCTCTCGGCCACCCGGCGCTTGACCTCATCGTAGCTGTCCGGCTCAAGATATAAAAAGGCGAGGTCTTCCAACTGCCACTTGAGCCGCCACATCCCCATCCGGTGCGCTAACGGAGCAAAGATGTCGCGCGTCTCGGCCGCCGTGTTGACCTGCCGCTCGGGCGGCAGGAATTCGAGCGTCTGCATGTTGTGGAGGCGGTCGGCCAGCTTGATGATGATGATCCGGTGGTCCTCGCCCATGGCGACAAACATCTTGCGGAAATTCTCGGCCTGGCGCTCCTCGCGGCCGGTGAAGGTGAACTGGCTGAGCTTGGTCGCCCCCTCGACCATCCTGGCCACCTCATCGCCGAACTTTTCGTTGAGCTGGGACAGCGTGATCCCGCCGTCTTCGACAACATCGTGGAGGAGCGCGGCGGCGATCGTCTTGGGGTCCTGCTCGAGGTCAGCCAGGATTTCTGCTACAGCCAGAGGGTGAGTAATGTAAGGATCACCCGAGAGGCGCTTGTGGTCGCGATGGACCGCAGCCGCGAATTCGTAGGCCTTTTCAACGACAGTAGTGTCGGCTTTTGTGTAGCTCTTGATCTTATCGATCAGCTCTTTCATCTCTTATAGCGGCTGCGGTCCATTACGCCGATCCCCGGCGGTATCGCCGATCGGCGTTCCGCCGGCTTGTGGGCCTCTTTGGGCGCCGGCGGGCGACCGCCGCCCGAAGCGCGCATGGCGATCAGCACCCGGCAGGAGTTTTCTAGAGAAGAAGTATACCGGTAGGCCTCTTCAAGGTTTTTGCCGATGGCGAAACTGCCGTGGCTTTTGACAACCGCGATGACGCTAATGCCCTGCAGGAAAGACGGCAGGAGCCGGGCGACCTCGTCGGAAGCGATCGCCTGATGGGCGCGCACGATCGCCGCCGAGCGGAAAAGATTCAAGCCCTCGGCGTCCTGCGGGATGATCTTGTTGTCGGTCAGAGAGACGGCGATGGCGTTGGGCGAGTGGGCATGGACGATCGCCTGGGCCGGCGTTTCGCGGTAGATGGCGCGGTGAGTCGAGAGCTCGCGCGAAGCGGCGGCGTCGCCCTCGCCTTTCTCGAGGCCGACCTCGACGATATCTCCCTCTTTGAGGTCGCCCGGCATCGCGTCGCGGCGCGTGATAAATATCTTAGCGCCCTGACGCACGCTCAAGTCGCCGCCGTGCGAATCGACCAGCCCTTCCGCGAACAACAGACGCCCGATCCTTAGAAATTCTTCGTGCATTTTTTAAACCTCCAGTGAACTGAATTTTGAGAAACCGCGCACCGCTTCGTATCTCTCCCTGATCTCTTTCTTCTTGAGCCGCTTCAACCGCTCCAAACTAAAATCCTCGATGTTGAACGAGGCCATGACCGAGCCGATGATGACAGCGCGGCGGATATTCTCCGGACCGATATCATCTGTTTTGGCGAGGTAACCAAGGAATGCGCCGCCAAAGCTGTCGCCCGCGCCCGTCGGATCGCACAGGAGTTCCTGCGGATATGACGGCGCGGCAAAATGAGTCGAGCCGGTAAAGAGAAGCGCCCCGTGTTCGCCTTTCTTGACGATCACCCCCTTGCAACCGAGCTCGATCAGGCGGCGCGCGGCCAGCGGAATGTTGGGCGTCTCCATGAACTGCCTGATCTCGCCGTCGTTCATCACCATGTAATCAACTTGCTTGATAAGTTTGTGCAAAACATCCCGCTTGCTCTCGATCCAGAAGTTCATCGTATCGGCCACAAGAAGTTTCGGCTTCTTTAACTGGCCGATGACCTTTAACTGGAGTTCGGGATCGATGTTGGCGAGAAAGACATAGGGACTGGCTTTGAGCGAGTCGGGAATTTGCGGGTCGAATTGGGTCAGGACGTTCAGCTTCGTCTCGAGCGTGTGCGCCTGGTTCATGTCGTATTCGTAATAGCCGCCCCAGCGGAATGTCGGCCCGTCAATTTTTTGCAGGGCCGCCGTGCCGATCTTTCTCGACGCTAAAAATTTGAGATGCTCGGGCGGAAAATCAGCGCCGATCGGCCCGATCAGCTCCGTCCCGGCAAAAAAGCTCGCCGCCACGGCCGCGTAGACCCCCGAGCCGCCGAGTATCTCTTTCTTGTCGCCGAACGGCGTCTTGATCGAATCAAGAGCGATCGTGCCGACCACTAGAACCGATGACATGTTGATTCTCTCCTTAGTATAGTTTGTAAAACCCCACACTGAAGTGTGGGGAATAAACTAAATAACATGCAAATCCTTCTTTTGGTTACGAATATAACTGGCTGCCGCTGCCAATCCTTCCGTTGCGACCTCTTTAGCCCCATATTTACGCGCCCAAAAGTTATTTGTCCTAAAGTCTTGTTTAAGCATCTTAAATTCCTGGGATATTCTTCGCGAAGAAATCCCCTTAAGCATCTTTACAGCCCACGACAAATTCTGATGGTTTTCCAGGCCAACTAGCAAATGCGCATGGTCCGGCAGTGAGCCGGTGGCAAATAGTCTGATCTTTTTTTCTTCAGCTATTTGCTTAAATAATCCGTGAATCTCGCTATCAATATTATCTATTAGCATATATTTCTTAAACTTAGTCTGGAACCAGACATGATAATATTTCATTTAAGTATTCCCCATACTTTAGTATGGGGTTTAACTCTCCTCAACCCTACTCACATTACGGAACCCCCACACTGAAGCGTGGGGAATTCTCCTCAACCAAGATTCCAGAAACAAGTATTCCCCATACTTTAGTATGGGGTTTAACTCTCTGCCCCGCATCTCAAAACTTCTCCCATATTCCCTCCTAAAAAAAGAAGAACCGCTTGAACAGATAGAGCAAAATAATCGCGACATAAGGCGAAACATCCAGGCCGATCTTTTGCGGCGGCAGGCCCGCCCGGATCGGGTTGACCAGCCAGTCGGTCGCCAGATAGACCGGCCGGATAATTGGATTCTGCCGGTCGTGCCTGAGCCAGGGCAGGACCGCCCTTATCACGAACAGTAAATAAAAAATTATGAAAAGTAAATTGACCGCGAAACTTAAATCGCCCATTTTTTTGACAGCGCCGTTGACTTTTTGGCCGCCGCCTTGACCGCTTCAACAACTGCTTGAGAAAATTTTCTTTTATCGAGCGCCTTAAGCCCCTCGAGCGTTGTGCCGCCGGGTGATGTGACCATGGCGCGCAGTTCGGCCGGCTGGCGGCCGGTTTTTTTTACTGTCGCCGCCGCTCCCAAAACCGTCTGCGTAGCGAGTTTGGCCGCGGTCTTTTTCGGCAGGCCGGCCTTGACGCCGCCTTCCGTCATGGCTTCGATCATTTGGTAAACATAGGCGGGGCCGGAGCCGGAGAGGCCGGTCACGGCGTCCATCAGCTTTTCCGGCACAACCACAACTTCACCGACCGACTCGAAGATCTGCTTCGTAACGCGTAACGCGATACGCGATACGCGAGTACCGGATGCAATGGCAGTTATGCCTTCGCCAACAAGTGCGGGATTATTAGGCATTGCTCTGACAACAGCATAATGTGGTAATTTCTTTTGCAAATAACTTAAGGGGATACCAGCCGCGATCGAAATCACCAATTTCACGTTACCCGTTACCCGTATCGCGTTACCTGCCTGCCGGCAGGCACGGCTAATTTCGTCCAAAACCTCAGCCATTTGCTGCGGCTTCACGGCCAAAATAATAATGTCCCCGGCCAAGAACGCTTCGACGTTGCTTCTCGCTATCCTGGCCCTGTATTTATTCTTCAAATACTGCAGTCGTTTTCCGTCAACATCAGAAGCAAAGAGGCGGGCTTGCCCGCCGAAGCTCGAAGAGCGAAGGCGGGCGATGAGCGCCTCCGCCATTTTGCCGGCCCCGATAAAACTAATTTTCATATTCATAAAACTCCTCGATAAATTCCCTGACCCGCGCGGTGCCGGCGATCATCTCGGCCGCTTCGCCGCGGGTCAGGTTTTTTTCCGGCAGAAAAAGCTTTTCTTCGGCAAAACCGAGCAGGCCCGCTTCTTTGGCCGCGGCGATTTCGCGGGCAAATTGGCGCCGGCCGGGCACATCCTCGTACGGCGGCTCAAGCAGCCGCCCGAGCGGCAGGCGGGCAAAGCGCGCGGCCGAGGCCGCCGCCGCGGCCCGGCTGACTTTCGCCTTCGGATCAAAATTGCCGGCCGCGTCGCTTTGCATGATGCCGGCGGAGAGGACCTCGCTGATATAATAGGCGGCCCAGTGGCCGGCGCGCACATCTTTGGGCAGGATCTCCAGGCGGAACGGATTGGATAATGACCGGCCGCGCGCCAGTATCGTCGCCAGCTCGGCCCGCGTGATCTCGTCGTTGGGCCGGAAGTTGCCGTCGGGATAGCCGAGCACGATCTTCGATGTTTTCAGCTCAAGGATCGCCTTGGCCGAGCGCAGGTCGGCCGCCACATCGGCAAAATTAGCCACCTTCAAAACGCCGCGGCGCAGGGGCGGCGCGGTGGGGATTAGCGGTGCGGGCGGCTCTTCCGGCTTCTCCCGCTCAAGCCCCCAGGAAAGCGAGAAGTAGTGAGTGTCGTTTGAGGTGATATTGTTGTACTGATGGAAAGCATAGTCGAAGCGGAAATCCCTGAACCAGAGCCCGAGGCCGGCGGTCAGGTTATTGGCAACCTCGGCGCCGGTCGAGAGCCCCGTAATATCCTGGTCAAGCCCTACCCTGAAGTCGATAAGCTCGACGGGCGACCACTCAAGCCCGGCGTGGTACTGGATCGGATAATTGGGGAAGAAGAGCGAATAGTCGCCGTCGACAAGAAGAGAGAGGGTGTGCTTGCCGAAACGCCTGGCGCCATCCTCACCCAGGAGTTTCACGCGGGCGCCGGCTTTTATGATCCTCGGCAGTCGCTCCTGCGTCCCGTTATCCCATTTGATGACGGCGCCGGCGGAAGCCGGGGCGACATTCTGTAATGAAGCCCCGAGCTGGAAGACCGGATTCAGCCGGTATTGCGCTCCGAGATCAACATTCCAGCCCTGGAATTTACCGCCCGAAATACCCGGCCCGGTCAGCTGGCCGAAATAGAGTTTGGCCGTTGAGCCAAAAAAGAACTGCCGCCAGGGAAAGGCCCAGGCGAGAAGAACGGCATTCCTGTTGTCGGAAAAAGAAACTCCCTCCGTGGTTGAGGGATAGATGCGGATGCCGTCGGTCGTCTCGATCGTCGCCGCCGAGGCGGTGAAGCCGATATTGCTGTTGACGAAGCCGAGGCCGACGGGGCCGAATCTGGTCGGCCAGGCCGCCGCTAAATTGATGTAATTGAATTCATTGAGCAGTTTGCCGCTCATCGACGAGAGGGCGAGCTTTTTTATGCCGGCCAGACCGGCCGGATTGAGAAAGATGTCGGCCGTATCGCCGGCAAGCGAGACAAAACTCTTCCCCATCCCTAACGGGCGGGCGCCGACGCCGATCGCCGCCGGGTCGGCCGCGATCTTGTACTCGGCCAGAGCGGCCGGCGCGCACAATGAGATCATCAAGACCGCAAAAGCTAACACCTTCCCCATTTTATGAGGCAATTATACATCATTAACTAAGAGAGGGCAAAAGCTTTATCGGCCGGCGGGGGCCAGCGGCGCGGGAGGGGGGAGCGGCTGCATCTTGACCCTTTACGCGCGCGCCGGGCTGAGCATTTTGAATTTTATTTTTCTGTCTTCTCTTTCCGAATCTTTCGTGTCCTTTTTAATCCGCTTTCGCTCATATTTAAATCCCAGGTTTGTCTTGCGGCCGGCGGATCTCATATTATTTAACTAAATGAAAATTTGCAGAAATGGGAACAGTTCTTTCCTCTTTCTTCCCCTTAAACCATTTTTCAAAGTTCAAAACTGAAAACCCAACAATTTTATGGGTTTTAACATCTTTCCTGACGAAAAAGTCGTCTGAGATTTCAGTCGAAACCGCTCTCCGAGGTTTTCCAACCGAAATATCAAGGATGTCCTCATCGCTGTCATAATAAAAAGCTACTTCTTTGCCCATAATGTTTCACCTGCCTTGATTTTATCAGTAACGAAAATTGTCGCGATCGATTTTCTGCGGCTGTTGACGACCGCCAATAAATATTTTCCTCCGTAAATATTATCATAATGCTTATAATACAGATGGACGCCGGGATCCCGACGGCTTAACTTAACAACATCCGGCAAGGACAAAACCTCTCCAAGCCTGCGGCAAGCAAAATCGGCCGGCCAAAACAAGCGGCGGCGCGGGCGTCGATCTCCCTCCGCTACTCCTTGACCGTTAAACCCTTTCGAGCAACTCAAAATATCTTTCCCGGCTGAATCCGGCAGTCCTCAAATTATTTTTAATTACGAAAACTGGAATTTCAGAATATTTTGGAATAACCACCGGTCTTTTAACGCCCGGCTTTACATAGATCATGTGATCGCCTTCTTCTCTGGTCAGGGCATAACCTTCCAGCTCAAAGATTTTAGCTAATTTTCGATAATGGATCGGGGTTATTTTACGGCTCAACTTACGCCCACGTCGACTTTTAATTCAAGCTTATCGGTTTCAACCAATGGGGATTTCAGGTCAGCCCGGCTGGTATCATAACCGGATTCTTCCAAGATATCCTTAAGCGTCCCCATTTTCAACGATTCTTCCATAAAAAGGCGGGTCGCTTCAAGCAAATTCTTTTTCGCTTCCCTTAAGCTTTTCCCACAGCTTGAAAGATCCAGTTCCGGGCAATGCCCCACAAACATCCCCTTTTCCTCAAAAATTTCTCCCGTGAACGATATATTTTTATACATGGCCCCCCTCCTTTAACTCCTCAGCAATTGATTAATTATACCGCCGCCGCCCGGCGCAAACAAGCGGCGCGGGCGGGGCGCGATCCGGGGGGAGCGGGGAAAGCCGGGAGACTGCTCCTTGACGGCCGCGTCAACCAACCTTTACTTCAACCTTCTGAACTCTTTCTTCCAAGCCGTCCAATCGCCGATCCTGTTCCCTGTCTTTCCCTATCGCAAAAGTGCGATCTTCACGCGCAGTTTCAAGCTCCTTAATGATCTTATCCTGGCCGGTCAAAACATCATTAAATTTCATCCTCATTTCATCAAAGTTTTTATCATGCTCTTCCAGCTTGTTCAAAATCTGATAAACTTTATCTTTTTTCTTTTCCGCCATCCTTCCTTCCTCCTTTTTGTTTTTCGTACGTTCCGTTCTTTAGTTCTTCAGTTCGCAATTATACAACCCTCACCCGGCGCAAACAAGCGGCGCGGCGGGGCGCGATTCTCACCTGGCGAAAATTCGCCGGTTTTCCCCTGGCCGAGCGTGGCAATGAAATTGCTGTACTATGGACATCAAGGTTATCAAGGAAATCAAGTAAGGGGGGATATCGAGTGGATCAAGGGTATAAAGGGATAAAAAGGACGGCGGGATTTGAAAAGCTCTGGATATGGCAGGAGAGTAAAGGGTTAATGCTTGAAATTGCCAATATTTGTCAGACATTGCCGCGGGATGAAAGATTTCGCCTAAGGGATCAGGTCGAGCGCTCATCTTCTTCAGTCTCGGACAACATTGCCGAAGGTTACACCGCCTATTATTATAACGATAAGATCAAAGGCATGTACACTGCCAGAAAAGAGGCCGGAGAAACGCAAAACCATGTTCGGAAGATGGAGGGCAGGAAATACATCCCTTCGCAACTGGCGGATGATTTGGTCAGTCGGTATGAAAGGGTGATCATTGGGCTCAATAATTTTATAAGTTTTATTGCCGAAAAAAGGGATGCTTCAGCTCAAAAGGGAGAACGGAATAGGGCATCAAGGGGACCGAGGCAATCAAGTTGAGGTTACCAAGTGAATCAAGGACATCAAGGAACTCGATACCCTTTATCCCCTCGATACCCTGCCAACTGGATACCCTTGATTCCCTTGATATCCTTCCCCTGCGCTTACTTCCCCCTCAACCCCTCCACCTCCGCCTTCAGCGCGTCAATCAATCGAGGGGTTTATCCCGAGTTTATCGAGGGGCTCTCCTTGACGGCCAATCAAGCATTTGCCCTGGCGAAGTCAGCGACAGGGACCTGCGCCTGCGAAACGATCGCGCTTCTCTCTTTCATAATTTTTTCAATAACCTTCAAAACTTCCGCCTTATAATATTTTTCGCCGCATTGAGTACAGACCCCAGCCGGCACGTTGTCCACAAGGGCGGTCAATTCCTCTCCCCAGAAATTCGCCTTCTTAATATTCTTTTCCACAACTTTTCCGCCGCAATAAGCGCAATCATCGTAAATCGCCATAACATTTACCCCCTTGTTTTTGGATCTTTCCATTTTGGCAGGGTCGGAATATACACTGTTATGATCCGCAAATTTTCGCCCTTTGTTATTCCGCAAACCACGTGAATAGGAATGCCTTCATTCCCGTACCCAGAAACCAAGCAACTATGGCCGCGAGGATCGCCCGGATAATCTTCGATAATTGCACCTCTGATCAGAACGTTTTCAATTTCTTCGATCAGGATCTTATCCGCTTGTCTCTCTTCTTCGGCGTGCCCGGTGAATTCATAATCTCCGCTCTCAACCTTTGACTTTATCCAGTCAATGTTCATCAAGCTAATTATATCGCTCTCACCCGGCCAAAACAAGCGGCGCGGGCGGCGCGCGATTCGGGGCGGGAGATCATGGTTCAACTCTCGTCTCTCGTCCCTCGTCTATCGTTTCCCCGCCTTCAGCGCCTTGACGGCTAATCTCTGCGGAGCCGGTATCTCCCGATTTCCAGAATCACCAGGGACTTTTTAAGTTTAGCGCGGGAAACATTGCGCATAAAATCTTCTAAAATCCCATTGATCTGTTGAGCGGTCATCAAATAAGAAATCCGCATGACAATAATTCCCTGATGTTTGCCGGGCCGGAATTTGATCGCAGCCGCAAAATCCAGATCGCGCGTGAGAATAATTCTCCCTTGCCTCTGGGCATAACGAAAGATCTTCTCATCCGAAGCGGTGTTCAACTTAACGTCCCTGACATGAACCGCGTCAAACCCGAGTTTTTTTAGCAGCATTTTGCTGGAATAAGGCAAATTGGCGTCAACCAGGAATTTAACCAATTATTTACCCTGTTTCGCCAAAGGGTATGCTTCTTCAGAAATTACGACATCGGTCGCATAATTCAGGCAGGCAAGGACATCATGAAACTTAATTCCATATTCTTTCATTACTTCCTTATGTTCCATTCCGGCAGCCAGGGATCCGAGAACCACATAAACCGGCACCCTCGTTCCCTTAATGATCGGCTTGCCCGTCATTATTTTAGGATCGATGACAATTCTTTTCTCAGCCATTATATTTTTCCTCCTCTTCGTTCTTCAGTTCTTTCGTTCCAATCGTTTGCCCGATCCCGGCAAGAAATGTTTTGCAGATAACTAGAACTTTTTCCGCTTCCTCTTTGGTAAAAAGTCGTTCATCTTCGTAGTCGCCTTCGGAACGGATTTCAAATAATTCGTTTAGCATCTTCCCCAGCTCCTTTGAAACGACGCCCTCCTTAACAAAATGCTGATTGAAGAGTGAAATCACGCCCGAATGCTTCGGCGAATCCATTTCTTTTGTTGCCAATAAAGCCCGAGCCGCGTAAAAAGCGGCATAATAACTTCGGTTGACAGAGCCGAAATATGAACCACTGCCCAAAAGAATCCCCGCGTCCTTTGCGGTTTTTTCGGCTTTATCCATTCGAATCCTGACAAGTTTAATCAGTTCTTCCCTCAAGTGAGAATTCCCTCCCGAAGAACAGCCCTGATAAACGGAGTAACCTGCGTGACCGGCCGATTAAAACTTTTCTTGTCATATATAATAGTTGAAAGCAGGACTCCATATTTCAAATTCAGTTCGAAAGCGGCGTCCAAAACAAACCCTCGCATTTCCTCGCTTTTTTCTTCCGCAAGGATAAACAGATCTATGTCCGAAAAACGATCATCATCGCCGCGAACTTTAGACCCGTACAGACGAATGGATTCGATCCTATTGCCATACTTTTCCCTAAGTTTTTCGCTAAACTCTTTTACAGCTTGTTCTTCGTTTGTGTTCATTTTTTTCTCTTCTCTCCGCCATTTTCTTTTCTCCTTAGTTCATCCGTTCTTCAGTTCTTCAGTTCATCCGTTCTTCAGTGCTTTAGTTCATTCGTTCTTCAGTCCCCTTTAACCCCTCCACTTCCCGCTTCAAACAGCCGCTACGGATTCCAGATATCGCTCAAAGAATACCAGACATCCTGGAAGGGAGTAGCAGAAGCGCTCCAGCCGCCCATTACCCATAACCTGTTGCCAAAAACCTCGGCAGTGTGCGCTCTTCTTTTCGCCCATTTAGGGGGAGCGGCAGTTGCGCTTATCCAGGTTGCTCCATTGCTTGAGGACCAAACTTCATTGGTAGGCCCTCCACTTCCAGACCCGCCCATCACCCACATTTTGTTGTCAAAAACCATCGCAGCATGTTGAAACTTCCCCAACCAAGGAGCGGAGGCGGTTATTTTATCCCATTTTTTGCCATTGCTTGAGGACCAGACATCTCTATGGAAGTCTGGACTCATCCCGGGATTATAATACCCGCCCATTACCCACATCTTGTTATTGAATACCACGGAAGAATGCTCCGACCTTATAGACCAACCAGGGGCGCTGGCTTCTAGTGTCCAGTTTGCTCCATCGCTTGAGGACCAGACATCTCTATGGAAACCAACCGCAGTATCCCCGCCGCCCATTACCCACATCTTGTTATTGAATACCACGGAAGAATGCCCCGACCTTATAGACCAACCAGGGGCGCTGGCTTCTAGTTTCCAGTTTGCTCCATCGCTTGAGGACCAGACATCTTTATATGAGCTACTGCCGCCACCCTTGCCGCCCATTACCCACATCTTATTATTGAATACCACCGAAGTATGGCCGTATCTTTTTGACCAGATAGGCGAAGTGGGCGCTACTTTTGTCCAGTTTTCTCCGTTATTGGACGACCAAACATCATTGTAACCAACAGTTCCCAGCCCCCCCATGACCCAAAGCTTATTATTGAATACCACCGAAGTCGACCACGCCCGCGCCTCCCATGTGGGTGTCCCCGCTTTAGTCCAGTTTGCCCCCGCGGCTCCATAGGCGATCGAATGGAGAAGACAGCCAAACAGCAATGCAATGAGAAATATTCTCATGTTACCTCATTTTTCCGTGACAAGATCAGGAATATCCGCCCTTATGGCTTTGACTTCCCAGTTGAATTTCTGCGCGGAGCTGGGATTGTCGGAGTAAACGGTGAACCTGCCGTCCGTTATCTGCCGGCCGCCCCGGGTCTTGACGGCCAACCGGTCAAAGCCGTCAACATTGGTCAAAATGACCGTGCGTCCTTCTTTTCTGGTCAGCGCCTCAAAATAGTCCGGCAGAATGATCGCCGCCTCGCCGTTGTTAAGCGCCGCCTCCCCGCGGTAATAGACGGCGTGTTCCGGCCCTTCGATCGAGCTGTGGACCAATCTTTTGTTCGGGTCAAGCGGGTGGGGAATGTCAAAATTTTTGTATGTCGCGGCAAATGAGCCGTTGACTTCGAGAGTGTAGGACGGCCCCGTATTCCCGATGCCGACATTGCCGCCGGATTCGGTAATAACGGAATCGGCAAGAGCTGTCGAATCGGAAAATTTCGCAATTTTGCCTGCCGTCCCGCCGCCTCCTATACCACCGATTTCAGTCCCGTCTAACTTGTAAAACGCCTCCGCCGTCACTTTCCCGGTCGTCCGCATCCCGCCGCCCGCCTCAAAAGTCGTCTTACCAGCAAGGTCAAGAATCCCACCCGGATCCGTCGTCCCGATGCCGACTTTGCCGCCCATAACAGCCATGGTGTTTGATTGGGTTACGGCGCGAGGAAGATTGTCCAAGCCAATGCCAACGGAATTATCCGCGTTAACGCTTATATGAGAGCCCAGCGCGACTGAATAGTTGCCGCTGGCAGTCGTGTATCCGCCCAGTGCGGTCGAGTAATTGCCGCTGGCGGTGGTATTGCCGCCCATCGCGGTTGAATAGTTACTCTCGGCAGATGTAAGAAATCCCAGCGCAGTTGAATAGTTGCCGCTGGCGGTTGTTCGGGTTCCCATCGCGGTTGAAGCAATTCCGCTGGCGATCGTGCTATCGCCCATCGCAGTTGAAAATCTATTACTGGCCTTCGCGTTTTCGCCTAGCGCGGTTGAAGTATCGCCGCTGGCAATCGTGTTACTGCCTAGCGCGGTTGAGGCGACGCTGCTGGCAGTCGTTCTATATCCCAGCGCAATCGAATTCTGTCCGCTAGCAACTACCGCATTTCCCATCGCCACCGATTGGAATCCGGTTGCACTGCCAGTGCCCACCTCTAACGAACCGATAATCTTAAGATTCCCCGTCATCGTGTCGCCGGATCTCTGGACATAATTGGCCAGCGCCGCGGTGGTGACCACCCCTGTAAGATTACTGCCATCCCCGTAATACGAATTGGCCGTGACCGAAGAGGTCGTCGTGATAGGGCCGGTGGTGTTAATTATTGTCGTCCCGCCAATGAGGCCGGAGGTAATATCGGCTGTCGAGAACGAAAGCGGCGAGCCGTTAAGGTAATAAGCGGTCGCGTCCACGGTGCCGGCCACCTGCAATTTCGCCCCCGGCGTCGCCGTCCCGATGCCCACGCTGCCGCCAAGTATCGCCATCGTGTTTGATTGAAGTACGGTTCGCTTGATATTATCCAGACCAATACCAAATGAAAAGTTTCCTGAAACTTCCACGCTCGACCCCATTGCGGTTGAATATGGGCCGTTAGCAGTTGTGAACAGTCCCATCGCGGTTGAATTTTGATTGCTTGCTGTTGTTCTAAATCCAATTGCGGTTGAATAACTGCCTTCGGCCCGTGTCCATGCCCCCAGCGCAGTTGAAGAAGTCCCACTGGCCAAAACCAGTTGCCCCATCGCCGTCGATGAGGTGCCGGGTGCGCTTGCCCCATCACCCATTGCTACCGAGCCCCAGGCGCTTGCACCTGAACCATTCCCCGCCGCAATTGAATATTGGCCGCTGGCGGTTGAGCTTCCCATTGCTACCGAGTATTGGCCACTGGCGGTCGCATTTCTGCCCGCCTCAAACGAACCAACAAACTTCACATTATTTCCAACGACATGCAGTGAAGCCTCCGGCGTCGTCGTCCCGATGCCCACGTTGCCACCGAGAGTCGCAAAATGCGCCGAGCCCTCCGTCGTCAGCGTCCCATCCATCGTGTCGCCGGAAATGTTGACATACCGTCCATCCGCCGTCGCCTGATCCAAACCGGCGCCTATCTGTGTCCCGTCCAACTTATAGAACGCCTCCGCCGTCACCGATTTTATCGTCCTCATTCCGCCGCCCGCCTCAAAAGTCGTCTTGCCGGCTAAATCAAGAATTCCACCCGGCGCCACCGTCCCGATCCCCACATTGCCAGTTTTTTCGATCACCATCTTGACATCGGGGCTATCGCCGCCGCCGGCATAGATCTGCCATTCTTGCGCCGGCTTGCTCCAGCCCAAATAACTGACGCTTGTCCCATCCCAGACCTTCAAACCCCCGTTATTAAGATTTGTTCCGGCCGCCTCAAGATAATTCTTGCCGTTGGTTTGATTATTTATTACCCTTAGGACCGAATCATTCCCCGCTTCAGGCGACCCAACCACATAAAGAGGCGACTGGGGTGCCGACGTCCCGATCCCCACGTTGCCGGCGTTGGTGTTATAAATGTTATTCCCGGAAATCCCCCAGCTCGCAGCCCCCGCCCCCGCTTCCGTGGTTTGGATAGTGCCGTCGGGGAATTTAATGCCGCCCGAAGTCGATTCGATCGTCCCCGCGACAATGAGCTTGCTTGCCGTCAGCTCCTCGGGGAGATCCGCCACTCCGATAACCATCTTGCCATCCTTTAAATAGACATAGGAACCAGTGGTAACGCCGCCCCTAATTGTTCCCAGCTGAAGCGCGTCAAGCTGGTCTTTCCACAATATAAAAGCCCGATTCTGCTGGTTTTCGCCAAGATTTATGCCGGATTCCCCCGTACTGTTCCCAATCGTTATTCTGTTGCCCAACAAGTTAGTTACCGTGTCTTCTCCCACAACTAAGTTTTCACTCGGCGTCGCCGTCCCGATGCCGACGTCGCCGCTTTCTTTTATGTAAATCGCATTTTCTGCCGCATTGGTCCCCAGAACTAAATCAGCAGCGCCTCCTGTGCCATAGGTCGTTCTTAGATTGATTTTGTTAGCGCTCCCAAGAATTCTTAAACGAGGACGGGTGCCTCCTGCATCATTGTCCAGATATAAAAATTGCGCTAAAGCCGTATCAGCAGCAGTTGCTCCTCGAACATCCAATTTATGGTCCGGCGCCGCCGCACCGATCCCGACATTGCCAGTATTAGTATTAGAGATATTATTCCCGGAAACCGCCCAGCTCGACGCCCCCGCCCCCGCCGCCGTGGTCTGCAGCGACCCATCCGCAAACTTCAATTGCCCCCCCGACCCGGAAGTAATCTCAATCGTCCCGGCCACACTCAAACGCCGAGACGGCGTCAGCGTCCCGATGCCGACGTTGTTATTTGTGAGAACCGTTAAGGGGAATTGCCAAGTCATTCCATTATCCGGGGTGTAAATCAACATGAATTTGTTCTCACCTGTTATATTTCTATGTGATAAGTACCACCTTTTATTAGTTGAAATATCTTCCATAACAAATGCCTTATGCCTCGACTCATCCGCTCTAATCGCAACATAATCACCCCAAACATCCAGCTTCGCCGTCGGCTCCGTCGTCCCGATGCCGACGTTGCCGTCTTTAAAGACCACCTCCCAAGTGGTGCCTGCCCCATCCATGTCCACATGTAGTTTCCCGCCCGGCTCCGTCGTCCCGATGCCGACATTGCCGTTAGAAACGGTCACCCCTGGCAGTGATTTTGCCGTCAGCGCGTACGGCGCGGCGGTCAGCGGCTGGCGGGGAGATAGAACAGCGCCGTTAACAGTCGTTTCGAGATAATATTGGGAATCGAAGCTT
>METM01000015.1 GCA_001772335.1 candidate division WOR-1 bacterium RIFCSPHIGHO2_01_FULL_53_15
TGAAGCCATGAAGATCGCGCTCGATATGGAAAAGAAGGGCTATAAAATTTACATGGACGCGGCTAACCGAACCGTGAACAAATTAGGCAAATCGACGTTTGAAGCGGTGGCGGCCAAAGAAATTGAGCATATCAAGGCGATCGAGGGCTACTGCCAGCGGCCGGAGGGCGACCCGGAAGCCGCCAAAATGATCGGCGCCATCAAACACGCCGAAAAAAAGGACTATATCAGGCGGATCATTGAGAAAGTCGGCCGCCGGCTGGAAGAAAAGCCGATCAAGACCGACGCCGACCTCTCCGAGGCCTACAAGGCGGCTCTCGACCTTGAGCGGGAATCATACCTTTTCTACAAGGGGCTGGCGGATGAGGCCGCGAGTCCAACCGTCAAGGCCTTCTTCAAGTTCCTGATGGGACAGGAGAACACCCATTATGAACTTTTCCAAGAGACGCTCGAGTACCTTGACCATCCGGGCGACTGGTTCCGCGAGCAGGAGCGCTGGATTGTGGAGGGGGATCTTGCCTAGTGGAAAATCTTGGTTGGATAGGGTACAATTCGATAGATTGTTAGGTCGTTAGATGGATAGATATAAAAGGGGGAATTAAAATGGCATCGGAAAAATTGAAGGATCTGTTGAACAAGAGTATCGCGCGGGAATTGCAGGTCGTGGTCCAATATATGTGGCAGCATGTCCTCTGGAGCGGGGTCAAGGGCTACGCGGTCAAAGACCAGATCAAGAGCATTGCCGTCACCGAGATGAAGCACGCCGAGGCGATCGCCGAGCGGCTGAATTATCTGGGCGGCATCCCCACGACCAAGCCGGAGCCGATCTTTGTCGGCGAAAGCTTGAAAGAGATGCTGGCGCAGGACCAGAAAGACGAGCGGGTCGCCATCAAGCTCTATAACGAAGTTATCGCGGTCGCCAAAGCCGAAAACGATGAGGCGACCTATAAGCTCTTCCAGGGGATACTCTCCGACGAAGAAGACCATGACGACTTTTTCACGACCGCGCTCGAAGAGGTCTAATTGAAGAAATATGCCTGCCAGATCTGCGGCTATGTCTATGACCCAGAGAAAGGCGACCCCGACGGCCAGATACCGCCGGGCACCCCTTTTGAAAACCTGCCGGTGAGTTGGATCTGCCCGGTTTGCGGCGCGGCTAAAGATCAGTTTTTAGAGGTGGAATAAAGTGGATCTGCGGTCCCTGGCGCCCGACGCGTATTTTCAAAGACGTTAGGGAAGTGAGGCCTTAATAAAATGAAGAATCTGAAAGGGACAAAGACCGAGCAAACGTTGCTGACGGCGTTCGCCGGCGAGTCGCAGGCGCGCAATCGTTATACTTATTTCGCGGGCGTCGCCCGCAAAGCAGGTTTTGAACAGATCGCGGCGATCTTTGAAGAGACGGCGGACAACGAAAAAGAGCATGCCAAAAGGTTCTTCCAGTTCCTGCCCGGCGGCGACGCGCAGATCACTGCTGTTTATCCCTCGGGCGTGATCGGCGATACGGCGGCTAATCTCCTGGCGGCGGCCCAAGGGGAGCAGCTTGAGTGGACCAAGCTCTATGTTGACGCGGAAGGGGTCGCGCGCAGTGAGGGTTTTGCCGAGATCGGCGGGGTGTTCAAAGAAATCGCCGAGGTGGAAGAAAAGCACGAAAAGCGCTACCGCAGACTGCTCGCGAACGTGAAAGAAGGGAAGGTCTTCAAAAGAGACGCGCCCGTCAAGTGGAAATGCCGGAACTGCGGCTATGTCCATGAGGGCAAAGAGGCGCCAAAGTCCTGCCCGGCCTGCGCCCAGCCGCAGTCATATTATGAATTGTTAGCGGAGAATTACTAATAATCTTTTATCCTTTCCTTGCGGCTTTAACTGTGATCGGCTTGGCCGAATTGGGCGATAAGACCCAGCTATTGACGTTCGGTTTTGCCACCCGTTATTCTTTCTGGAAGGTCATGGCGGCCGTCTTTTGTGCCACAGCGCTGCTGATGGGGGCGGCCGTGATCTTCGGTGGCGTGATCAATCGTTATGTCCCCGCGTTTTATATTCAGCTCTTGGCCGGTTCTCTTTTCATCTTCTTTGGGTTTTACACGGTCTTTTCTCGGGAGAAGGCAGGGCAGAGGGCAGGGGATGGCGGCAAAGGGGAATTTGGCATTGTCTTCACCGCCTTTTTTCTGGCTGAACTGGGCGATAAGACGCAGTTAGCGGCTTTCGCGCTTTCGGCCAAATACGGCGCGCCGCTCCAGGTTTGGCTTGGCGCGACCCTGGCCATGGTCGTGGTCAACGGGCTTGGCATACTGGCGGGGCGGGGCCTGAAGAATATTATATCGGAAGATCGGGTGCGGCTGGTCGGGGCGGCGGTATTCATCCTTTTTGGATTATTGACCTTGAAAGAGCTATTCATCAGGTAGTCACCGATAGAGACTCGAGCCCAAATTTACCTCTTGACAGAACATGAGAGTTAATGTTATCATATAAATATGAAAATGATTATCAATTTCAAGATGATTATATCAATTGGAGCTGGAGAGGATCATGGAATTTGCTGAAAAGGTATTTTTTAAATATTTGAAAGAGAGAGGGTTCTATAATACCGCTCAGCGCCGTCTGGTCGTCCAAGAATTTCTCCGGCTCGAGGGGCACGTTTGCGCCGATGAGCTGTATCGTGCGGTGAAAAAGAAGCACCCGCGGGTGGGGCAGACCACCGTTTTTCGCACAGTTAAATTGCTTAAAGAAGCGAAGCTGGCGGCGGAGGTTAATTTTACGGGCAAGCGTCGGCGCTTTGAGCACGAATGGGGGCACCGGCATCATGATCACCTGATTTGCGTTGGTTGCGGCCGGACGATCGAGTTTGCCAATAAACAGATCGAGAAGATCCAGCAGCAGGTGACAGGGAGCATGAACTTTCAGCCGCTCCACCATCGCCTGGAGATTTTTGGTCATTGTTTGAAATGTCGGAAAGAGAAAGGGGAGTGAGAAGAAAAAGCTTGCATTGTAAGCGAAAGATTTTTTTTGTTCATTTGAATATGAAAATGATTGTCATTTCCATATAAAATAATAATCAAGGAGTGGGTAAAAATGTTGAAAAAGAAGCTATTTTTATTACTTGTGGTTTCTCTGTTTCTGGCGGCGCTGATCTTACCGGCCAAAGCCGACCGCCGCTCGTATGTCTGGACCTATGAATATGTCACGATGCCTAAGGGGATGGCGGAGGTCGAGTACTACAACACGCTCGAGTATCCCGACACGGCCAATTCCAAGGTTAATACCTGGAAGCATTGGATTGAACTTGAATACGGCCTGACCGACAACTGGGATGTGAGCATGTATCAGACCTTCAAACAGACCAATACCGGGGTGGCGACCACGTCGGCTTTTGCTTATGATGGTTTCAAAGTCAGAACACGCTATCGTATCGGGGAGCGCGGCCTTTATCCGGTCGACATGCTTTTATATGCCGAGTTGATCGAGCCCAACGATCTAAGCAAGGCCGGCGTCTTTGAGGGGAAGATTGTCCTGGCCAAAGATATCCGCGCGCTTAATCTTTCCTATAATTACATTATTAAGAGAGAGCTGACGGACGCGGCCAAGACCGAAAATGAATTCGCGGCCGGCGCCAGCGTTGAATTGCGGCCGACTTTCAAGATCGGGCTTGAGGCCAAGGGCAATTACACGACCGGCAAGCATTACGCGGGGCCGACGCTCTCCTGGGCTCAGGAAAAATTCTGGCTGAATTTCGGCGCCGTTCGTGGTTTGGGCAATGGGGCAAATGATCTGCAAACGCGTCTGCTTATTGGCATTAATATTTAGCTCAACACTGCTGATCGTTGGCTGTGTGCCGGATGAGGAGCGGTCGGATGCGTATAAGTTGTACTCGGCCAAGTGCAGCTCATGCCACCGGCTGCTCCCGCCGGAGGATTATCCGCTGGAGAAATTCGGCGAATATATCGAGAAATACGGCAAAGAGATGACGCCGGAGGAAAAGACGCGGCTGTTCAATGGGTTGAGAGCTTATAAAAAGTTTAAGGAAGAACAAAAATGAAGCGATATGCGTCAGCGTTCGTATTGCTGTCTATGATCATCGCCCCGGCTCTTGCCTATCGTCCTCTCGGCACCGAAGACGCTGGCGTGGCCGGGAAAGGGATGATCCAGTTTGAGGGGAGCTGGGATTATCTGCGCTGGAACGACGGCCTGGCGGAGAAGAATTATCTGTTCGTGCCGATCTACGGCGTGACCGATCGGTTAGAGCTGTCGACGGAAATCACGTACATGTATCATCATAATACGGATGGCACGACGGCCAGCGGCGCCGGCGATATCAATCTTGTGGCGAAATTCCTTCTGGCGGAAGAAGGGCTCAAAACTCCCGCTTTCGCGCTGAAATGGGTAGGCAAACTCGATAACGGCGATTACAGCGCCGGACTGGGCAGCGGCGACAAGGACTGGAGCATTTTCGCGGTCGCGTCAAAAACGGCCGGTCGGGCGGTCTTGCATTCGCACGTCGGTTACACCTGGGTCGGCAAAAGTAAAGACGCGAATTTACGCGACATACCGCTCTTCGCGCTGGGCATTGATTATGGAGCAACTGATTTGCTTCATCTTCTGGCCGAGATCAACGGCAACCGGCATCCCGACAGTTCCGCGACGGCTGACCCGCGAAGTCTTTTGCTTGGGCTGACATATAAATTGTCCGATAAATATATTCTTGATGCCGGCAGCCGCTGGGGGTTTTCGGCGGCCAGCCCCGCTTGGAACGCGACGTTCGGGGTTTCGGCGACGCTCTAATGTTATAATGAGGAGAACGATTCTTTATGCAGGAATGCCACGGCAAAGTTAATATTGATTTCTCGGGGATGAAGAAGATCGCCCTGGTCGGCAATCCCAATGTCGGCAAGAGCGTGATCTTTTCCCATCTGACCGGCATGTACGTGACGGTCTCAAATTATCCGGGGACGACCGTGGAAGTCTCGCGCGGCGCGGGGACGATCGCCCGGCATAAGTATGAAGTCATTGACACGCCGGGGATGAACAATTTAATTCCTTCTTCCGAAGATGAGAAAGTCGCGCGCGATCTCCTGCTCAACGAATGCCCCGATCTTGTGATCCAGGTGGCCGACGCCAAAAACCTGCGCCGCACTCTGCTTTTGACCCTTCAGCTTAAAGCTATGGGCTTTCCCATTATCCTCAACCTTAATATGATGGACGAGGCCGAGCAGAGGCGGATCGAGATCAACGTCAAGAAACTCAGCGAATTATTGGACGTTGTCATTGTTTCGACCATTGCGACTGACGGCATCGGTGTCTGGGAGTTGAAAGAAACGATCGATCAGGCGGCGAAAGTTGGGGGGGGACATAAACTGAAGCTCTTATCGGAGCACGCCAGAGAGAACCGCGAGCGCCAACGCCAAGTCGTTGAGATCTATAAAGCTGTGGTCAAAAAGATGCCCCGGGGCACGCTGTTCCTTGAGCGGCTGGGCGATTTTACGATGCGCCCTCTGACCGGCATCCCGGTCCTGTTTTTCGTCCTTTGGCTGTTGTATCAGGTGGTGGGGGTCTGGGCGGCGGGAAATGGCGTCGGCTTTATGGAAGAGGTGGTTTTTGGCCAATACATCAATCCCTGGTCGATTAAGCTGGCCGACCTGGTCATACCCGTTCCTCTGGTCAAAGAATTTTTTGTCGGAGAATACGGCGTCATCACCATGGCGCTTTCCTACGCGATCGCGATCATCTTGCCGATCCTGACAGCGTTCTTTCTTTTCTTTTCGATCCTTGAGGATTCCGGTTATCTGCCGCGCCTGGCCATTCTCTTGAACCGTTCGTTCCGGGTGATCGGGCTCTCGGGCAAAGCGGTCATCCCCATGGTCCTCGGCCTTGGCTGCGACACGATGGCGACGATGACGACGCGCACGCTCGAGACCAGGCGAGAGAGGGTCATCGCCACGCTGCTGTTAGCGCTGGCTATTCCCTGTTCCGCCCAGCTCGGCGTCATACTCGGCTTGATCGGGGGCTTGTCGGCTAAAGCCACAATGATCTGGGCCGGCGCCGTCAGCCTGATCTTTTTCCTGGCCGGCTTTCTGGCAGCTCGCCTTTTCCCGGGGAAGTCGTCCGATTTTATCATGGAAATACCGCCGATCCGCCTGCCCAAACTGAAAAATATTTTTGTCAAAACGCTGGCCCGTATCGAGTGGTATTTGAGAGAAGCGGTGCCGCTCTTTATTTATGGGACGATCGCCCTCTTTGTTTTCGACAAGATCTACGTCTTGAAGATCATTGAAGACCTGGCCAGCCCGCTGGTCGTTTCATTCATGGGCCTGCCAGTCAAAGCAACCGAGGCGTTCCTGATCGGCTTTTTCCGCCGCGATTACGGCGCGGCCGGTCTCTACGCTCTCGCGCAGAAGGGACTGATGTCGCCGACCCAGATCGTCGTCAGTTTGGTCACCATCACGCTGTTCGTGCCGTGTCTGGCGCAATTCCTCGTCATGATCAAAGAGCGGGGCATGAAAACCGCGCTCGGCATCGTGGCCTTTATCTTCCCGTTCGCTTTTCTGGTCGGCGGGACATTGAATTTTATTCTGCGATACTTTAGAGTTGCTTTATGAAATGCCCGTTGTGCGGCAAGGAATTCGAATTCTCGCGCGAGGTTTGTTCGAACTGTCCTCTCCACGCGGGCGGCTGCGACCTTATCAAATGCCCCAATTGCGGCTACGAGTTCCCGAAGGGGTCAAAGCTTGTTGATTTCTTCGCAAAATTATTCAAACCGAGGAGGAAAAGGAAATGACCGAAGAAAAAGAAAAACGGCCGGATTCTGTTATCCGGCGGCACCGGCTGGCTGAACGTTTATTGACTGACGTGTTGGAAACAAAGGGCGATGAGGACTCGGCATGTAAATTCGAGGAGATCCTTTCCGAAGAAGTGACAGATGCTATTTGCACTTTACTCGGCCATCCAAAAGAGTGTCCGCACGGTCAGCCGATACCTGAAGGCAGGTGCTGTCGGAAAGCGAAAGAGGTAATCGAGAGCTTGGTCACCACGCTCGATAAGATCGGGGTGGGAGAGCGGGTGATAGTCGCCTACATTCTGACGCACAATCATCCGCGGCTCCACAAACTGATGTCGTTCGGCATTGCGCCCGGCATCTCGATCAAAGTCCATCAGAAATCGCCTTCCTATGTCATCCAGGTCGAAGAGACGCAGATCGCGCTGGAGCAGGAAGTGATCCAGGATATCTACGTGAGAAAATCAGCGTGATGAAAAAGACAGGTTTGTTGGTTTGTTTGTTTGTTGGTTTTGCCGTCAGCGCTTTTGCGTTAGGGGGTCAGGCGCCTCAAGGCTTGCCCGAAACAGGCAGACCGGCGATCGATTTTAAGCTGCCCGATTTGTCCGGCAGGACAATCAGCTTGTCCGGCCATAAGGGGAAGGTGATCTTCCTGAACTTCTTTGCCACCTGGTGCCCGCCCTGCCGTGAAGAGATGCCCTCAATGCAGGCGCTCTACAACAAATTGAAAGGCAGGGATTTTGAGATGCTGGCGGTCTCGATCGACCGTGACGCGGCCAAGCTCAAAGCTTTCGTGGAAAAGAATAAATATACTTTCAGGATACTGAGCGATCCCGACGGTACGGTTGCCTCTCAATACGGGGTCGGCGCTATTCCGGCGACATTTATCATCGATAAAAAGGGAAGGATCGCCGGCAGTTTCGTCGGCGGCCGCGATTGGACGGAGCGCTCTGT
The DNA here is from genome assembly GCA_001772335.1 of candidate division WOR-1 bacterium RIFCSPHIGHO2_01_FULL_53_15. Taxonomy (GTDB): domain Bacteria; phylum Margulisbacteria; class WOR-1; order O2-12-FULL-45-9; family XYB2-FULL-48-7; genus 2-01-FULL-53-15. The sequence continues at coordinate 7,718 of METM01000015.1, forward strand.
GCTCGAAATGTTGACCCGCCTAATGAAGGAGGAGAGATGACGCCGGTCTCTTATCCGATCGCTTTTTTTGCCGGGCTCCTCTCTTTCTTTTCTCCCTGCGTTCTGCCTTTGATCCCGTCCTATCTTTCTTATATCACCGGCCTCTCGATAAAACATCTAACTGATAATAAGAATGACACGAGACGGCTGACGATCATCAATTCGCTTGTTTTTATCCTCGGCTTCTCGCTGGTCTTCGTCGCGCTTGGGGCGGCGGCGAGCTTTGCCGGCCAGTGGTTTTTCAAATATCGCGATCTTGTGAGGGTCGCGGGCGGTGTTTTAATAATACTGCTGGGCGTCTATTTCTTGAGCGGCCTTAAACTGGGTTATTTGGAGATTGAAAAAAGATTAAATATTAAGATCACTTCAAAGGGCTACCGGCGCTCGTTCCTGGTCGGAATCGTCTTCGCGGCGGCCTGGACCCCCTGCGTCGGGCCGATCCTCGGCTCTATTCTGACTCTGGCCGGGGCGTCGGGCACGGTCGGACAGGGCGCCCTGCTTTTATTCGCCTATTCGCTCGGTTTTGGCGCGCCTTTTCTCTTTGCAACGCTGGCCGTCAGCTCTTTCCTTTCTTATCTTAAAAAGCTCGGCAAATATATGTGGGTCATTAACCTGATCAGCGGCTGCTTCCTCGTTTTTATCGGTCTCTTGTTATTGACTGGCAATTTCAATTTTTTAGTGTATAATTAACGGCGGCCCGAAGAACAGGACTGACTAAGATGGTCAAAAAAATAGAGCTGGCCGGGAAAAAATATTTTGAATGCCCGATCTGCGGCCTTGATTACGAGGAGGAAGAGTGGGCGGAGAAGTGCGAGGCCTGGTGTTCAAAATACCCGAGTTGTAATCTCGAGACGGTCAAGCATTCTGTCGGCATCATGGGCCAGCTGGAAAAGAAAGAACCGGCAAAATGATCGGGAGCCAATCCGTGAGGAGGTGATGAGAGGTTAAAACTGTCCGGCGATCATTTTTTTGAGGAGGAGAATTTATGTTGTCTGATATTTTGTTTTTATCATACGCGGCGCTTATCGCCGCTTTGGTCCTGGGTTTTGCCCATCTGGTCTGGCTTTTTTCGGTTAAAGAATCCGGCACGACCAAGCTGATCGGACAGGTCATCGCCTGGGTGATCGTGGTCGCGACCGTTCTTCTCCTTGTTCTGGGCGGCTACCACGGCAGGGGATGGATGAAAAAAAGCGGGATGATGTGGTGCCCGATGGGCGGCCAGATGATGATGAGAGATTACAGGACGATGATGAAAGATTGGGATATGATGATGAAAGACAAGGGCATGATGGAGACGCAAAAAAAGATGGAAAAAGGGAAGATGAAATAGGCGGCCTGGTCTCAGTTGCCTGTTTGAATAGATGCCCCCGCGAAATATCGGGGGCATTTTTTTGTCTTATCGCCGCCGATGTGATAAAATTAAGCAAAAAGGGAGGGAGGGTACGAATGGCTATCAGTAAAGTTGAGATCATTGACGGCTGTATTTCCTGCGGTGTTTGCGAGCAAACCTGCCCTGAAGTGTTTGAAATGCCGGATATCGCCCGCGTCAAAGCCGGGGTGAACTTTAATCAGTTCGAGGACAAGATCAAGGAATCCGCGGGCGCCTGCCCGGTTTCCGTTATCATTGTTGAGTAGTTCTTAAAATCATTTTATGAAATTTTCCGTCAGGGTCCAATACGGTCTGCAGGCCGTGCTGGAGTTGGCGCTGGGTTACGGCGGCGGGCCGGTGCAGATCGGCGACATCGCGCGCAGCCAGAAGATACCCATCCGCTTTCTCGAGCAGCTGATGCTGACCCTAAAGCGCGGCGGCCTGCTTGAATCGACGCGCGGCCTGCATGGGGGCTATTCCCTGGCGAAAAGGCCGAGCGAGATCACCGTCCTCAACATTATTGAGGCCTTCGAGGGGCCGCTGGAGTTGGTCAGCAAGAAGATGAAGAAATTGCCGGTCTTGGCTGAGGCGTTCGCCAAGATACAGTCCCATGTTGAAGATGACCTTAAAGATCTTACACTTGAGGAACTGACGCTCAAACATCGGCAAAAAGAGCGGGCTATTTTCTACAATATTTAGCATGCGAACAAAATATTTAAAGCTGAAAGAAACGCTGTCGTCTTTCAAAAAAGTACTTGTTGCATATTCGGGCGGCGTTGACAGCACTTATCTGCTCTATGCCGCGCGCGAGATCCTGGGCGAGAAGAATGTTCTTGCCGTGATCGCCCAGTCACCGACCTATCCGGTCGAGGAGGTCGAGGCGGCCATTAAAGTCGCCGACGCGCTCGACGTCGAGTGCCGGCTGATCGAAACAAAAGAGTTCGACGACGAAAATTTCCTCTGTAACTCGACTGACCGCTGTTTTTACTGCAAAAAAGAACTTTTCTCGCGCTTAAAGATGCTGGCCGATGAAAAGGGGATCGAACATATTGTCGACGGCTCGAATTATGACGACCGGGCCGATTATCGGCCCGGCAGCCGCGCCAAGAAAGAGTTAGGTGTCAGGAGTCCGCTCCAAGAAGTCGGACTGACCAAAACGGAAATTCGCGACCTTTCCAAAGAAGCCGGCCTGCCGACATGGGATAAACCCTCGATGGCCTGTCTTTCTTCGCGCATCCCTTACGGAACGAGGATCGATGAGGGAATCCTCAAGATGGTGGGGGAAGGTGAAAAGTACCTGAGGTCGCTAGGCCTTAAGCAGCTGCGCGTCAGGCATCACAATAATATTGCGCGCATCGAGGTTGACCAGCATTCCCTGCCGAAGATCATGGAAGGCGATGTCATGGACGGGATCGTCAAAAAATTCGAAGACCTTGGTTACGTTTACGTCACCCTCGATCTCAAGGGCTACCGTTCCGGCAGCATGAATGAGGGTTTTCATGGCAAATGAAATTTGACGCGATAGTTGTCGGCGCCGGGCCGGCCGGCGCAACTGCCGCCTATTTCTTGGCTAAAGCCGGCCTGAATGTCCTTAGCCTCGAAAAGAAAAAACTTCCCCGCTTCAAACCCTGCGGCGGCGGTATTTCGCACAAATTTCTGCGCTCGCTCCCCTTTGACGCTTCGCCGGCCATCACCGGCCTGGTCTCCCGGATCAAATATTTTTATAAAATTACCGATCCGTTCAAAGTTGAACTCGGAGCGCAACTCGCCATGCTCAACCGGCAGAAATTCGATTTCTTGATCGTGGAAGAGGCGGTCCGGTCCGGAGCGAAACTTTGTGATGGCATCAAGCTGGCTGGGATCGATGTCAAAGAGAACGGGATCGCTGTCACGACCGAAACAGAGAAGTTCGAAGCGAAATATCTGGTCGGGGCCGACGGCGTTTTCAGCCAGATCGCGATATGGGCCGGTTTGCGCGCGAGCAGGAAATTCGATCTGGCGCTCGAGATCGAGCTAGCCGAGCCGAAGCATGCGCTGGATACCGTCTATCTGGGGTTCGGGCAGGTGCGCGAGGGTTACGCCTGGTCGTTTCCGAAATTTGACGGGTGCTCGGTCGGTATCGGCGGCAGCCACGGCAAAGAGCTGACGGTTGAACTTGATAAATGGCTGGTTTTTCTTGGCTACAAACCATCGGAGCAGAAATTCAAGATATCTGGTCATCCCTTGCCTCTGCCGATCATCGGCGCGAAACTGCAAAAAGGCCGCGTTCTGTTGGCCGGGGATGCGGCGGGGTTGGTCAATCCGCTGACCGGGGAGGGGATCCGTTTCGCCCTCCAGTCCGGCAAGCTGGCGGCGGAGGCGATTGTTTCAAACAATATCGATGGCTACAGCCGGGAGATCTATGAAAAGATCAGTTCTGATTTTAAATACGCCTATTACCTGCGCGCGCTTTTTGCCGTGCTGCCCGGCTTTTGCTACCGCTACGGAGTAAAGAATCACGCCGCTTCCCAGTTCCTGGCCAAAGTCTTTTGCGGCGATGCCAGTTTTAAGGATTTTTTCAGGCGGGCGGTCCGGAAAATCCTCCTCCCATTGTGATAAAATAGAGTTATGAAAAAAATCTACCTTGATTACGCGGCGACGACGCCGGTTGAGCCAAAGGTTGTCGAAGCGATGCGGCCATATCACTCCGAAAAATTCGGCAACCCATCGAGCATCCATTCATATGGCCAGGAGACGAGGGCGGCGATCGAGCAGGCCAGAGAAAAGGTCGCCCGGCTGATCGGGGCGAAGCCCGATGAGATCGTCTTCACCTCCGGCGGCACCGAAGCTGACAATATGGCGCTCGAAGGGGTGGCGTTCGCCAACGAAACTATGGGCAATCACATTATTACCTCTTCGATCGAGCATCCGGCCGTGCTCGAGTGCTGCAGATTTCTTGAGACGCGCGGCTTTAGCGTCACCTATCTGCCGGTCGATGAGTTTGGAGTGGTGAGTCCGGAATCGGTGAGAGCCGCCATAACCGAAAAAACCATCCTTGTTTCGATCATGCACGCGAACAATGAGATCGGGACGATACAGCCGATTGCCGAAATAGCAAAGGAGATCGGAGTTCGGAGTTCGGAGTCGGGGAGAAAAATATATTTTCACACGGACGCGGTGCAGACGGTTGGGCATATCCCGGCCAATGTTGATGAGCTGGGGGTGGATCTCCTGGCCGTTTCGGCGCACAAGTTATATGGCCCCAAGGGGACCGGCTTTCTCTATGTCCGCAAAGGGACAAAGCTGGTCAGCTTGATCCACGGCGGCAGTCAGGAGCACAATCGCCGCGGCTCGACGGAAAATCTGACCGGCATCGTCGGCTTTGGCGCCGCGGCCGAGATCGCCGCGCGCGAGATGGGCAGCGAGATAAAGAAAATGACCCCTTTGCGCGATAAGTTGATCAAAGATGTCCTGGCCAAAATCCCGGACACGCAATTGAACGGCCATCCGACGCTGCGCCTGCCTAATAACGTCAATTTCAGCATCAATTTTATTGAAGGCGAATCGATTCTGTTGAATCTTGATCTCGAAGGAATCGCGGCTTCGACCGGCTCGGCCTGCAGTTCCGGCACATTTGAGCCGTCCCACGTGCTCAAAGCGATCGGCTTGTCTTATCAGCTCGCCCACGGTTCGATCCGGTTTAGTTTGGGCAAACACACGACCGAAGCGGAGATAGATCAGGTGGTCGAGGTTTTAGATAAAGTCGTGAAGAAACTGCGGGCAATGTCACCGCTGGTTAAAGGGGGAAAATAATATGGCAGCACCATACAGTGAAAAGGTGATGGACCATTTTATGCATCCGCGCAATGTCGGGGAGATCCCGGATGCGGACGGGGTGGGGCAGGTTGGGAATCCTGTCTGTGTATTATCCGATACTTTAATTTATGGCAATTCTGATATAAAGGAGATCGAGAGGATCGCTCCCGGTAAAAGAGTTTTAGGCCATGATGGCAAATATCATGAGGTCTCAAAAACTTTTATAAATAATTATGCCGGCAAAATATTCAACATACGGGTCCATAATTTAGGGTCTTCTTCAACCACCCCGGAGCACCATATCCTGGCCATAAAAACCAGCCCGTACGCTCACAAGTTCAAGGCGCACAAAAAACTTAAGCCCGATTGGTATCGCGCGGAAGAGTTGGAAAAGGGTGATATGATCCTTTATCCGATACCGAAAGAAACTCAAGATATCGATTCGATCGAATTTGACGTTCCAAAGCCAAAATGGGATTTTAAAAGCCGTGATCTGCCTGACAGAGTGCCGGTTAATGCCGATTTTTTACGGTTGGCCGGTTATTATCTCTCCGAAGGATATGCCAGGACGCAAAAATGCAAAGGGACGTTGGGGTTTGTCTTCCATGAAAATGAGATCGCTTATTTGACCGATGTTATTTTTATTATTAAAAGATTGTTTGGGCTCGAGCCTTCCAGCATCAAGAACCAGCATCATGCCTGCGTTTTGGAATTTTACAGCGCCCGGCTCGCCCGATTCTTTGAAAAACTTTTCGGCAAAGGCGCCGCCAATAAATCGATCACCCATTGGGCCATGCTACTGCCGGTTGAGAAGCAAAAAGAGCTTATTTGCGGATTATGGCGTGGGGATGGCTATCTTAATAATAAGACCTCAAAATTTGTGACGATATCGAAACAAATGGCTTTCCAGCTGCGTCAGCTATTATTGCGCCAAAAAATGATCTTTAGCTTTTTGACGGCTAAGGCGCACGGGATGCATGAGGAGAGTTATTTGATCTACATTAAAGAAGACGCGTCATTAAAAAAATTGGCGGGGATTGTGGGTGATAAGATCGTTCGGCCGCCCAAAATGAAAAGCCCGATCAAATCCTGGTTTGATGACGATTATTTTTATGCTCCGATCAGAGCCATTAAGTTAACGGACTTTAAGGGTAAAGTTTATAACCTGGAAGTTGAAGGGAGCCATTCATACATATCGTCAGCCATGGCACTTCATAATTGCGGCGATATCATGAAGATGTTCATCAAAGTTAAGGACAATATCATCACCGATGTAAAATTCCAGACGTTCGGCTGCGGGGCGGCGATCGCGACCTCCTCGATGGCGACCGAAATGATTAAGGGAAAGTCACTTGACGAAGCTTTGGCTTTGACCAACAAAGCTGTGGCGGAATCGCTTGGCGGCCTGCCGGCGGTCAAGATGCACTGCTCAGTCCTGGCCGAAGAAGCTGTCCAGGCGGCGATCAATGATTACTTAATTAAGACGACAGGCAAGGGACTGCCGGGCTATAAACCCCATGATGAATCATTACATGACGAGGTTCATGGACATTAAAGTTCTCGTTGCAATGTCGGGCGGAGTTGATTCCTCCGTTGCGGCGGCGCTATTGAAAGAGCAGGGCTATGATCTGATCGGTGTCACCATGTCTCTCTCCTGTTCCTCAAAATCAAGTGACCGGGGGTGTTGCTCGTTCGACGCCGCCAAGGACGCCAAAAAGGTGGCTGAGCTGCTCGGTTTCCCTCACTATACTTTGAACTTTAAAGACGACTTTCAACATTATGTGATCGACAATTTCATTGAAGAATATATAAACGGCCGCACACCAAACCCCTGTGTCCGCTGTAACCAATTCATGAAGTTTGATCTGCTGATGCGGAAAGCTCGAGAGCTGGGAGCGGAGTTTGTTGCGACGGGACACTACGCGCGCATCGGGAAATACGAAACAAATCTCAAATCCCAAGCTCTAAATTACAAACTATTCAAAGGCGTTGACGATCGAAAAGACCAATCCTACGCTCTTTACACGATGAACCAGGAGAGTTTGGCGCATACTTTGTTCCCGCTGGGAGAAATGACCAAGGATGAGGTGAGGGAGAAGGCGAAGGAGTTAAAACTGCCGGTGGCGGAAAAGGCGGAGAGCCAGGAGTTATGCTTTGTCGAAGGGGATGATTACGGAAAGTTCTTGAAGGAGTTCTGTCCCGAGGCCGTCAAACCCGGCCCGATCCTGGACAAGGATGGAAATATCATCGGTTTGCACGGCGGGATCGCTTTTTATACTATCGGCCAGCGCAAGGGGATCGGCGCTCACCGGGGAAACCCCAAGTATGTGGTTGAGATTGATAGGGGAAAGAACGCGATTGTCATCGGCGATCAGGACGACACGCTGGGGAAAGAACTGGTCGCGGAGCAGTTTAATTTGATAGCTGGTTCGGTGGATCGGTTGATAGGAAGGGAATTAGAAGTTACGGCCAAAATCAGATATAATTCGCCTGCAGCGGAAGCGGTGTTGAAAGTAGAACACGGAACACAGAACACGGAACACAGAGCACGGGTAATATTCAAAAAACCGCAGAGAGCCATCACGCCCGGCCAGTCGGTAGTTTTTTATCGGGGGGAAGAGGCATTAGGAGGAGGGGTGATTCAACGAGAATGAAAACTTTCCCAATAAGTTTCAATCTTTCCCATCCGTTCTTTGACCATATGGCATCCTGGATCATTTGGATCCGCGTTGCTTAAAAGCTCCCGGAGTTTATTGAGGGCGGTTCTAAATTCATCAGGAGACATTTTGTGTAAATTTGCGGAAGTGTGTTCCGGGTAAGAAACAATTACCGAAAATTTACTTTGCTCTGGATCAAAAATATATTGCCGCTCATTAAAGGCGAATACCAAGTCCTCTTTTCCATACATCCGGACATCTTTAAGCGATTGGGCATCGGGGAAGCAAACAAAACCGGAAATCAAATAATACTTGGGTAAGGCTTCAACTTGTCGGATAACCTCATCAATAAATTGATAAATGTCTGAATTTTTGTCGTCGTTCTTCAGCAGTTCCTTTAATTTAGCAATGGCAGATAATTTTTCATCTAATTTTATGGGGCGAATAGTTTCCCCGCCATCTTCTATAAGCCAGAATTTTTTAACCTTTAGACGAAAATCGAAGCGTTTGCCATCCGCATTAAAATATATTTCCCCTTCCTCTCTATTAATTGCAACCTCTTCCAGGCGCCCCGTTTCTTCGAACGGGAGTGTTTTATGGGTAATATATATAACTGGCCAGTTATTGGAGCGGGCAAGCCAGAGCAGCCTACCGGCGAGCTTCGGGGCCAGGAGGTTTCCGCCAGTAGTTTTTTTAATAAAAATGCCTTTGATCTTTACCGGCAAACCATCTTTTGTTTTCCCGGCTAAAACCACTTCGTTGTAATGGTATGGGGCGGTGGCCTTCAAGAGTTCATCAGGGTTATAAGCCAGGGAGCGGCTTTTAAGTAGAGAATCTTGGCGCCCTTCAGGGTCAAAGAAATTTGCTCCCAAGTCTTGAGGGCCTGCATCCAAAACATGCTCTGGAGCAACCTCAAGAATGAATCCGCCGCCACTCCAAGTGGCAGTATGGTCATGATCTATCAAAGATGCGGAAATTATTGGTTTTTCTGAAATCTTATGCGGCTCGCGAAGCAGATCAAAGGCATATTTATCGTTACCTTTAATCTCCCCATTAGTTATACTTGCCATTTCGGCTAAGGCAAATCGAATGTGGCTATTTTCAGGCAGTTTTACGGCATGAACCAGATAACGAAAGTTTTTGGGGTTATGATGTTGGGGGGGGGTCCTGACCAGAAATTTACTCTCTCTCCCTCTCTCAAGAGATTAATTCGCATATTCGGAATGTTATGACTCTGCCCAGCAATCCTGGTCATTTGTTTTTACTCCTTAAACCTTCTATAATATTATCGTCAAAAAGTGGGGGAAATTTCAGCTATACGGAAAAAATGTGCAAAAGCTATAATTGAGGAACCGCAGCGGGCGATGACCCGGGCAGTCGGTGGTTTTCTATAGCGGGAACGAAGTTTTAGACGGAGGGATTATCCTAAAATGATAGGCGGCTATTATGAAGAAGAAATTAAAACATTAAATAAAAAAAGGATCAGATATTTAGTGGTCGGCGGGTTAGCGGTTAATTTGTATGGTTTACATAGATTGACCAGGGATCTGGATTTAATGATCGATCTGTCTTTGCCGAAAGAGGATTTGAGTAAATTTATTGCAGCCATTAAGCCGCTCGGCTATTTTACAAATATTCCGAAAAGCAAATGGGAAAAATTGGCGGCGATCGCTTTTGTTAATAAAAATGATGCGGATAAAAGAATTGACGTTTTCTTAAAGAATCCAATTGATTTTAAAAAGGCCTATAAAAAACGCAAAATATTCAGAGTAAATAAATTTAATATTGCCTGCGTGTCGTTTGATGACTTGATCAAAATGAAAAACATTGCTAATCGTTTGCGCGATTGGATCGATATCGGTTCATTGCAAAGGCTCAAGGAGCTGAAAACAATAAATGAATAAGCACTTCAGCAAGAAAATGGTGATGAGCCATTATTATAGCGATGAGGAGTTGAAAGACATGTTGAAAATGCCGATTAATAGAATGCTAAAATGGTTGGAAAGCGCCCGCCGATTTGTCAACAAAATAACGCCTAAGGAAACCAAAAAGCTCCAAGAAAAACTCTTGACCGAAGGCTGGTAATGTCTGATATCTTTGGGAAAATACAAAAATTAAAAAAAGAGCGCAATGCCGTCATCCTGGCGCACAACTACCAGCGCCTGGAGGTGCAGGACATTGCCGATTACGTCGGCGATTCGCTGGGGCTCTCCAGCCAGGCCGCAAAGGTTCAAGCCGATGTTATTGTCTTTTGCGGCGTCCATTTTATGGCCGAGACGGCGGCCATCCTTTGCCCGGAGAAAAAGGTCATCATGCCCGAAGTCAAAGCCGGCTGTCCCATGGCCAACATGATCACCGTTGAGAAGCTTGCTAACCTCAAACTGCAAAATCCAAAAGCGCCGGTCGTTTGCTATGTTAACACGACGGCCGAGATCAAAGCGGAATCGGATATCTGCTGTACTTCAGCCAACGCAGTCAAAGTCGTCAGGTCATTGCCTGATAATGAAGTTATTTTCGTCCCGGACAAATATCTGGGGACATATACGCAAAGCAAGGTTCCGGAGAAGAAACTGATCCTGTTCGACGGCTATTGCCCGACCCACGCCAATATTTTCCCCGAGCATATCGAGCAGGTGCGGCGGGCTCACCCGCGGGCGCTTGTCCTGGTCCATCCGGAGTGCCGTCCCGAAGTGACGGCGCTGGCCGACGAAGTCCTCTCAACAGGAGGTATGCTCAAGTTCGTGAGGGGGTCGGAGCGGCATGAGTTTATCATCGGGACGGAAACGGGTATTATCTATACTTTGCAGAAGCAGAACCCGGGCAAGAGATTTTATCCGGCGTCGGAGAGAGCGGTCTGTCCCAATATGAAGATGACGACGTTGGAAAAAGTCCTCTGGTCGCTGGAAGATCTGAAAACCGAAGTCGCCGTGTCAAAACCTATTGCTGACAAAGCTAGAAAAGCGATCGAGCGGATGCTGGAGATTGGCAGACAGGATTGAAAATCTCGAGCGAACGAAGTGAGTCGAGAGATTAGTGGATAGCGCCCATGGCCGGGCCGGCTTCGCCTTCGTGTCGGGAAGCCTTGGCGCGTTTGCGCCGCAGGCCGCGCTCGACCAGCTCATAGATCTCTTCCATCAGAAACGGTTTGCGCAGATACTCGAGCGCGCCGAGGGTGATCGCGTTGGCGTGATTTGATTCGGTGGCGTAGGCGGTGACGATGACCACTTCGATCCCGGGGTCGGCTTCCTTGAGCTTCTTGAGGACTTCCAGCCCGTCCATGCCGGGCAAGCGGTAGTCGACAAAAGCCATGTCGTATTTGCCTTTTTCAAGGGAGGCAATGGCGGTCGGCCCGTCTGGGAAAGTCGTGACGTCATAATCCTTGATCTTTAAGATCATCTTGAACGACTCAAGGACCGACGGCTCATCATCGATGACGATTATCTTGACGTTGTCTGCCAAATGCCTTACCCCCTTTTGAACGATATTTTAACACCGGCCCGCGATTATTGCAAACATATTTTAATTGTGTTATTCTAAAAATGTCCACGGGCCGGGATAGCTCAGTTGGTTAGAGCGAGGGACTCATAAGCCCTAGGTCGTCGGTTCGATCCCGACTCCCGGCATTGGAATTCCCATGAAAGATAAAACACTGGCGGCGCTGGCTTATAGCCTGTGGATACCATCATTGTACATCGTCCTCACCGAAAAACGGCGCGATGAATTCACCGGTTTTCACGGCGGGCAGGCCCTGCTCATGTGGACCGGCATCTTCATCATCTTTTTCGCCGTCCGTTTTCTCGTTAACCTGATCTGGAGTTTTTTCTATATCCCTTTTCTTGACGTCCTGGAGATCCTGGCCGGGGCGGCGCTTTACGGCTACGCGCTCTATTGCGGTTTGCGCTGTTACAGGGGCATCGCTTTTACCATCCCGCATTGATATGATCGAAAAAAAACTGTTAGAAACGATAAAAGAATTCAGGCTGCTCGAGCCCGGCGATAAAGTCCTGGTCGCTGTCTCGGGCGGGGTCGATTCGACCGCGCTGCTCAACCTCCTCTTTTCGATCCACGACGGGGCGAAGTTCTCCCTGCACATTGCCCATCTCAACCACATGCTGCGCAAGGGGGACGCCGACCTTGATGTCAGGTTCGTCGAAGGGCTGGCGCAAAAACTCGGCCTGCCGATCACGGTCGAAGCGGTCGATGTCGCGGCGCTGGCCCGCAAAGAAAAGTTGGGGATCGAAGAGGCCGCCCGCCAGGCCAGGTATGAATTCTTTGAGCGGACCGCGGAGAAAGTGGAGGCCAATAAGATCGCGGTCGCCCACACCGCCGACGACAATATCGAGACATTTTTGATGCGGCTCCTGCGCGGCGCCGGCCTCAAAGGGTTGTGCGGCATTCCGCCGAAGCGGGGCGTGATCGTCCGGCCGCTGATCCGGGTCTGGCGCCGGGAGATCGAGGACTATGTCGGCGCCCTCAAACTCGTGCCGCGGCGCGACCACACCAATTACGAGTCAAAATATATGCGCAACAGCGTGCGGCTCAAGCTTGTTCCCCAGCTCAAGATCTATAACCTCAATATCAAGGAGATCATTCTGCAGACGATCCTCCTCCTGACCGAGGACAGCTTGTATCTTGAGAACAAGGCGGCGGAAGCGCTGGCCGAGGTCAAACTCGAGCAGACAGCCGCTGAGATCAAGCTTTCACTGCCGCGCCTGCGCAAGATTGAATCGGCCATTCAGGGGCATCTCCTCCGGCTGGCGATCGAGAAAGTGAAGGGGGATCTCTTCCAACTGTCATTTGGCCATATCCGCGGCCTGCTCGAAAAACTGGACGCGGCCGAAAAATGGGAGATGCATCTGCCGGGCGGCGTCTTTGCCGCCGGCCAGCGCGAAGTCCTCTCGATCAGCCGCGAGAAGTCGGCGGCCGTCGCCTGCCGGGAGTTCAGGTACACCCTGAAGGTTCCGGGGCAGGTCGACCTGCCGGAGATCGGGTGCGTCTTTGCCTGCGGTTTTGCCGATAAGATCGAGCGGAGCGACGATAGGAGCGTGGCATATATCGACTACGCGGCGCTCGGCAAGGAGATCATCGTGCGCAACAAACTGCCCGGCGACCGTTTCGCGCCGTTAGGAGTCATGGGGACCAAGAAGCTGCAGGACTTCTTTGTCGATGAAAAAATCCCGGCCGAAGAGCGCGAAGCCGTGCCGGTGGTGGAGAGCGGCGGCCAAATCGTCTGGGTCGGCGGCTGGCGAGTCGACGACAGGGCTAAGGTGACCGATAAGACGAGAAGGATCGTGCGGCTGGAGCTCAAATGACCGCGCGACTAATTGAAATTAACGATCTTTCCCTGGCGGCCAAAGAGATACTTGCTCTTGGCTGTGATCCGGTTGGTGTAAAATTGATGGCTGCCAAAGCGGTCAGCCGCGTCATCAAATTAAAGAATGTGCGGCCGGTGGCGGCCAACATCATTAAACAGGAAATGCTATCTTTCGGCGGGGAGGCGGCCACCGCTTACGGCGCGATCAGCCATTCCGTCAAAGCAACCGATCTTTTGATCTTCGGCACGCTGAAACAACTCAAGCTTTTGATCAATAAACTCCGGCTGCACCAGTTTGGCCTGCCGAAGATAGCCAATGAGATCGAGACCTGCTTCAATAATTACGATCGAATCCCCGCTCCTATAAAGATCGGTCCAAAGACCTTTGATTTCGGCCGCCGAACATACATTATGGGGATCCTCAACGTTACTCCTGACTCATTCTCCGACGGCGGTAAATTCTTTGACCCTCAAGCCGCGCTTGAAAGGGCTTGGCTGATGATCGAAGCAGGGGCTGATATCATCGATGTCGGCGGAGAATCGACCAGGCCGGGGGCGGCGACCGTTCCGGCGCGGGAAGAGCTGAGGCGGGTCCTGCCGGTCATTAAAGCTCTGGCCAGGGACCGCGGCGCCGTCATTTCCATCGACACGCGCAAAGCGGCGGTCGCCCGCGCGGCCATTGCCGCCGGCGCGGACATGGTGAACGATGTCAGCGGCTTAAGATATGACGGAGCCATGGCCAAAGTCATCGTGAAACATAAGGCGCCTGTCTGCCTCATGCACATGCGCGGCACGCCCAAAACAATGCAGAGAAATCCCGTTTATGCCGACCTGATGGGGGAGGTCATCGAAGGCCTCGCCGAAAGTATTGCAATTGCGGAAAATGCTGGTATACTACTTGAGAAAATTATCGTGGACCCGGGCCTCGGCTTCGGGAAAACCGTCGTGAACAACCTCGATATCCTGAAGAACTTGCGCGAGCTGAAGGCCCTCGGCCGGCCGATCCTGATCGGCCCGTCCCGCAAGTCGATGATCGGCCAGGCGCTCGGTCTGCCGCCGGCAGAGCGGGTGGAGGGGACGGCGGCGGCGGCCGCGGTTTCGATAATGAACGGAGCGCATATTTTGCGCGTCCATGACGTCAGAGAGATTTTCCGGGTCGCCCGGCTGACCGACGCGATCGTGAGAAGGAGGCAGTAGTTTATGGCGAAGAAAAGGAAGGCGGTCAAGACAAAAAAAACTTTGAAAAAGAAGGCAACGGCAGCCAAAGCTAAGAAGACAAAGAAAAAGGCCGGTCCGGCCAAGGTTTATCTGGGCCTGGGCTCCAACGTGGGGGACAGGGAAGAGTATATTGAACAGGTGATCTTCCTGTTAGAGAAGAATCCCAATATCCAGGTGACGAAGCGCTCGTCAAATTATGAGACGGAAGCCGAAGGCGGGGCTGACCAGCCGGCGTTCATGAACGCGGCGGTCGCGATCATCACCAAACTGCCGCCGGAAAAACTGCTCGAGGTCTGCCAGGAGATCGAGACGGCGCTTGGCCGCGACCGCGAGACGGAGTGGGGGCCGAGGACGATGGACATCGACATATTATTATTCGATGACCAGATCGTCTCCGACGACAAACTGCAGGTCCCGCACCCATTAATGCATGAGCGGATGTTCGTTCTCAAGCCGCTCAAGGAGATCGCGCCGCACGCGATTCACCCGGTGCTGGAGAAAAGCATCGAAGACCTGTTTGAAGAGAGAAAAGCCGAGGGCGGGGAAAAGTATGACGACGAACTGCCGGGCTTCAAAGACATCAAGACCGGCGGCTATGACGACTACGAACGTTGGTAACAACGCGCAGCGCCGCTGAAACCATCGATCTTGGCCGCAAGATCGGCGCGGTACTTAAGCCCAACGATGTCATCGCGCTGACAGGACAACTCGGCGCGGGGAAAACAACGTTAATACAGGGGATTGCGGAGGGGATCGGCGTCAAGGATTACGTCACTTCTCCAACTTTTATCATCATCAACGAATACGCCGGCCGCTTGCCATTCTATCACATCGACCTTTACCGGCTGGATGAGGGGCTTGAGATCGCCGACCTGGGGATCGAAGAGTATTTTAACCGCGGCGGCGTCTGCGTCATCGAATGGGCGGAGAAACTTGGAGAGCTTCTGCCTCAAGCCGCCGCAAAGATAGAAATTGAATGGATTTCTGAAAACGAGAGGGAAATATGTTTGTCCTCGGCCTTAGCGGCGCGACTAAAGTAATCAGCATCGGTTTGGTCGACGAAAA
The DNA here is from genome assembly GCA_001772335.1 of candidate division WOR-1 bacterium RIFCSPHIGHO2_01_FULL_53_15. Classification (GTDB taxonomy): domain Bacteria; phylum Margulisbacteria; class WOR-1; order O2-12-FULL-45-9; family XYB2-FULL-48-7; genus 2-01-FULL-53-15. The sequence continues at coordinate 23,175 of METM01000015.1, forward strand.
TAAGCTCCTCGTTGAGACGACCGTAGCCGACAGCCACTCCGAAAAGATCATGTTCTACGTCAAGGAAGCTGGGATCGAGCCGTCGCAAATTGAGGGCGTGGCCGTCGCCGCCGGTCCCGGCTCATATGCCGGACTGCGCGGCAGTTTGGCGGCGGCGAAATCGATTGCCCAGGCACTCAATGTCCCCCTGACCGGCGTTTCCACGCTCGAAGCGATCGCCTTCAATCTGATGGAAGTTGAAGGGACGATCATGGTTGTTCTCGACGCGCGGGCGGATGAGTATAATGTCGCCTTGTTTGGCAGCGACCATGACAAGCTTAAGCGCCTGACGGATGATCTGGTCATGAAATTGGACAGGTTGACGGCATTATTGGGTAAGATCGAAGGGGAAATATTTCTCACGGGGAATCTTCAGGGGGTAAGAGGCATGGGGTATGGGGTAAATGTTCATTTTGCGGAAGATATTCACAGCCACCCGCTCGGCGTGAACGTGGCTCGGCTCGGACTTTCTAAGATCAAGGCCGGACAGGCGGACGACCCGCTCAAGCTCACCCCTCAATATTCCCATCAGCCGAATATCAGAGAGTTCGGTTCGCATTAGTTATGTTATAATCTTTTTCATGATAGTGATCACGCCGATGAAGGATAAAGATATTGCCGCAGTGGTGGAAATCGAGAAGCTCTGCTTCAAATTCCCGAAACCGGAAGCCATTTTCCGCGAGGATGAGCACAAATATCTGGTGGCCAGGGATGATGACCAGATCGTCGGTTATATCGGAATCGAAAAGGTTCTTGACGAGGAACATATCATTAACATGGCGGTGCACCCGGATTACCGGGGGAAAGGGATCGGCCGCAGACTCATCCAGCATGTCTTAAATGATGAAGAGGTTTTTTTTCTGGAGGTCAGGACATCGAACGAAACCGCCAAGGACATCTATGAGAAATACGGCTTTAAAGTCATCAGCATCAGGAAAGCTTATTATCCAGACGGAGAGGACGCGTATGTGATGAGGAGGATACCGGGTGAGTAACCAATTTTACAGGCTTATTCCCGCCTGCAAATACCATTGGAAACCAGCGTTTTCGACTTTGCCCATCAAAGGGCCTTCGGTCTTGTAGTAGCCGCCGCCGCCAATCGAAAATCTGTCCTGTATTTGCGCGCTAATGCCGGTTCCAAGGGAATAACCAAACCCGCCCTGCCAGCCAGCTTTATACCAGCCATGGAGTTCTGGATTTACTGTAAATGCTGCTCCAGAGAGATGGCCGAGATAAAGATTATGCATCTCAAGCCCGGCGCCAAAGTTGTTTTCGCTATGGTTGGCGGTTGACCTGATGTAGGGGTCAAACAGTGTTGTTCCGTCGGCCTTAAAAGGCAGGCGGAAATAGAAATCAGGCCCTCTCGTTGTCAGCGCGAAATTGGTCCTGGGCAAGAAAGAGGGCGGGCTGAAAGTGTCCCGGCCGGTATCGATATAGTCGTAAACCCGGTAGGCGGAATACCAGAGAGTCGGGTCCAAGGCATTCCAGAGCGCGCCGGCATCGATAGCGCGGAAGTTGAAATTCGGCCCGTGCCACAGATCGTTGTCGAGCACCGTTTTAAGGCCATATTGATCAACCAATTCTTCCAGCCGAAGTTCGCCCATTAAACGCCAATATGATGAAATGTCAAATGCTGAAGATGAAATTTTAAATACTGCTTGATTGAATTCTTCTAAATAAGGATAAACTATGCCCCGGCGAATCGCCGGGCTGTTGGCCAGAATATATTCGGTCGTATCAAGCTTCGTATCAAGATATAGCCAGCCCAGATCATATCCTCCGCCGCCGATCGCTGTTTGTTGGGCAATTCTTTTTGACATCACCTGGGTTGCTTCCATACCGCCAGCAGCAGAAATTCTCCCAAGGCGGTCAATATAAGGCGATTTATTATTTTTGATGTAATAAGAATTGCCAGTTATTGCCACCTGGCCAAATTTTAGTTTCCAGAATCGGAGATCGGACTTTGTGCCAAAGCCGATCTCTCGAAACCTGGCGCCATGACCGAATATTTCATGCTGCATTCCGCCGGCATAGAGAGACAAAATCGCGGTGGGGATCAGTTCGAGCAGCCGCCCATTCCCGGAAGCGGTGAGCCCGGCCGCTTCCCCCCAGGGCCTGATCACCCAATCTTCGACAAGTTGATGGACTGAAATGAGGTTGACGGCGCCGGTTTCCATGTGCCAGAGAGAGTCGTAGCGAAAAACATACTCTTTAGGAGCGTCAATTTTCGCATCATCGTTATGGCCATGGCTTTTTGCCGATCCGGCTGATGGGCGCCTCTTGGCCGGCAGATATGAAGAAGAAGCCGGCAGATGGAGCGGATCTATTTCAGACACTTTATTATCTCCCGCCGTCCATTGCGGCGAGCCGGTCTTTTGCCGTTTGCGCTAAATGCGAATCAGGATCATTATCAATTGCTTTTTGATAAGCTTCGGCGGCTTTCTCATATTCATTTGAGTCCAAATAACTATCGCCTAAGAGTAAATAACAATAGCTGATCTTATACCGGGCTTCATCGACCGCGCTGCCAGGGCGAGACCGGTCAATAAACGTTTGAAAGATGCTTATAGCTGTTTCATATTCATTTAAGAGATAATAACTCATGCCGATCATATACTGGGCGTCATCGGCCAGGGGGGAATCGGGGTACTTATCTATAAGCGCTTGGGAAGCGCTTATAGCCGCTTCATATTCATTTAAGAGATAATAACTCATGCCGATCCTATACTGGGCGTCATTGGCCAGGGGAGAATCGGGATATTCACTGATGAAGTGTTCAAATACCGCGATTGATTCACGAATATGGCCATTCTCTGCGAGTACCCTGCCTTCTGAATAATAGAATTGAGCGTCGTCATCGGGTTCGGGAGCGCAGCCGGCGATCGAGAAAGGAGCCGCGATTATTGCCAGCGCGAAGGTGGAAGCTAATGTCACATAGGCGCCCGCTTTTTTGCCAACAGAGCTTTCGGGCGAAGTCGCCAGGCGACTTTGATAATTAATAAAACTTTTGACTAAATTAATATTTGAAATGTTATCGGTCATATTTTGACTCTCAATCTGCTATAATATTATCGAGTAAAATGATTGAAAACTCGCACTCTTTTTTATGCCTTAATGATGCCTTAAATAGGCGCAGCCTCGTCATGGACGGCGCCATGGGGACGCTGGCATTCATTGTCTTTTGCGACGAGGTTTGTTAATATTCCCTTAAGGAGGATGATATATGGGGAGTTTGATTGATTATCAGAGATTCTGGCGGGAACAGTCGCAACGTGAAGAAGAAGAAAGAATGTCTTTGCTCGAATTGCTTCGACGTCGCGCGAAGGAAGCGGCCGGAATACTGGTTAAAGAATTCAAAGCCAAAAAGGTGTACTTGATCGGCTCCACGGCGGGAGGCGCGTTTTTTCACAAACATTCCGATGTCGATTTGGCGGTGATGGGGCTTGCCCCGCCGAAATATTTTTCCGCTCTAGCTAAAATGCGCAATCTATTTGCCGGTAAGTCAGAGGTCGATTTAATCCCGTTGGAAGACGCAACCCCGGAAATGCGGGCAAAGATTGAGAAACAAGGAGAACTGCTGAATGGGGAAATTTGACGGCTTGATCATTGATATAGATTTGGAAAGGAAAAACCTGTTTCGTCTGGTTGATGAATTGAAGCAATTTGTTTCCAGCCTTGGGGGAAGAACCGATTCGATGGAAGTCAGGGTTGCCGGCGGCATTTTGCATGATTTTTATACCGGCCTGGAAAAAATATTTGAGAGGATCGCGCTGGCGGTTGACGGCGGCTTGCCTGAAGGCGAGGGCTGGCACATTCAACTCTTGCGCCGCATGACTATTCCGTTCGCGGAGCGCAGGCCGGCGGTGTTGACCGCTGATTTGGGCGAGACCTTAAGTGAATTTCTAAGTTTCAGGCATCTTTTTAGGAATATTTACGGATTTGAACTAAAAAAAGAGCGTCTGCAAAATCTGTCGGCAAAACTCCCTTCCGTGTTTGGCGATATTGATAGCCAGCTTAAACAATTTACAAACTTTCTTTCAAAATTTTAGGTCTTTATCGTCTTTTAGAATGTCTTTTCTTGAAGAAATAAGCAAAAAAATCCTCGTCATGGACGGCGCCATGGGGACGCAGCTCATGGATCGCGGCGTGCGGCCGGAGGATTGTTTTGACGCGGTCAATATCAAGAAACCGGAGATCGTTCTCGCCGTGCATAAAGCTTATGTTGAGGCGGGCGCCGATATTATCGAAACCAACACTTTTGGCGCTAACCGGATCAAACTGCTCGATTATGGTTTTGAAAAGAAAGTCCATGAGATCAACGTCGCGGCGGCTCAACTGGCGAGAAAAGCGATCGGGGCAAAGGGCTTTGTTTGCGGCTCAATGGGTCCGTTAGGCAAGATGCTCGATCCGCTGGGTGAGGTGACTTTTGACCAGGCCTACGAAGCGTTTGCCGAGCAAGCCAAAGCCTTAGAAGAGGGCGGCGCTGATGTTGTTTCCATCGAAACTATCTCGGACCTGCAGGAGATGCGGGCTGCCGTTATTGCCGTCAAAACCGAAACCAAACTGCCGGTCATTGCCAGTCTGACCTACGATGACGGTGAAAAAACCGTCTATGGCACGACGCCCGAAGTCGCTGTGGCTGTGCTCGAGCCGCTCGGGATTGACATCATTTCCGCCAATTGTTCTACCGGCCCGGATGGAATATTGAGGATTGCGAAACGCTATCTGGCCGCGACCGATCTGCCCGTTATGGTCATGCCGAACGCCGGCATGCCGGAGCTTGTTGGCAATCAGGCGATTTATAAGATGACGCCCAAACAGTTTGCCGCGTACGCGAAGAAATTTGTTGAATTGGGAGTCAGGATAGTTGGCGGGTGCTGTGGGACGAATCCAGGGCATATACGGGCAGTGAAATCCGCTGTCAGCCCTCACCCCCCAACCCCCTCTCCCTCTGGGAGAGGGGGAGAAGAGGAACCGCGGCGTTCAGCCGCAGGTTCCTCCGCTTTCGCGTCCCGCACGAAAGTGGTCGAGGTCAAATCTGGCGTTCCTCTGCTGATTGGCGAGAGGATCAACCCGACCGGAAGGCCGGCGTTCCAGGCAGAGATCAAGGCCGGCAAGACAAGAATCATCAGGCAGGAAGCGCAGACGCAGACGAAGGCCGGCGCTGATCTCCTCGATGTCAATGTTTCCGTCCCCGATGTCCAGGAATCAGGGGCGATGCATGAGGCGGTCAAGGCCGTCTCGGCCGCCTCGGAGCAGCCGCTCTGCCTCGACAGCCCGAATTACGCGGCGATGGAGGCCGGGCTGAAGACCTTCTGCGGCCGGGTATTGCTCAACTCGGTTAACGGCAAAAAAGAGAGCATTGATAAGGTAATACCTCTGGCCAAGAAATACGGCGCGGCGATCATTGCCCTGGCGCTGGACGAAAAAGGTTTGCCGCAGACGGCTGACGAAAGGGTGAGCATCGCGGAGCGGATCGTCATGTCGGCGGTCGATAAGGGAATTTCTAAAAATGATATTTTTGTCGATTGCCTGGTCATGACGGCCGGGGTGGGTATCGCCGGTTGCCTGGAAACGCTCAAGGCCATTCCCAAAGTCAAAGAGATACTTGGCGTGAAAACGGTCCTCGGCATCAGTAATGTCTCTCACGGTTTGCCGGAGCGGTCAAAACTCAACGCTCTTTACTTTCAATTGGCCGTCTCCTATGGCCTTGATGCGGCGATCGTTGATGTGACGGATGCGGAGATACGTAAGACTATAAAGGGGTATGGGGTAAGGGGGAAGGGGTATGGGGATAGAGAGGAATTGTTGAAAGAATTTAAGGCAGCGGTGGAAAAGGTGCGGCGCTCGGGGAAACCAGCGGAGAAGCGGATGAAGGAGATCAGTCTATCAGAGTATCGGAAGGCAGGATTATCGGGATATCAGGATGTCAGAAAAGCAGTGATTGCTGGCGACTCGGAATTGGTTGAAGCTCTGGTCAGACTTGCGCTGGAAAAGAAAATGAACCCGCAGAGGATCATCGATCAGGGGCTCCTGCCCGGCATGGAAGTCGTCGGCAAAAAGTTCAACAAAAAAGAGTATTTTCTGCCGCAGGTGATCGAGTCGGCCGAGGCGATGACCCGCGGCTTCCAACTCTGCAAGGAAAAGATACCCAAAGGCAAGATCAAAGTGGCCGGCAAGGTGCTGTTAGCGACGGTTAAGGGTGATATCCACGACATCGGCAAGAATATCGTCAAGATGATGTTAGAGAATAACGGGTTTGCGATCATTGATCTTGGCAAGGACGTGCCGCCGGAGAAGATCATTGAGGCGGCGAAGAAAGAAAGACCGAACGTGATCGCGCTCTCCGCTCTTTTGACCACGACCATGGTCGAGATGGGCGTCGTCAAAGAAGCACTCGAAAAAGCGAAATTGAATATCCCCCTCCTCGTCGGCGGCGCGGTCGTGACTAAAGGGTATGCGGACAGGATCGGCGCTGTCTACAGCCTGGACGCGGTGGGGGCGGTCGCGCTGGCGAAAAAGATAATGAAAGCGGCGAAAAAATAAGTTATAATACCAGTCAGATGCGCAGAGCTTTGTTCGTTTTCACCGCCGCGATATTTTTCCTGGCAGGTTCGGCGTTCGCCCTGACCCTTAAAGAGTCGATCGACGTAGCGCTCCGGCAAAACCCCTCGATCACGGCCGCGCGGCAAAAGGCGGAAGCGGCCGACGCCCGCCTGGCCCAGGCCGTGGGGGCCTTCTTGCCCACGATCAAGCTTGACGGCAACTATGGCAAAACTTACACACAACCCTCGACCGTTCAGTTCACGACCGCCACGACGTCCGGAGCGGTGACCCAGACGCTGACATTCGGCACTGATGCCGTCTCCGATACCCATGGCTGGACCGCCTCGCTCTCCCAGCCGATCTTCGCGGCGGCGCTCTTGCCCGGCTACGAGATCGCCAAAAAGAGCGCGGCTCTGGCGCGGGAAGATCACAACCGGTCCATTTTGGGAACATCATTTGACGTGACGCGGGCATATTTCGGGGTGTTAGCGGCGGAAAAGTTGGTCGAGCTCTCCCGTGAATCAAAGCAGATGGCCGAGTCGCATCTTACGCAGGTCAATAAAATGGTCGCGGCCGGTGCGGCGCCGGCAGCCGACCGCCTGCGCTCCGAGGTCCAGGCGGCGAACTCCGAAGTTGGCCTGGTCAGGGCCCTCAACCAGTTAGCCCTGGCCCGCAACGCGTTCAATAACGCGCTGGGCAGGAGCATCGAAGAGGAGGTTAAACTCGAAGCGGCGGCAGAAAGCGATAAGGTCGCCATCCCTCTCTATTCTGAACTGATCGAACTGGCCCTGCGCAACCGCCCGGATTGGAAACAGTATATTATAAGTAAGGAGATCAGCGAAGAGAACCTGCGGCTGACCAAAACTGATTATCTGCCGTCGGTTTTTTTGAGCGGCTCGACCGGCAATCAGGTCGTCGAATATCCGGCATATAGATCAGATGTCAACTCCTGGCGGGTGACCGGGGCGGCCTCGTGGACGCTCTTTGACGGTCTGGGCCGGCAGAACCGGATCCGCGAAGCGGCGGCCAACCTTGAAGCGCAGAGAGCGCTTGAAGAGCAGGTCAAGCGCGGCATTGAGCTTGAAGTGCGCGACGCTTATTTCAATCTTAGAAGCGGGCTTGAAACGATCGGCTCGGCTAAAAAGGCCGTCGCCTCGGCCGAAGAGAACAACCGTGTTTCGGCCGCGCGTTTTGCCCTGGGCGCGGGGACGAACATCGAGGTGCTCGACGCGCAGGTTTCGCTGACGCAGGCGAGGATCAATTATTTGCAGGCGATCTATGACGTCGAAACCGCCAAGGCAAAGATCAATAAAGTTGTCGGGAAAGAGGTGTTGTAATGAGAAGGATAAGATGGCCCTGGTTAATTTTGCTAATAATTATTGTTGTCACCGCGGGCTGGGCCGGTATCCGCTGGTGGAATCGGGATATTGTTGAGATCAAGACCGCGCCGATCGTCCGCGGGCCGATCGAAGAGATCGTCACCGCCAGCGGCCTGGTCGACGCGCCGGTCTATGAGCTGGGGACGAAGCTGGGCGGCAAGATCGCGGAGCTCATGGTCAGGGAAGGCGACCGCGTGAGGGCCGGCGTGACGCTGGCCGAGTTTGACGATACGACTAGGATCGTCGCGCCCGACAACGGCCTGGTCGCCAAGATTAATTTCCTCAAGGGTGAGACGGTCGTGCCGGGGTCGCCGGCGATCGTGCTCGTCAATTACGACAAGTCCTGGGTCGAAGCGCAGATCGATGAGATCGATATCGCCAATGTCAAGATCGGCGATAACGTCAGGATCACATCCGACGTCTATCCCGACAAGGTCTTTATGGGAGCGATCTACTGGATTGCCCCGTTAGCGGAATTGCGCAAGGTCGGCGGCCGCGTTAAAATGGACGAAGAATCATACGTTTTTCCCTGCAAGATCAGGTTCCTGGGCGCCCACGCTGAGCTCAAAGCCAAGATGTCGGTCAACGTCGACATCT
>METM01000016.1:0-31832 GCA_001772335.1 candidate division WOR-1 bacterium RIFCSPHIGHO2_01_FULL_53_15
AAGGACCGTGCGTTATGGTTACTTGGTTTTTAGCGGAGTTCCAGTCGTAAGCGGTCAAGTTAACATCCGGAGAGATCTTAAAAACTAAAGTGGCGGGGGCCATTTCATCATCAAAGGTGATGACCATATTCTCATCGATGGGGCATGGGGGCGGAGTGGTCGGAGTAAAATTCGTGATTGACGGCGCCCTGGTATCGACTTTTATCGCGGTCGCCTTCAAATAGCTAAGGTTGCCGACTGACTCCCTAACGTCGTCTTCGGCCACGACATGGAAATAAAAAGTATTTTCAACGCCGGAACCGACCGTAACCGCCGCCGTTTGCTGGTCCGTGCCTGTCCCTGTATTGGCCACGACATACGTTGTCCCGCTTTCATTATAGGCCGGGTACGCGAATGGGCTATAATTTGATGTGTTGTTCCAAAGATAATGATATGGAAAGCGACTGGGAGCTGAAACCCGCAGGCCGCTCTCGGTCTCTGACAGGGTTTCGGTTGCCGGCGGCCAGCCGAATGTAAAGCTCGCTTCACTCGTCCAGCCCGAAGCGGTCAGCGTCGGGACGACCGCGGGATCAACCGAGCCCGAAAACGACGGCGGCGTGATGTCATACCACAAGGATTGGCTCTTCGTTTCATAATTGTTAAAGTCCGTATTAAGCGCCTTATCCCTCAGGAAGACATAAACATCATATTTGCCGTTCCCGCCCGCGCCGATGCCCTGCGCGGTAAAAGTCCCGTTCGCCTTGTTATAACCCGCGTAGCCGCCCGTTGAGGCGCTGAGTATGCCGTCGGTATTGCTCGCGGGAGGCGTGTTCCTGACACGATAGCGCGAGTCCAGGATGCCGGATAAATCGGCAGGGACCGTCCAATCGATCTGGTATTGGTTTAATCTTGTCCAGCTGCTGTCGGGGCTGACGCTCAAACCGGTCGGTTTGGCCGGCGGCGTGTTGTCAATGACGAACACCGCGCTTTCCGCGGTCGCGCGATTTTGCGGCGGCGTCTCCGCGTCCACTGCTTCCGCCCTGATCTTGCTCGAGTCGGAATTAACGGCATTTAAAGCACTCAGGGAATTCCAAAGCTGACTCGTGTTCATCCCGTCAATGAAATATTTTTCCGCGTAATTTGCGCCATCATCATCAGAGAACGACAATCGCCACATGTTAGGAATGGCTGACGTCGGCAGCCGCGACCACTGCAGAGTATAATAACTGTCGCTATTAACAAGCTTGCCGCTTAAGAATGTCCCATTAATCAATCCGTCATTTGGCGTGTAGCCGATATTGCCGGCGTCGGGAAAGCCGGCCGGCGTCGGCGGCTTGACGACGGTAACGGTAAAGAACCTGATATCAGTATTAAAGGTGTTGATGCCGTAATAATATGGCGTCGGCGGATTGTTGTCCTGTATGGCCGGATTAAACGGCCCAAAATCCTTGTAGTAGACGGAGGACGCGATCGTTGTCCCGTCAAAAACCCTGACATAGACCTTGGGCGTGTCGGTCTCGGGATAGATGTAGGTCTTCTTGTGGAAAAACTGCCCCGGCGTATTCGAATACTGGTCAAACGCGGAGTCGGAACCGACCGCGAAAGTCCCGATAATAACATCGCCCACGCCGGTTGGGTTGCCCTGATAGTCAGGGATCCCGATCACGCCGTCCGCGCCGGCATAAATGAACTGGACCACGCAGCCGACCGGCAGGTCGGAGCCGCTAAAGTCCAACGCCTTGCCGCCGCCATAACCGTTGACGAGGTTGTCCGCGCCGATCACGACCGACAAATATTTTGTCACAGCCAGGCAGCTCTCCGCCTGGAGAAAGACGCCCAGACCCATCAGCAGGATTATCATCACTATCCTTTTTATTCTATTTTTCTTTTCCATAATCTACTCCTTTATGGTTTATAATAGATCCACTCATCGTCTTGAGGTGGATCAGCAAGTTCTGAATTAATGACCCAGTAGCCTTTGCCTGGCCGGAAATTTTCCAACAGCCCGGCAAAACCGGTCGGACTGGCGTAAGAGATCGTCCAGTCATTGAGCGGATTGCTCCACTCGAATATCTGGTCAGCGTTAGCCGCCAGCTCGTCTGTTTTGAGGACCGAGAGCAGATTTGAGCTATCCAGGCCAATCGTTCTCGGATAAGCCGAACCGATCATATTACTGCCAAGCTTCAGGTTGATCCGCCGGTCGGCATTAACGGCTGCGTCGCCGACCACGGTTATTTCCTTGTTGCCGGCCCCCGCCGTTCGCGCCACAAAATATCCCCGATCAGGCAGCAGATCGGCTAAAAACCCTTTCCAGCCCTCATCGCCCGCGTTATTGCTCAACCAGGCGATTGACCAGTCATCCGGATCAAGCGAAAGATCAAAATAGTATATCTTGTCGGACGCGGCCGCGTTCGGCCCACCCGTTAGCTGAGTTCCGAACACATTGTCGATTCCGGTATTTGGATTGAAAAGCGGCAAGGAGATCAAATTGCTGTTTTCATAGATCATCACATTAAACTTGCCCACCGCCTGCGCGGGCGGCAGGAGAAGATTATGATCGCCGGTTGACGAGATCAGCTTGTAATAGGCCTCGGCCGTCCCGGCTCCCACCTGGTTATTATGAAGCAGCGCGCCCGCGTTGACATTGAGATTAAACTCCCCGCCGTCAACCACCAGCGTCCAGGCGGCGGCTTCGTCCGTGTAAACCCCGCTGCCATCGCCAGTCAGATAATAGAGCCGGGCGTTCGGGTACTCAGCCGGGTCCCAGGTCACTTCGATGTTCGAGCCGGCGGCGTCGGCGGCGCGCCGGATCGCGAGCGGGCCGGCCCAGCCGGCATAGTCGCGCGGCGAGAGCGCAAAGTTAAAGCCGGTGTTGACCGTGCTGGGGAGGACGGTGAAGGTTTCACTGCTTGGGAAATAGCCGCCGGCCGAACAGTAGAAAACGCGGCTGCCGATCGCCGCGCTCTCGATCGTATAGACGCCGCCAACCGAATAAACGGCCTGCTCGATCCCGCCGACTTCGAACGTGGTCCTCGCCCCGTCGATCGGGGCGCCGGTGGCCGCGCTGGTGACGAAACCTTCGACCGTGCCGTAGGGGGCGTAGCGGAGGAAGAAGTCGCGCGGCACGGATTCATTGCCAGCCAGTATCACTGTTTCGCTGGCGGGCAGATAAGCCGTCTGCTGAGCCGTCAAAATATATGTGCCGGCCGGCACAGAAGTTAATTGATAGAGGCCGCCCGCGCCCGCCGTGGCCGAGAGCGCGCCGCTCGTGACGGTCGCGCCAACCAACCCGGCGCCCGTCGCGTCGTTTCTCACGTAACCCCAGATATCTCCGGTACCGGCAGGCAAAGCTTCCAGATCAAAATTCAATGTCGTATCCGAGCCGGCCAAAACTTCCGCGGTCACGACTTTTGACTGATAATTGTCGGCGCTGGCGATCACTTGATAAACTCCCGGCGGCACACTCTCGATCGCGTAACTGCCGTTGGGCAGGTTGACCGCCGTTTGACTGCCGGTCGAGATAAGGGCATTGGCGATCGGGGCGCCGGCGCTGTCGCGCACCGTCCCGACCAGCCGGCCGGCCTGGGCCGGCGCAAGGAGCGTTAGCTGGAAGTTGAGGTTGCGGCTCCTCTCCTGATCAGTTAGCGTCACGGATTCCGTGCTGGTTGTATACGGCTCCAAACTGGCGCTTACATTATATGATTGCGGCGCCACAATCAGTTCATAATAGCCGTCAACGGTGCGGGTAATTGCCCGGTAAGAATCCGCGGCCACGACCGCGCCGCCCAGCGGCTGACCGCTGCTATCCGCGACGAGCCCCCAGAGGACAGCTTCGTTTGCCCCCAGCGGTTGGAGCGTGAAGTTGGCGCTTCTCGTCTGTCCAAGGACGGCCTCAACATTGACTGTCCCCGGCGCAAAACCATTGGTGCCGGCGTGGACGTCATATTCGCCGCCGGCAAGGTCGGATATAATGTAATAGCCGCTGCCGTCAGTCGTAGTTGTTCTTATCCCTTGAGGCGTGTTGAGACTGACCGTTGCTCCGGTAAGCGGCGCGCCCGCCTGGCTTCTGACATAGCCGTCAATCGTGGCCGGCGGACCGATGTACGGCCCCTCCCCCGGCAGGACAGCGAGATCCTTCGTCATAAAGCCCGCCTCGTTCTGCAATTGGATCGCCTCGGTCGTCCCGTAACTCTCTCCAAGCGAACGGGGAACGTCGAGGTGGTAAGTTTCTGTCTCAAAAGTGATCGGCACGCCGAAAAAGAACTCTAACTCAAAGACGTTTAAGCTGTAGTAGCCGTTGGCGTCGGTTTCGGTGGTCACCGAGAGGGCCGGGTCGGTATGGTAGAACCTGACCAGCCGGCCAGCGGCGGGGCTCCCCTCCTGCGAGACGCTCCCCGACAGCCAGTAGAACGAGAGGAACGACTCGCTCCCCTGCGCAGCCGCCAGCGTCGCGGCCGCCAATACGGCCAATAACAAAAGTATTGTCTTCTTAAGCAAATCCCGCTCCTGTTTTCTTCCCTACTGCGTATCCCTGATCACGATGGTTATGCCCTGGGTCAGATAGGCCTGATAACTCTCGCCCTGCGCCAGGCCGATAGCCCGCAAGGCGTCCGAAACCGCTTCCGGATCGTTGCCGGTTATTTTCACTCCGGTGGCTGTCTGCGTTGCCGGGTTCCATTTAGCGAATGTGGAGACAATGTTTTCAGGGGCTGCCAGATTGATCGCTTTGACCAGCTCATAGGCGTTGGTTACCTCGTTCGTCCCGCCAACGACGAGCGGAGCGCCGACGGCGTCATAAGCGTACCAGGGCGCCGCGAACGGCATGGCAAAGTGGTTGATGCCGTGCCCGCCGGTCGTGACCTTGCTTTCAAGCGTCAGCGTGAACGACTGCGGCCCCAGCCCAGTCATCGTCTTGGGCAGGGCGGCGACTTTGACGCCGTTGCCGGTTTCGGCATTCAGGTTATAAAATCTGCCGCCGGGAACATCCACGTATGAAAATATCTTGAAATAGTACGTTTCCGTAGTCGACAATCCGCTGATGATTATCTTCGTCCCACCGAGGATGTCGGGATCGGGCGCGCTGGCCGCCGCGACCCCCTGGCTGATCACTCCCTGAGCTTCACCGGAGTAAACATTCAGGCCATTCCATTTTGCCAGGTTGCTCGCATTATCAACCGCGTTATCATGCGGGAAATAAGTGATAATTCCTCCCATGTAATCACTAACCGGGTTCGTCCAGCGCAATGTTACAGAGCCCGTATCCGGATCGCTTAATGCTCTGCCATCGCTCACTAAAGAAGGTTTGATAGGGATGGCGGTCTGAAAAGTGGCTGAAGCGGGAACGCTTGACAATAAAACCTCGTTAGTGGCGCTTTTAATATAACAGGTGTAGCTGGTCGAATAATCCAGCGGGTCATGAGTGAGCGTGAGTTTTTGGTTGCCATTGCTCCATAAGCCGGTCGCCGCCGCCGCCAGCCCGTCGCTATCCCTGATCACTTCAAATGAAACCATTGCCGGCAGCATCGGGTCATTAAAATCAATCACGACATCTTGCGTTACCGGAACTTCGGTGGCGCCATTAACGGGATTAAAAGTAAACGTCGCCGGTGTAGTATCAACCCAGATACCTGGCGAGTCAAGAACAGGCGACAGGTTGTTCACTTGATCCCGGCAGATAACATGCAGATAATTCCAGCTTTCGCCAGCTGACGCAGCAACACTTGCCTGCGCGTCATTGGTTCCGGTGCCGCTATTCCTTACCGTCGTGTTCGACACCCCGCTGGCTAATGTGTTCCGAAAATAATAATAGAGATTTGTCGCTGCCAGTCCGCTATCAACATCTGATTTTGTCGTCCCCGACCAGTTAAATGACAAATTAACCTCTTTTGTCGGCGTGTTTGTGACGGCGTTAACCAGGCCGCTGAAACTTGGAGCTGTCTTATCAGGATATATCTTAACCATTGTACTGTTGGCCGGATCAGTATTGCCTGCCCCGTCAACCAGCCAGACGTATACCTCTTTGGTCCCGCTGGTCACCGCCGTCATCAGTATTTGAAATGATGTCGCCCCTCCCGCTGTTTGAGTTCCGCCTGTCCCGATCTTATACCAGGAGCTAGCGATCCCGGTGAGTACCGAGCTGTCTGTGGGCGCTTCCCAGGTAATGGTAAAGGTTGCATTCGCCCATGCACTGGGATTGGCGTAAACGGCGACAGGCGCGAAAGGCGCCTGGTTATCAATATAAAAAGCGCTGCTTTCACCGGTGGCTCTCGGTATGCCGCTTGAGTCGAGAGCTTCGATCCTGACTTTGGCGGTCGCGACGTTATGCGAGGGAACCAGCCAAGTGTAATTCCAGGTATTCCCGGTCTGTCCCAGCGTGCCGGCAATAGTGGCGATTGGACTGTAATTTGCGCCATCAGCCGCATAAGACAGGCGCCACTGGTTGGGCACCGCGGAAGCGGCATTCTTGTTCCAGGTAATTGTCTTGTTGGTCCCCGAGGCCCAGTAAGCGTTAAGTGCCGGCGCAGTGACCGTGGCGCTAAAAAACTGATTGCCGGTCTGGTAGGTGGCCAGTCCGACATCATTGGGCAGCGGGGCGTTGTCCGGATTGGTGAACGGGCTAATGAGATCCGAATTCCCATAGCGCGTCGCCGTGGCCAGAGCATTAGCGTTCCAGGCCCGCACGTACACTATTGGCGTTCCACCGGCATATTGGTAAACCACGCCATGGTAAAACAAACCGGCTGTATTGGAAAATATTAAATATTTCGTGTCAGCGCCAACTGCTGCGGTTAATATGATGGCATCGTCGCCCGTTACGCCGCCGTTGTAATTCGGATTATCAATGACCCCGTTGGGGCCGGCATAAATGTATTGCAGAATCGAACCAACCGGCAAATCGACTGCGCTATCCAGCACTCTGCCGCCACCGAATCCACCCAAATCGTTTTCGCAACCGGCGTTCACGGCAAGATAATCAGCATAAACGTTCTCGGCTAAAGGCAAAAACAACAGCAACAACAAAAGCAGCCACGTCCCCTCCTTAATTTTTATTATTTTCTTCATAACATCACTCCTCTTTATGGCCTTGTATATATCCACCCATCCGGGTCGGGTGAATTCAATAACGCGCCATTTTTAATGAAATATCCCTTGCCTGGTTCAAATTTGGTCAAACTTCCCGTAAACCCTGTTGGGCTCAAATAACCGATCTGCCAGGACTTATCGATGTTTGAATAATAATAAACCTTGTCCGCGTCCGCCGGAGTGCCCGCGGTTAAAACAGCCGCCAGGCCTGACGATTCAAGGGAAACCGGCCCAGGGAAAACAGTGCCGATCAGGTTGCTCCCTGTCAGTAAGTCCATCTGCCTTGTCCCGTCGGCATAGACATCACCGACAAAAGTCGTCTGTTTTGCCGCCTGACCGGTTTGCCTTTTGATAAAGAAGCCTTGATCCGGGAGCATCGCCTTGAGCATTCCTTGCCATTGTCCTGTAGCGTCCAAATAAGCGATTATCCAGGTGCTGGTTGCGGTATCAAAATAATATATCTTGTCCGCATTCGCTGGCTGTGCGCTGCCATATAATTGTTGCCCGACTATTGCATTGATTTCGGTCGTCACCGGTAATAAGGGGATTGAGACCAAGTTGCTCTCTTCAAGAATATTCACGTTGAATTTCCCCACCGCCGGCGAAGCCGAAGGACCAGCGCCCATCCTGTAATACGCCTCGGTCGTGCCGCCGCCGACCTGGGCAAGATGCCGCAGGAAACCGGACGCCGGCTGGTAATCGAATTCTCCGCCGTCAGCGACCAGCCGCCAGCCCTCGGTCGTAAAGGCGCCGCTGCCGTCGCCGGTCAGGTAATATATTGTGGCGCCGGGATATTTGGCCGCCTCCCAGGTGATTTCGATGCTTGAGTTAGGAGTGTCCGCGACGCGGCGGATAAGGAGCGGCGCCGGCTCACCCGGCGCCCAGACCGCTATGATCCAGGCGCCGCCGAAACCGGAGAGAAGAGAAGCCGCGTCGTTAGTCGAAACGCCGGCAACTGGCTGGCCCTTGAGGTCGTAAAGCTTGATTTCGCCGTTACTGCTTTCGAGCGTGGTGGTTGAGCCCGTCAGCGGGAGTGAGTAATTAAGAATTACGTCCGGAGAAGAAACGGTTTCGGCCACAGCCGAAGCGGCGCAGAAACCATAAACTGCTATAAAGAAAACGGCAATCAGGCATCGTTTCCCGGTTCGCATTTAACCGCCTTATTATTAGATGTCTATCAGGAGCAAATTATGTCCTAATCGCTCATTTTTGTCAACAAGCGCGCGGGAAAAGAACTGGCCTACATCCCCGGTAAAGACATCCCGCCGGTCAGCCCCTGCATCAGCTTGGCCGCTTCGACTTTGGCCGAGCGCAGGGCCTTGTTGGCCGCCTCTTTGACAAGTCCTGCCGCCCGCGCGCTACTGACTTCGGGCGGAATCTTGATCTCAAGAATATCCATTTCTCCGTTGACCGTGACCCTAACGCCGTCGGCTTCGCCTTCGCGCTTGACCTTCCCCATCGCGTCTTTCATCGCCTTCGCCTGCTTGATCATTTCCCCCATTTTCCCCAGGTTCCCAAACATATTCATAAATCTTCCTCCTAACTAACCCACCTCCGGCTCGCTTCGCTCGCCACCTCCTCTCTTAAAAAGAGAGGAGGATTAAGGTTTTAAATAAATAAAAAATCCCCTACTCCCCTTCTCTTTTTAAGAGAAGGGGCTGGGGGATGAGTTCACCCCGGTGGCCAGCTAAAATCCCGGCCGCCAAGCAGATGAATGTGCAGGTGATGCACGGCCATCCCCGCCGCGCGGCCGGTGTTGATGACGGTGCGAAAACCGGTCTTATCTATGCCGCGGTCAACGGCTAACTTATTGACGACCCTGAAGATATCGGCCAGCGCCGAATAATCCTTGATCTCGGAGAGGTTCGCCGCGTGCTCCTTTGGGATAACGAGGATATGCGTCGGCGCCTGCGGCGCGATGTCGTTGAAGGCAAAGACCTTGTCGTCTTCGTACACGACACCGCTCGGGATCTCTTTCTTCGCTATTTTACAGAACAGACAGTCTGTCATCTTTCCTCCCATTCTAACCCTCTCCCTCTGGGAGAGGGGGGATCGGTTTGCATTAGCGGGTGAGGGCTAATACTTAATCCTTAATTCTACTATCCGGTGATTCCCCGTATCCGCCACATAGACCCGCCCCTTTTTGCCCAAACTGATCCCCATGGGGCCGTTGAATTCGCCGCGGCCGGATCCTCTCCGCCCGAAGGCCAGCAGGAATCGCCCCTGTTTTGTGAAAAGGCAGACGCGGTCGTTGCCGGTATCGGCCGCGTAGATAAATTTGTCGTCGAGAGCGAGCGAGCCGGGCGCAGCGAGCTCCCCCTCGCCGCTGCCGAATTGGCCAAATGAGAAAACCGGCCGGTAGTCAAAATCAAACTTCTGGATCCGGTGGTTGCCGGTGTCGGCCACGTAGAGATTGCGATCGCGGTCGGCCGCCACGTCCAGCGGCCGGTTAAAGAAGCCGGCGCCGACCCCGAAGCCGCCGATCTCGTTCAGGAAATTGCCCTGGTCGTCGAATTTGATGACCCGGTCGTTGCCCGAATCGGCGACGTAGAAATTGCCGAGCGTGTCGACATCCAGGCCGGCCGGGTCCTGCAGGGCGCGGAAGTTCACTTCGCCCGTGCCGACATCCTGGATAAAGTTGCCGCGAATATCAAAGAGCTGGATGCGGTCGTTGTCTTTTTCGGAGACATAGAGGCGGAAGTTGAAATCAACGGCAATGCCGTCGGGGGTGTTGAATTTGCCGTCGGCGACGCCGAAGCCGCCGAACTGGTAGACGAAGCCGCCGTCCTGATCAAGGCGCTGGATCCGGTTGTTGCCCGTGTCGACGATGTAGAGGTTATCGAGCCCCGTCTCGAGGTCGCCGATCACCGCCACCTTGAGATCGCGGGGATAGTAGAATTGCCGCTCACCCGAGCCGGCCAGGCCGAAGTCGCGCACGTATTCGATCGTCGGGTTGACGACCTCGGTGGTCGAGGGAACCTCGCCCATGGCGCCGGCTGCGCCGGCAATGACAAATAACAAATTACAAAAGACAAACAAACCTAAAATTCCAAATCTCAAACAGCCCCCATCCGCTGGCACAAACCGGCCTCCTTCTCCCAGGGGGAGAAGGAAAGGCATTTTAGTATTTACCCTCTCCCTCTGGGAGAGGGGGGAAGGTTTAGCGTTAGCGGGTGAGGGCTGCGTAGACTTATTCATTTGATCAACTCCCTTATCTTCGCTCCGATATCCTTACTCTTCATTAAGCTCGTGCCGACAAGGATAGCGGAAACCCCTTTGGCTTTCAAGCGCCTCACTTGATCGGCCGACTCGATGCCGCTCTCCGAGACAACAATTCTTTCGCGCAGTTCCGGATATTTATCCATCAGTTTTACAGTTGTCTGGAAGTCGATCTTGAAAGTATCAAGATCACGGTTATTGATGCCGATGATCTTCGTCTTCGTCTTCAAGACACGCTCCAGCTCCGTCTCGTCGTGGACTTCGACCAGACAATCCAGCTTAAGCGAATGGGCCAGGTCAAGAAATGAAGTTAATTGCTCGTCCGAAAGAATCCGCGCGATCAGGAGAATGGCGTCGGCGCCGGCTACCCGCGACTCATAGATTTGCGACTCGTCAATGATAAAATCCTTGCGCAGGACCGGGATGGTGGTCGAATCCTTGGCCGCTTTGAGATGCTCCAGGCGGCCCTGAAAGAATTTTTCATCGGTCAGGACCGAGACGGCCGCGGCGCCGCTCTCCTCGTATGTTTTCGCCAGATAGACCGGCTCGAACTTTTCGGCGATGACGCCGGCCGAGGGCGAGGCCTTTTTTATTTCGGCGATGAGCGAGATCTTCCCTTTGGCGATGGCCTTGTGGAAATTCCTGGTCGGCGGCAGTTCTTTGATCAGCTTTTTGATCTTCTTGGTGTCAAGCTGGACTTTGAGGGCGGTCACTTCCTGCCGCTTGTTGAAGATAATATCGTCGAGAATGCCAGCAGTCCGAGCCTGTCGAGGACTCATGTTATAATAATACTAACACAATGGCTATCCCCTATCAACACAGGCCGGTCATGGCCGGCGAGGTCGTCGAATATTTAAACCCCGCTCCCGGCAAGGTTTTTGTCGACGCGACGCTGGGCGGCGGCGGGCATGCCGAGAAATTAAAAAGTAAAAATTCAAAAATCAGAATTTATGGTTTTGACCAGGACGCCGAGGCAATTGCCGCCGCTAAGGCTCGCCTGGCTGAATATCAGAACATCGCATACATCCACGACAATTTCGCCAATATCAAAGAACACGTCAAAGAAAAAGTCAACGGCATCCTGTTCGACCTCGGCGTTTCTTCTTTCCAGATCGATGAGGCGAGCCGCGGCTTTAGCCTGCAAAAAGACGGGCCGCTTGACATGCGGATGGACAGGGGCCAAAAGCTCACGGCGGCGGATATCGTAAATAATTACACGGCTGATGAACTGACAAGAATTTTTACGGAGTACGGGGAAGAAAGATTTGCCAAACGGATTAGTAATGCGATATGCGAAATGCGTAATGCAAAAATGATCGAAACCACCTTTCAACTAAAGGAAATTATCGAAAAAGCCATTCCGACCTGGAAAAAGCGCGAATCGGTCACCCGTATTTTCCAGGCCCTGCGCATCGCGGTCAATCATGAGCTCGACAGCTTGCAAAGAGCGATTGGTGACGCGATCGAATTGCTCAAGCCGGGCGGCCGGCTCGTCGTTATCTCTTATCATTCGTTAGAAGACCGGATCGTCAAGCAAAGATTCAGGGACGGCGCGAAAAATGGCAGACTCAAACTGCTGACGAAAAAGCCGCGGCTGGCGGCCGAAGCGGAGCTGGCGGAAAACCCAAGGGCGCGCGGCGCCAAACTGCGGGCGGCGGAAAAAATATGAGCAGAAACGTCAATTTCAGGAAAGCGGTCTCAATCCTGCTCCTGTTCCTGTTCCTGGCTGGAGTGCATCTCTTCATCTACGCGCAAAATATAACTTTAAAGTACCGGATCACCGATCTCAAGATCAAGCTGGCCGAATTGACCAGCGCCAGGCAAGCGCTGGGGAGCCGCGCGGCGCGCGAAGAAGACCTGGCCTACGTCGAAAAGATCGCGAAGTCAAAACTCGGCATGATCTACCCGGCAGATATCACTTATATAGTAGAGGAAAACCAAGCGCCGAAGAAACCCCCTGGCCGGCCTGAATGAGCGGATTTATCTCCCGATAGTAGATCAATCTCGGCTCGCCGGGAATCTTCCCCTCCTTTTTGGCCGCGTCGACCGCGTCGTTAAAACTGCCGACTTTGTCGACCAGCTTGACGGCCAGCGCCTGATTGCCTGTATAGACCCGGCCCTGGGCCAGCGCCTGCGCTTCGGCGGTTGAGAGTTTCCGGCCGGCGGCCACGACACCCACGAAATCATTGTAGGTTTCATCTAACAGGCGGTCCAGCGCCTCGGTCTCGACCGTCGAGAACTTGCGCAGGCCGGAAAACATGTCAGCATGCGCCCCCTCTTTAACGACATCGGCCGTCACTTCATAACTGCTCATGAGGCCGAAATAGGTCGGGAAATAGCCGATGACGCCGATCGAGCCGGTGATCGTTGAAGGGTCAGCCACGATCTTGTCGGCCGCCGCGGCGATGTAATAAGCGCCCGAAGCCGCCACATCGCCCAGCGAAGCGACGATATATTTTTTCTTCTCGCGCGCGTACTGCAGGGCCTGGTAGATCTCGCCGGCGGCGACCGCCGAGCCCCCCGGGCTGTTGACGCGCAAAACTATCGCTCTGACAAAGACGTCTTCGGCCGCTTTGCGGATATCCCGCGCCAGCTTGTCGGAGCCGACATAGGAGCCGCCGAAGATAAAGTTGCTGCCGCCCTCGCCTGGTCTGATCTCCCCGTCGACCTCGATGACCGCCACGCCGAAAACCTGGGTGAAAAAGACCTCTTCCGGCTCGATCAGGTTCGGCCGGACGATCTTGACCTCGCCCGTGGCGCCGAACATCTCGTTGGCAGTGACCGCGGCGTCGCGGAAGAAGCCGACTTTATCGACGAGCCCCATCTTCTGCGCCAACCCGGCCGGAAAGACCATACCGTCGCCGATCGCCTTGACCTTTTCGATCGGGATCTGGCGGCTGGCCGCGATGTCATTCAGCATCTGGCGATAAATATCGGCTACCAGCGCCTCGAGCATCGCTTTCTGGTCGGCGTTCATCTGCGGCGAGAGCCAGTCGAATGAAGTTTTATATTTGCCTTTGTACATGACCTGATAATCGACGCCGAATTTTTTGAACAGGCCGCCGAAGCGGTAGATTTCCAAACTGCGGCCAAAGCCGCCGATGGCCGAGCCGGGCGCCGCCACGATCTTATCAGCCGCCGACGCCAGATAATATTCATCGCCGACGGCCGAGCCCTCGATATAGGCGATGATCTTCTTGCCTTTGGCCCGGGCGCGCGCCAGTTCGGCGCGCAGTTCCTGGACCACCGCCGCCCCGCCCAGACCGCCCGAGAAGCCGCCCAGCCGCAGGAAGATCCCGTCGATCGCGCTGTCTTTTGCGGCGGCGCGGATATTCTCGAGGATCGAGTCAAGCCCCGGCCGGTAGCCGCCAAGCAAACTGGCCTCCGACTGTCCGCCCTTGATCGCGCCGCTGATATCGATGATGGCAAATTCTCTCGGTTTGAAGAAAGCGAACGGCCGCTCCCGCTCAAACGACAGCTTGAAGCCCGCTTCGTAGCGCTGGATATTTTTCCCGTCGGGCGGCAGCAGCAGGGCGTAATCCAGGGTGAAGGCCGCGAGATCAAGCGAAGCACCGGCCGTCGGAGTGCCGCGGTCAAGCCCGCCGCGCAGTTTGAGGCCGGGCAGCGGGCTCGCCTCAAGGCCGAGATGGAGCTCGCCCGGCCGTGAGCGGTAGAGCTCGGCGTCG
This sequence comes from candidate division WOR-1 bacterium RIFCSPHIGHO2_01_FULL_53_15, assembly GCA_001772335.1. Lineage (GTDB taxonomy): Bacteria > Margulisbacteria > WOR-1 > O2-12-FULL-45-9 > XYB2-FULL-48-7 > 2-01-FULL-53-15. The sequence goes on from METM01000016.1 coordinate 13,968, forward strand.
GCCGCTAAGATCAGCTGCCCGCTCTTGAACGGGTTGAAGCTCAAGCCAAGCCGCAAGGAAGCGGGCGCCAACCGCGACTTTGTCGTCAGGACGTCGCGCGCCGCGACACCGATCTTAAACTGGGGGGTGACGCGCATCAGGAGGCCAAGATCGCCGCTCCAGCCGCCGTCTTTCACGCCCGAAAGGGTCCAGTCCAACGACTTGTAATTCGTTCCCCAGTTGAGCCAGCCGCTGCGATTGCCGAAACCAAGCGCCGAATAATTAATGATGTCGCCGCCCGGATTTGTGAGACGACCTTCCGAATAGCCGAGATAACCGAGCTTGACCAGCGTGAAACCAATATCGTTATTGATCTGCTGGGAATCCAAACTGCCGCTGGTGTAGCCGAGGCCGGTCTCGGCCAGGCCGGCGGGGTTATAGAAGAGAGCGCCGGCGTCGTTGCCGGCCGCGGTGTAGGCCCCGCCCATCCCCAGCGCACGGACGCTCACTCCTTCTTTGAGCAGAAGATAGCCCAGATCTTCCGCCAATAACCAACGACCAAGAGATAATAACCAAACGATGACCAATAACCTTCTCGTCATGGTAGAATATTATACATGGTCAGAGTACGCTTTGCACCCAGTCCCACCGGAGCCCTGCATATCGGCGGCGCGCGCACCGCGCTCTTCAACTGGCTCTTCGCCCGCGGTAAGAACGGCAAGTTCATCCTGCGCATCGAGGATACCGACCGCGAGCGCTCAACGCTTGAGGCGAACAAAGCGATCTTTCACGGCCTGGAGTGGCTGGGGATCGACTGGGATGAGGGCCCCAATGTCGACGGCCCCTTCGGCCCCTACTACCAGACGGAGCGGCTGGCCATCCATCAAAAGCACGTCCAGCAGCTGGTCGACGAAGGCAAGGCCTATTATTGTTTCTGCACGACCGAAGAGCTGGAAAGGAAAAGGCAAGAGGCGGAGGCCAGGAAAGAAGCGCCCCGCTACGACGGCGCCTGCCGCAAGTGTTCGTCGGCAGAGATAAAAGCGAAACTTGAGAGCGGGCTGTCGAAAGTGGTCCGTTTCCGCCTGCCGCCGGTCGGCGAGACAATCGTTAACGACCTGATCAGGGGCAAAGTGGTTTTTAAGAACGAAGTGCTCGACGATTTCGTCATTTTAAAATCGGACGGCTTTCCGACCTATAACTTCGCCTGCGTTGTCGACGATCATCTGATGGAGATAACGCATGTCATCCGCGGCGACGACCATCTCTCGAACACGCCGCGCCAGATTCTGCTCTATCAGGCCTTCGGCTGGCAGCCGCCGGAGTTCGCCCACATCCCGATGATCCTGGGCAAGGACAAAGCCCGCCTCTCCAAGCGCCACGGCGCGACGTCCGTCATCGATTACAGCGCGCTGGGCTATCTGCCCGAAGCGATGATCAACTACATCGCCCGCCTCGGCTGGGGCCACGGCGACCAGGAGGTCTTTTCGCGCGCCGAGTTGATCGAAAAATTCTCTCTGGGGAACGTCGGCAAGAACCCGGCCAGCTTCGACCTGGACAAGCTCAACTGGCTGAACGGCCAGTATATCAGGAAGATCCTGCCCGAGCGGCTGTTCGACCTGTGCGAGCCGCTCCTGATCGAGGCCTACGGCACGCACGACATTGATTATATGAAGAGAGTTGTTTCGGCTTTTCACGACCGCCTGGTCCTCATTCCCGACATCGTGCCGCTCTCCGTTTATCTTTTCAGAGACGATTTTGAGTACGAGCCGAAGGCGGTCGAGAAATATTTTAAGACCGAGCACGCAAAGGCGATTCTCACTTCACTCAAGGACCGCTTGGACCGGTTTGACCCATTCAAGAAAGAAAACATTGAGCCGATCTTCAAACAACTGGCGGCCGAAATGAACGTCAAGCTCGGCGTCGTCATCCCCCCCTGCCGCCTCGCCCTCTCCGGCCGCTCCGAAACCCCGCCGATGTATGATGTGGTGGAGATTTTGGGAAAAGAAAGAGTTATTGGCCGGCTAAATAAAGCTATCGCGTCTATTTTCTGACCATTGTGCCGATGCCGTGATCGGTGAAAAGCTCGAGGAGGATCGCGTGCGGCAGGCGGCCGTCGATGATGTGGGCGGTTTTGACCCCTTTGCGCAGGGAATATAAACATGACTTGACCTTCGGGATCATGCCGCCGGAGATCGAGCCGGACTTGATCATCTTCTCCGCCCGGTAAGTGTTGATCTCCGAGACCAGTTTGCCGCTCTCCAAGACCCCTAACACGTCGGTCATCATGATCAGTTTTTCCGCCTTGAGGTAGGCCGCGATAGCCGCCGCCGCCTTGTCGGCGTTAATATTGTAGATGCCGCCGCGCTTGCCGACGCCGATCGAGGAGAGGACCGGGATATAGCCGAGCTTCATCCACTTGTTGAGGAAACGATAGCGGATGCCCCCGACCTGGCCGGTGAAGCCGAGATCGACCTGGTTGCCGTCCGCGTCTTTTTTCCAGTACTTGAAGGCCTTGATGACGCGGCCCTTCTTGCCGTAAAAGCCCTTGGCCTTGCCGCCGGCTTTTTTGATGAGCGAGACGATCTGCTGGTTGATCTTTTCGCCGAGGACTTTCTGGACGACCTTCATCGTCTCTTTGTCGGTCACGCGATAGCCGCCGACAAATTTCGGCTCCAGCCCTTTTCGGCGCAGGGCCTTGTTGATCTCCGGCCCGCCGCCGTGCACCAGGATCGGCTCCATGCCGACCATCTTGAGCAGGACAACGTCCTGGATAACGCTGTGCTTGAGCTCATCGCTCTGCATCGCCGCCCCGCCGTATTTGATGACGATCGTCTTGCCGTTGAACTTCGTCAGGTACGGCAGAGCTTCCAGAACCGCGTTCGCTCTCTTAATTAAATGTTTAAACATTATGTATGATATTCCGCATTGATTTTAATATAACCTTCGGTCAAATCGCAACCCCACGCGACGGCTTTCGCCCGGCCGACGCCGAGATCGCAGGTCACCAGGGTTTCTCTCCGCCCGAACTTCATGTCGGCTTTCATCCGATCCTGATCGAGTTTGGCGCTGGTCGCGCCCGCCGCGGCCAGAATTCTGCCCGTGTTATGGTCGCGGCCGTAAACGGCGCACTTCAAGAGGTCGGAGCCGGCGATGGCCCGGGCGGCGATGCGCGCTTCACTTTCGTTGCGCGCGCCGGAGACGCGGACTTCGATCAATTGCGTCGCCCCTTCCCCATCGCGGGCTATTTCCTTGGCCAGATATACGCAAACCTCTTCCAGGGCTCCATAAAATTTGTTTTTGGATTTTGAAGTTTGAAGTTTGATGTTCGACTGTCCATTAGCTAACGCAAAAACGCAATCGTTGGTCGACTGGCACTGATCGACCGTGGTCATATTAAAAGAATTATCAACCGCTCGTTTTAAGAAAGTTTGCAGCAACGCCCGCGAAATAATAACATCAGTCGTAATGAACGCGTGCATGGTCGCCAGGTTGGGGTGGATCATGCCGGAGCCCTTGGCCACGCCCGCCACGGTGCAGCCGCCGACTTTCACCGCGATCTCTTTCGGGCGGGTATCGGTCGTCATGATCGCGCGCGCCGCCAGCCGGCCGCCATCTTTGGAAAGTTTGAACGAGAGCTGGCGGATGGCGGGGAGAATCTTCTTCACGGGGAGATATTGGCCGATGGAGCCGGTCGAGGTGACCAGGACATACCCGGGATCGATGCCCAAAACTTTGGCCGTCTCGTTGACCATCGCCCAGGCGTCGCGCAGGCCTTGTTTGCCTGTGCCGCAGTTGGCGTTGCCGGCGTTCGAGATGATGGCTTGGCAGAACAGGCCGCTCTTGAGCTGTTTTTGCGAAACGATGACCGGGGCGGCCCTAAATTGGTTGGTGGTGAAAACCCCAGCGGCGACCGCGGGGACCTCGGAAAAGATCAACGCGAGGTCGGGCTTGCCCGACTGCTTGATCCCGGCGGCCAGCGCGGCGGCGGTGAAACCCAAAGGCGAGGTTATAGTGCCGCCTGAGATTAATTTGAAATTCTTAATCATTTCTATCGATAAATTATAAAGGTTTTGACCTGATTAGTCAAAAAACTTCTATACTATATATGAAAATTGGCGACACATTATATTACCAAAGCTCATTTTTTCGGCCAGGTATTCCGCACAATCGTATTGTGGCTGAAATAGCTGAGCGAGCAAAAAAACAGAGTGGCCCGGTCAGAATATTGGATATCGGTTGCGCCGCAGGACAAAACGCCTTCTCCGTCGCTGCCCTGGCAGCAAAAACACACCCTCAAGCCAAGGTTGAGATCGTTGGCATCGATCATAATCAAGTGCCCATAGAGCAAGCCAACGATCCGGGACACGTCTATTCTGTAGATTGTTTCGAAGCTGAGAATGTTGGGAAACAATTAATGCCGAACGACTATTTTCGGCCTCATGGGGCTAAAACTACGTCAGCAGGAATCCCAATCAAAGAATATGCGGCAGAAATAACTGTCGGCCCTAAATTACGCAAGTACACGAGTTTTGTGGTTTGGAATATTCTAAAAGCGCCCTTTAATGAAAAGGACTTTGATTATATTTTTCTTTTTAATTTATTAATGCACTTTACTGAGGCCGAAAGAGATTTGGTTATTAAACACGCCATCACTTCGTTAAAAACCGGCGGGGCGTTAGTATTAGAAAGCTCGGGATGCATCAATTGTCGAATCTTTGATGAATATTACAACTGGAGAACAGATTTTGCTGCAGCCGCGGGATTAAGGCCGGAAGACGGCCGGCCAGGGCTCCAGATGAATTCCAATTATTATTGGAAACCGGGACTATCTCTTTACAGAAAAATTGTGATCCGCTTCAAAGCGGCGGCACAAAGATTTTCACGGCTTTTTCTTTAAGATCGGATAAAGCTCCCGATTAATGCCTTCCATGATCCACATACGCATGAGGGTTTGATAAGGAATGCCTTTGACGCCGGCAACATATTTAGCGTTTTCGATCTGGTTTAATTCCAGACGCAAAGTCAGAAGGCGTTTTTGCCGCCGTCCGTAAATCTTGGCGCGCAACTCCGGTGATAAATTAAATGTCTCTTTGATTGGTTTTATTTCACCCAGATAATCGATAACATCATGCGTATCCCAAAACTCCGCCTCTTCTTTTCTCGACTTAAAGCGAGGAATTTTACCCATTTTCACACCTCTTTCTAAAATACCGCTTTTCCCGTTCAGACATGTCTCTCGCCGTTATTGTTAAAGCCGAAGCATTGCCCAAATACCTGAAAACAACGATTAAAAACCGCCCTGAATCCGCTCGCCCAAAAGCTAAATATGCTCCATTTCTTCCTAATGCAATTAGACAGCTATTTTCAAAGACTTCTTCAACTTCTTCCGGGTCAACTCCGTGCCTTGCAATATGATTGACGTTTTCCTCATCCCAATTAAAATGACTGATTTTCAACTTATTAACCCATGTTATTACATTGTAGCTACATTGTCAACTTAAAACTCTAAGGAAAAACCGTGATCTGCTTAAGCCCGGTCGTCTCCGGGAACCCGCAGATAAGGTTCATATTCTGGACCGCCTGCCCGGCCGCGCCCTTGACCAGGTTGTCGATCACCGAGAGGACAATGATCCGGCCGGTGCACTCATTATATTGTACGGCGATGACGCAATTATTCGTCCCGGCCACATATTTAGTGTTCGGCGCCTTGTCATCGAAGATCTTAACGAACGGCTCGTCTTTATAAAATTCTTTGTAGAGAGCGGTCAGCGCCTGATCATCGACCTGCTGTTTCGCCTTGGCGTAGATCGTGGCCAGGATGCCGCGCGACATCGGCGCCAGATGCGGCACGAACGTTACATTTAATTGATGTCCTGATATCCTGCTCAACTGATATTCTATTTCGCCCATGTGGCGATGGTTGGTGACGGCATAGGCCTCCAGCCCTTCGTTGCGCTCGCAGTAGTGGGTTTTCAGGGTCGCCCCGCGGCCGGCGCCGGTGATGCCCGATTTGGCGTCAACGATGATGGAATCGAGCTCGATCAGGCCGTTTTTCACGAGCGGCGCCGCGCCAAGAATCGAGGCGGTCGGGTAGCACCCCGGATTACCGATCAGTTTTGTCTTCTTGATCTCGGAGCGGAAGAGTTCCGGCAGGCCGAAGACCGCTTGAGAGAGATATTTTTCTGTCTTGTGCTCGATGCCGTACCATTGCTTGAAGATCTTGTTGTCGGAGAAGCGGTAATCGGCGCCGAGGTCGACGACCTTTTTGCCCGCGTCGATGATCTTCGGCACATAGTTGATGGCGATGCCGTGCGGCAAGGCGAGAAAGACAAGATCGACCGCGTCGAGATTTTTATCAAGGTCATCAAGGGTCTGGCAGGCGAGATCGATCTCCCCCGTCAGATGCGGATAAAGATCGGCGATTTTTTTCCCTTTGTGCGCATCTTCTGACATCAGCCAGACGATCTTGACCTCGGGATGCCGTAATAAAATATTTATCAGAGTCGCCCCCGCATAACCCCCCGCCCCGACAATTCCAGCTTTGATCATTTATGTCTCCTTACTTGAAATCTGAACAATTCGACTTTTTCTTTTTCGCCGATCCCGGCTTTGCGCTTGCAGATCGCGATCTGCTCTTCGGGCGTCTTGACGCCGGGAATATCCGGCAAAAGAAGCCCGCGTCTGGCCCCCGCCTTTACTATACAACCGTAGCAGGCGGGGTCAAGCTCATTTTTTGAGCCGATCGCCTCGGGCTGGCTCAAAACGTCGACCGAGATCTCAAGATCCGCGAGCTCGTCCTCCGTCATCGGCGGAAAACGCGGATCTCTCGTCGAGGACTCGATCGCGTTGCGGATGACCTCCTGCGCCACGTTATCCGTCGTCGGCAAAAATGTCCCGATACAGCCGCGCAACTGCCCTTGCCGATAGAGCGAAACAAAAACTCCCGCCTTCTCTTTCATCTCCGGCGCCAGCTCTGGCGGCGGTTCGATTATTTTACCTTCTTTGACGTAGGTTTCAATGGTTTTCCTGGCCAGCCGGACCAGCGGCTTCTCGCCCGTCATGGCTGAAAAGCCGCCACCAGGTAGCCGACGCCGAAAGGCCCCTCGTAAGAAAGAATTTCCGGTTTGAGATTTTTTCCGTCAAGCGCGCCCAGGAGGATAGAGATCGACCAGAGCGCGTCCTGCCCTGCTTCCTCGGCCAGGTCCGGGTCGAACTTTAGTATTCCTTTGATATCATAATTCTTGACTAGCTCGACCAGCTTCTCGTCAAATTCCCTGCCGCGCGGCGAAAAGCCCGACGGTGCGTCCTGCGTCAGCCGGTGCGACATGTCGGCCGAGGCGATCAGGAGTACTTTGCGCCCCAGCCGGTCGATCGTCTTTGAGAGCGCCTGGCCGAACTCAAAAAGTTTTGAGAGCGGCATGAAGGCGATGGCGATCGGCAGGATCGGTTTTTTGATCCCGGCGGCCGTCGGATAATAGAGCGGCACTAGTATGCCATGGTCGAGGACCGTTTCCGGGCAGGCAGTGGCCAGATGCGTGTCTTTGACGACGGCTAAACCGAGTTGAGGATCTCCCTTAAAGTTGAAAGATGGCTTGGGCTGGCCGAACTGGCCGAAGTTCCCCTCAAAAACATGGCCGGTATAGACGGGAACGGAAGCCTGGCCGACATCGCCGTGCGGCGTGATGACGACTATTGTATCGAACTCCAAGCCCTTGAAGCGTTGGGAAATTACTTCAAGCGCGTTTCTGCTTTTTTCCGCTTCCTTCAACCGTTCTTTGCCGACGGCGGGGACGACGATCGGCGGATGCGGCATGATCGCGCCAAAAACTATGCTCATTTAAGCGTAATAATAATATATAACAATAAAAACTGCAAATATTTATTGCGAATGTGTTAAAATATTAACATTGTGGAAAAAATCAATTACTTCAAATATGAGGAAAAAACTGCGCTTCACCAGTTAGAACAATTAGGCAAAACTCAAACATTTAAAATTGGCCTTGACCTAAGCGATTTTGCCGTTAAAATGTTATTAAAATCTTTCGAAAATAAATACCGAGGACTTTCCCGCAAAGCTGTTCTGGATAAGCTCGGCGCCTATCTGAGGAACAATTAAATGCCATCGATCGTCGACGCGCTTTTTAAGCTATTAGCGCTGCTTAACCGCCTCAAACTGCCACACATGTTAGTTGGCGGGTTTGCCGTCAATTATTACGGCGCGCCGAGGGCAACGGGAGATATCGATATTTCAATCCTGGCCGATTCGGACAATATCGAAGAATTTTTGTCTGCCCTAAAAAAGAATAGGTTCACTTTTCATAAAAAAGACGTGCTGACGCTTGTAAAGATAAGCAACCGCTTCTTGATCTTCGATCCCAGCAACATCTATCGGATCGACTGCTGGCTGCCCAAAACAGATTTTGAATTAAAAGCGCTGGACAGAAGAGTCAAAGTAAAAATACTCGGGAAAACTGTTTTTCTGCCCTCCGTAGAAGATTTAATATTATTTAAATTGCTGGCCGGCCGCGCCAAGGATTATGAAGATCTGAAATGGATCATTAAAAGGCAAATAAACGAGTTGGACAATAAATATTTAAAATTCTGGTCTATTGCCTTGAATGTTCACCATGATCTACAAAAGTTCTTAAAAGCTTAGTTATATGACATTAATCGTCTCCATCTCCGGCGTGCGCGGACATGTGCCTGAATCCCTGACCCCCGAAGTTTGCCTCGATCTTGCCAGGGCTTTCGGCACTTATATTGTACGGGGCCTGCCTGCCGGCAGGCAGGGCAAAGTCGTGGTCGGGACCGATCCGCGCCAATCATCGGGATCGATCAAGGAGACAATTTTTGCCGGGCTCTTATCGGCCGGCTGTAAAGTTGTCGACCTCGGAATCGCGCCGACGCCCACCGTCGGCATCATGACGAAAGCGCTCGCAGCCGCCGGCGGAATTATCGTGACCGCCTCGCACAATCCCCTGCCCTGGAACGGCCTCAAGTTCCTGCGCGGCGACGGCATTTTCTTGAATGAAACCGAAGCCGCCGATTTTCTCAAGATCTACAAGAGCAAGCAGTTCCGGTCGGCGGACGGCAAAGGCGTTGTTGCTAACAAAACCGGCATTGATTTCCACATCAAAAGAGTCTTGAAAGTTATCGGGGCCGCCGCCGTAAAAAAAGCCAAATTCAAAGTGGCTTTTGACGGCTGTAACGGCGCGGGCTCCGTCGCCCTGGTCAGGTTTCTGGAAAAGCTCGGTTGCGAGGTCTTGGCGATCAACTGCGACGTCAAACTGCCTTTCCCGCACAACCCCGAGCCGGTCGCGGCCAACCTGGGCGAGTTGATCGAACTCGTCAAAAAGAAAAAGGCCGATATCGGTTTTGCCGTCGACTCTGACGCCGACCGCCTGGCTATCGTCTCGGACGAAGGCAAAGCCGTCGGCGAAGAGCTGACGCTGGCGCTGGCGGCTAAATTCGTTCTCAGCGGCAAAAATAAGCCGATCGTCGTGGTCAACCTCTCGACCAGCCAGGTGATCGATGATGTCTGCCGGGCGGGAGGCGCGACGCTGATCAGGACCAGGGTCGGTGAAGTCAATGTGGTAGAGGAGTTAAAGTCGCTCAATGGCCTCATCGGCGGCGAAGGCAACGGCGGCGTTATTTTCCCGCGCGTCGGCTGGAACCGCGACAGCTTGGCGGGCGCCGGCTTGATCCTCAATTTGATGGCGGCAAGAAAAATGAAACTTTCAGAACTTGTCGCCGAATTGCCCCATTATGAGATGATAAAAACTAAAATAGAGTGCGCAAGCCAGGACGAAGCAAATGATTTTGTCGAAAAGACAAAAGAGAAGTTCCGCGGTTCCGACCTGATCCTGACCGAGGGAGTGAAAGCGGTGACGCCCGAGGGTTGGGTCCATGTCCGGCCGTCAAACACCGAGCCGATCATCCGGGTCATCGCCGAGGCAAAAGATCAAAAAAGCGCCCGGGCGCTAATTGATAAGGTCGGCGCCTAATTCCTCGGCCCGTTCAATGAGTGTCGTCTTGGGAATGTCAAGAAACCGCGCCGTCGCCGCGAAATCACCGCCGGTTTTCTCTAACAGAGTTTTATAAGCGGCCTTCTCGAACCACCTTCTGGCACTAATGAGGCTTGTTCCCCTGCTGCGCTTCGCTTTTTTAACCGTGACCTCGAGCAGCGAGCGAAAATCGAGCGGCAGGTCCTTAAGCTCAAGGATCTCCGAAGCCGAGGCCAGGATCGCTTCTTCCAACAGGCACTCGAGCTCGGCGTAGTTGCCGGGAAAATCGTAGAGGCCGAGGAGAGTCATGACCTCGGCGGAAACGGCTTTGACTTTCTTGTTATGCGCGGCGGAAAGCGCTGCCAGCGCCTGGCTGATCAGCAGGGGGAGGTCCTCCCTGCGCGCGCGCAGGGGCGGCGCCTCGACCAGCTCGTAATTCTTGACCGGCGCGGCCGAGAGCTGTTCCCGGCCGGTAACGCCGAGGACGACTAACACTTCGCGGTCGACCTTTTCCTTCTTTTCCCTGAAGAACTCGAAAATACTGGCGCGAAAACTCTCTTCCAGCCCATCGATATTATCGAGATAAAGCGTGCCGCAGCGTTCTTCTTCGCCCAAAGCCGGCGCGAGCCCGATCGCCTCCTGCACCGTCGCCCAGAAAGAGGCCTCGAGGTTCTCGCGACGGAAAGCGGCGGCATCGATCACCCGCAACTTCCTTTTTTTCTTGAGGCTGTGAAGATGGATCTGTTCGACCGCGCTTTTTTTGTCGACGCCGCGCTCGGCCAGCAGGATCAAGTTCTTCCGGCCGTAGAGGACCGGGGCCTCCGGCGCCGGCACGATATTTCTCTCGACGGAGGCGGCCAGTTCCCGCGGCGGCGCCGGCTTTTTTAAAAAATCAGAGACGCCGAGCTTGGTCGCGGCGACGGCCAGCGGGATGTCATTTGAGCTCGAGAGCATGATAAATCTAACGTGAGGCGCAAGAGGCTGGAGCTGGCGAAAGACCTGCAGGCCGTCGGTCTTCTTCAGATCGTAGTCTATAATGATGAGCGCCGGCTTTGTTTTAGGCAAAGCTTCGGCCGCTTCTTCGGCGTTCCTCACGGTTTCGATCGCATAATCGCCGAGCGCGCTCCTGATCGCCTGCTCCGCCCGCGCGTCATCCGAAACCAAAAGTATCGTCTTCTTTGCCATCTATTTTATTATACTCTGACTGACCGGCAATGTCACCGTAAAAGTGGTCCCCTGGCCGATCCGGCTCTCGACATCGATCAATCCCTTGTGGCCGTCAACAATGCTGTGGGTGATAGTGAGCCCCAGGCCGGTGCCGCCGTATTTCGTCGTGAAGAACGGGTCGAAGAGCTTCTTGGCCATCTCTGCCGAGATGCCGTGGCCGGTATCCGAGACCCGGACCTTGATCGTCTGGAGGATATTTTCGATGCGTTTGCCGGGGGCGGTCGTGATCGCCAGCTCGCCCCCCTCGGGCATCGCCTGGATGGCGTTCAGGATGAGGTTGGAGAAAACCTGCGACATCTGGCCGCGGTCAACTTCGATCTCCGGCAGGACGGCATATTCTTTTCTTAACTTGACGCCGGCCGCCTTGAGCTGGTCGGCGAAATATTTAACATCTTCCTCCAAGATATCGTCGATCTTGACCTTTTCAAAGGTCGGCGCGGTCGAGCGGGCGAAGCCAAGCAAACTTTCGACGATCCGGTCGATGCGGTCGATCTCGCGCGGCAGGATCTCCCCCAGCTTCTTGCGGTACTCGGGGTCGTCGATCTTCAGCGGCAGCAGCTGGGCAAAGACCTTCATCGAGGAGAGCGGGTTTTTGATCTCGTGGGCCATGCCGGCGGCCATGGTGGCGAGCGCCGTCAGCTTGTCCGCCCGCCGGATCTTGTCCTCGAGCTCCTTGAGTTCCGAGAGATCATGGATCGTGATCAGGGCGCCCAGTTTTTTCCCCTGGCTGTCGCGCAGGAGGGTCGACGAGAGAGAAACCGGCACCAGCCCGCGCTCGGGCGAAGAGAGCCCGGTTTCATGATTTAAAAGAGCGCGGTCCTTCAGCGTGTTTTCGACCGCTAACGTGACGGTGCCCCGCCCGCCCCAGACCTCTTCACAAGTTTTGCCGATGACGCCGGCCGCTTTGCGTCCGCTGATCCGCTCGCCCATCTGGTTGAAAGTGACGACGCGCCCGCGGTTATCCGTCGTCAGGACGCCGTTCGTCATGCTCTGCAGAATCTCTTCGCTGTAATTTTTCATCGTCACGACTTCCTCGTAGAGCCGCGCGTTGTCGAGCGCCACCGCCGTCTGGTTGGCCAGGGTGTTCAAAAGCGCGAGATCCTCCGTCGAATAGATGTCGCCGGAGAGTTTGCTCCCCAGCGCGATGATGCCGATCAGCTCGTCCTTGCTGACGATCGGCACCCAGACGGCGATGCCCAGGCGCTCCATCGCGTCCCTCACCTCGGCCGATTCTTCCACCTCGTCGCGGACCAGGATATCTTTCGCGGCCGAGAGCCGGGCGATGATCGGGCTGTTCTTGTCGATCTCGATCCGCTTGTAACGCTGGATGGCGAGCGGCACCGAGCGGAAATGCTCGCCTTCCTTTTCAGGCAGGAGGAACGAGATCTCAATAACTTTCATCGTGTCGATAAAAGAAGCAACAATCAGCCGGGTCAATTCTTCCAATTTTATGACCGCGGCGATCTCCTGGCTGATCCGGCGCAGTATCTTCTGGTAATCGTAGCGGCCGCGGAAGAAAAGCCGGTCGGTCAGGGACTGAAAGCTCCGCACGAGCGGCTGATAAGCGACGGCGATAGCCAGCGCGGCCAGGGCGGTCACGAGCAGAGAAGTGTAGCCGATGATCTTGCGTAAATAGATCTCCGAAACCATCACCGCCAGCGCGTAGAGCGACATGATGAGGACCGTCGTAATGCCGTAGACGGCGCCGCGCTGGATGACGACCTCGATCGACATCAGGCGGTGCCGGACGATGGCATAGACAGTAAAACCCAGCAGCAGCAGGGTTGAAGCCGGCCCAAAACTGATGAACCTGGTTTCGCCCAGGGCGGGCAGGATCAAATTCGTCCCGGTCGACACAATAAAGGTCAGGCAAAGACCCAGGAAGACATAGCGGATCTGGAGCATTTCGAGCCCTTTGGCCAGGCGGTACTTCCTGATCAGATTAATGATGCCCCAGAAAAAATAGGCCAGAAAATAGGCCGCGAATAGCGGATAGGCCGCACCGAAGACCGGGACCGGGCCGGCCGCGGTAAGATAAGCTTCGCGCAGCACCCACGGCCCGGAAAGGAGAAGAAGCAGGATCAGGCTCGGAACAAAAAGAAATATTTTGCTCCATTTAAAGCTGGCAATGTTCTTTTTGGGAAAAACAAAGCTGAAATATAAAAAGAAATAGGCGTTCAAGACCGGCCCGAAAAAGACCTGCCGCCCCCAAAAGACAAGGTCGGGGCCCAGCCGCGCCTGTCTTAGCATAAAGATTTCATAGGTCCAGAGGCCGAGACAAAAACAAAAAGCGGCAAAAGAAAAATTGATCTCGCTGCGCCGGTTCTTTATCAACAAATATAAACCGAGGGCCAGCTGGACCAAGATCAGCGAGTAAGACGCAAAAACGTCAAAACTGCCGGTTTGCAAAGAAAACAGTATAATGATCGCCTCGGCGGCAAGGGCGGACAATACCAGCCCGCGAAAAACAAAGTTTTCTATCTTTAAGCCGTCAAGCTCGCTGAATATCCGCATCTTTATTTTTTGAAATTATCAAAATTTACCAGCGATAGCATTATAGCATGATAAATCATACGGCCAACAGCCGGCGTCTGCTGTTAGTCGGCGGCTTAGGGACAACGGATCTGTCCGGCAAGGTACCCCGTCCGGGCCTCTTGATGCTGCGTCAGGCGCTAAGACAAAGCGGCCATGATGCCGTGATCGCCAATTATTCGACTTCGCTCATGGGCCGTCTTTACCCGGCCGACCTGGTTTCGCGTTCAGCCGCGATCTTTGAGCGCAGCGTCAAACCGCTCTTTCTCGACGGGAAAAAACCGCTCCGCCACCCTCTTCTGGCCGCTCGCTCTTTGTTGGATATCAGGGAGCTAAAAGTTCTGGCCGGCGAACAGGCGGCCGTTGAAAAAAATGTGGTTGCGGAGATCGGCCGGGAAATCGTTGACCGGGTTAGAACAGAGCGGTTTGACGCGGTCGGCTTTTCTCTTTTTTTCGGCGGCAGCACGGTTGCCTCGATCCGGCTGGCCGAGAGCCTGCGGGCGGCCGAGCCGTCACTGCCCATCATCTTCGGCGGGCCGCAAACCACCCACTTTAGCGAAACGATTTTTCAGGTGACCGGCGCGCCCACCGCCCTCGTTTTGGGCGAGGGGGAGCAGGCGATAGTCGGCATTGCCGAGATTATCGACCGGCTCAAGGCCGGGCGGCTTGATGATCTTAGCCGGATTCCCAATGTTGTCTTTAAGAACGAGAACGGCCGCCTGATCGCCACGGCGCGCTCGCGCCTGCCGAACAATGATTGGCTGCGGCTTTCGGCCGACGCTTATGAAGAGCCGGATTTTGAAGGCGTGATGCGCTACGCTTTCATCGAGACCTCGCGCGGCTGCCCCTGGCTCTGCAATTTCTGCTCACAGCCGCTCTTGAGCGGGAAATTAAGATATCTTAAACCGGCCGAAAGTATCGTCAACGAGATGGCGGCGCTCAATCAACGATTTGGCCTGACTCATTTTGAACTGGTCGGCAGCAGCACGCCGCCCTGGCAGGCGGCCGAGATCGCGCGGGCGCTGCTCGCGCGCGGCCTGGGCGATAAATTCAGCTGGGTCGCCTTTATGCGCGGACGCGATCAGGACACCGGGGAGCGCGATCCGTTTAAACTCATGGATGAATTGAAGCGTGCCGGCGCCGGCGCTCTCTTTTTCGGGGCCGAAGCGGCCGACGACGCGACGCTGAAGCTGATGGGGAAAAAAGAGAGTGTCGCCGACGTCAAAACGATGATGCTGGCCGCCGGAAAAGCCGGGCTTGCGACGATGGCCAGCTTTATCTACCCTTACCCCGGCATGCCGGCCAACGAAGCCGACCTGATCATTGAATTTCTAAAGGCGGTCCAACCCCTGTCGGCGCCGGCCCAGGCCCTTGGCCTCTACCCGGGGACAGACAGCGCCAACCGGGCCAATGAGATCGGCTGTGAAATTGTGTATCCCGACCCGCACGATCAAAAGCTGGCGCGCGCCGGACTGAAAGCGGCGGCAACCATGAACAGTCCGGAGGTCTTAAAATACCTGCTCACCTATCCGTTAATATTATCCCTGCCGATGAGATTTTGGCCGCCCCTGCCCTGGAAGATCGACGGCCAAGATTTTTCCGAATATGTCGGCGCGGTTAACAAGCTTCAGCGCCGGATCGCCGAACTGGGCGTCCTCTCGGGCTTTTCCCACAGCCACTACTTGATCTCGCAGGTCCTGAAAACATCGCCACGGGAGCTGGCGGCAAAAATGTTTTACTTGAGTTTAACCGGCGATCCGAAAGCCACGGCAGGCATAATCGAAGAGTTCAACGCTCAGGCGACAGGCGGTTAATCGGAGCCCGGGCCGTTATAACCCGTCTTCCCTCTCACTTTGTAAGCGTAATACAGGCGCAGGAGCGTCCAGACGCTGGCATAACCAATGCAGACCTTGCCGTCGAGATCGTCCAGGTCGGGCAGACGATCCGCCTGATTTTTTGCCATCAACTTTGAATATACGCCGCGCGTGATATTTGTGCCCGCTTCGAATGTCCAGCCTTTTTTTCTGGCCACAAAGTTGATCGCCGCCCAATCCTCATCGGTAAATTCAGCCGCCTCCTGTTTCGTTTTAATATACGGCCGGGTTAATTCGAAGATGCTTTGACTTTGCAGGCGCATGACCAGGGGGGTCCGGCCAAAAAGGAGCTTAAAGAGGCCGAAACTCGCGAAGATCTTTTTCATCGCCAAAAAGGTCAAATAAGCGGTCCGGCCGCCGCGATATTCCGGCCTGATCTGGATGCCGCTGTAATAGATCAATTTATCCTTCTCCCCTTTTGGATTTCTATAATCGGAATATTCGTCAATACTGGCAAAGCCGGTCAACATTTCGCCGACGCGGTCAAACAGGACGTGCGAAACGTAGAGAACATGGTCTTTCATTTCGTCTTCCGGGATTGTTGTGCCGTCTTCGGCCGCGACAACGTTACTTGCTTCGGGGTATATCTTCCACCAGAGGCGCGCCAGGTTGCGGGCCGGGTTGCCGTTATATTCGGTGGAAAATTGGCGGGAATAAAATATCGCGCTCGTTTCCGAATATTGGGTCGGGCTGTACGGCTCTTCCCGCCTTTCGTTTGTTGAAGACGTCGGAGCCGGTGTCGGCACATTTGTTACAGGTAAGAACAAAGAAAGTAGGGGGCGCAAGCTCAGGCTGCCCGGCCATCCAGGTTGACCTACGCTCAAGTCCTCCCGCCGCAAAAAGTTGGAATGCTTGACGGTCAGTTTCGTCAGATCAAGGGCCTTCCCCCTGATCTGCTCGACCAAAAATTTTGGCGAGAGTTCACGGAAGTCGATGTCTTTTATCCGTCCAGCGGGATCGACAAAGACTTCGGCGAAAGGTTTGATCTCTTTAAAAGCGATCAGTCTATCGAGAAGGGCGTCATATTTCACCGACGGATAATCGGCCAGCAGGCGCCCGGCGGAAAAGCCGACTTTTATCCCGGCCTTCCGGTAATCGTTTTGAACAGCGACCGGCGGACGGACAAAGCCCTTAAATAATGGGAGGGCCCCAAAAGATCTCGCTCGAGTATAAAGATGTACGACCATAACTCAACGATTTATCGGGGCGGGCAAGGAGAAATTTCAGATTATTTTTGCGGCTGGGGATTGAAGACGTAAGTTTTATAGATCCAGGGCAGTATTGACAAGTCGACTCTGGGGGCAAAGAAGCCGTCAACCTCGACACAGCGGTCGAACACTTCTTTCATTGCCTCCGGTTTGTTTCGGAGCGCCTTAAAATCGACCGTTTTCAGCGCGCTAAACCAAGGCAGCTCAAGCGGCTGGGGCTGCGTCAGCTTTAATTGTGATTTTATCCGGCCGTTAATATCACCCAAAAATTTCTGCAGGTCGTTGTAGGTCTCCGCGCTCAAGCGGCTTAGAGTAAAAACCGTGATGCCGGTTAATTTTGGTTTAAATCCACTAGCCATGAGATCACTCACGATCTTTGACCGATCGCGAATGTATCGCATCCTTGACGCAGCGACGGCACTGATGTTCATTGATCGCTCCAATTCGTTATCATATTATCAGCCAAATGTTTATCGGGCCGGTTTTAAAAAAATTTCAGTTTATTTTTGAGAGCAGTGTCTTTTCGACGGCGACCAGCTCGTCTCTGGTGTTGATGCCCAGGGTCTCGTCGGGATTCTCGGCCTGGCAGGCAAAGACCGTCCGGCCCATTTTCTTTAAAATATGGATCGTGTCGGTCAGGTAATATTCTTTCTGCGCGTTCTCGGCCCTGACTTCCTTGAGCGCGGAAAAAAGCGCCGCTTTTTCAAAACAAAAAGTCCCGGTGTTGATCTCGTTGATATTTAATTCTTCCGGTGAGGCGTCTTTCTTTTCAACGATCCTGATAATCTGATCTCCTGATCCCCTGATCACCCTGCCATAACTCCCAGCGTCTTCCAACACCGCCGTCAGGTCGGTCGCCGCTGCCTCGTGCTCAAGGTGAAAGTCGACCAGCCGCCGCATCGTTTCTTCCGAAATGAGAGGAACATCCCCGGCCAGGACGAGAACCGTGCCCGCAAACTCCCGCAGGCGCGGCTCGGCCTGCATCACGGCGTGGCCGGTGCCGAGTTGTTCGGATTGGACCACGAACTCGACCGGCCAGTC
>METM01000016.1:31870-73813 GCA_001772335.1 candidate division WOR-1 bacterium RIFCSPHIGHO2_01_FULL_53_15
TTGAGGACATAACTCAACATCGGCTCGCCCAGGATCTCGTGAAAGACCTTGGGCAGGTCCGACTTCATTCTCGTCCCCTTACCGGCCGCTAAAATAATGGCCGCCAAATCTGGCATATATTTCATTCTAACAGCAAAAAAGGCGGTTTGACAAGCCGGGGCGAAATTTGCTAAAATACCGTAAGTGCCCTCAAGAGAAAAAATCCTGGAAAAGCTGGCGAAAACGCTTGATGCCGAGAGATTTGAACATTGCCTGCGCGCCGAAAAGATCGCGCTGGCCTTAGCCAAAAAATACCGGGTCAGCACAGCAAAAACTTCCCTGGCGGCACTGCTCCATGACTGCGCGCGCCGCTACGACCGGCCAGCGCTTTTAAGACAAGCCCGCCGGCTGGGCCTGCCGATCGATCCGATCCGGCGGTTTGAGCCCAAGCTTTTCCACGGCGAGATCGGCGCCGATCTGGCCAGGCGTGAATTCGGGGTCAGATCGACGGAAATACAAAGAGCCATTAGCCGTCACACGACGGGGGCGCCCGGTATGACGGCGCTCGAAAAGGTGATCTATCTGGCCGATCACATCGAAGCTGGACGCGATTTCCCTGGCGTCGGCAGATTTAGAAAGTTGGCCTTCGCCGACATGGACCGG
This sequence comes from candidate division WOR-1 bacterium RIFCSPHIGHO2_01_FULL_53_15, assembly GCA_001772335.1. Classification (GTDB taxonomy): domain Bacteria; phylum Margulisbacteria; class WOR-1; order O2-12-FULL-45-9; family XYB2-FULL-48-7; genus 2-01-FULL-53-15. The sequence continues at coordinate 32,513 of METM01000016.1, forward strand.
GCGATCTATGAATCGACCTCGGCCATGATCAGGTTTTTACTTGAGAAGAACCTGCCCGTCTACCCGCTGACGGTCGAGACGCGGAATTATTTTCTCTCAAAACTATGAAAAGATTTTTAGTCGTTATAATGGTCCTGCTGGTCGGCGCGGCCGCGCTCGTCGGCTTTACTGTCAGCCTCGCCGCCCGGCTCGCGCTCTTTGATGTTTTCCTGAGCCTGACCCCGACGGCGCCCATCCTCTCCGAAACCAATATCCTGGTCCTGGGCGTGGACAATACCTCCGGCCGCCTCTCTGATACGATGATGGTCCTCCATGTCAGCCCGGCCAGGCGATCGGCCGCGGTCGTTTCCGTCCCGCGCGACACGATTGTAACGATCCCCGGGCGCGGCCTCGACAAGGTCAACGCCGCCTTCGCCTACGGCGGGATCGAGCTGGCCAGAAAAACGATCGAGGATTTCCTGCGCGTCAGCCTGCCTTATTACATTCTCATCGATCTCTCGGAGATCGAGGATATTGTCGACCGGCTCGGGGGCATCACGGTCAACGTCGAAAAAAGGATGTATTACAAAGATTACGCCGGCGGCCTGGAGATCGATCTCCAGCCAGGCGTGCAAAAATTGAACGGCAAGCAGGCCATGGACTACCTGCGCTTCCGGCACACCGACGGCGACTTCGCCCGGATCGGCCGCCAGCAGAACTTTCTGCGCGACCTGGCCGCCGAAATGATGAAGCGCGAGAACCTGCTCAAGAGCCCGTCGCTTTTCCTCTCCATGCTCGGCTCGATCAACACCAATCTTAATTCAAGAGAGATCCTCGGCCTGTCGCTCGCCCTGCGCGCGGCCACCGAGCTCGGCCAGATCGGCATGACCATGATCCCCGGCGCCGACCTGATGGTCGACGGCATCTATTACTGGAAACCCGATGAGCTCGAGGTCAGGAAGATCGTCGATCAGCTGCTCTCCGGCCGCGCGCTGGCGGCCGCCGGCCAGGGCCAAGAGGTCAAAGATTAGAAAGCGGCCAGGGCCGGATATCCTCCAGGTCATCGCGGCGGCGGCCGAGCGCAAACAGGCGGTCGATCTTGAGGTGCTCGATGTCTCCAAAAGCTCGGCCATCGTCGACCACCTGGTGATCGCGGGGGCCGAGTCGGAGCCGCAGCTGCGGGCGATCGAGCGGGAAATCGACGCGGAGCTGCGGAAGAATAATGTCAAAAATTTTAGATGGGAGGGGGTATTAAGTTCCGGCTGGTTGGTCCTTGACCTGGGTTCGATCGTCGTCCATCTCTTAAAAGAGGCAGAGCGCGAGTATTACAAGCTTGAAGAGCTCTGGGGCAAAGAAGCCATTGTTTATCATTATTGATGGGGCCGTAGTTCAGCTGGGAGAACGCTTGACTGGCAGTCAAGAGGTCGGGGGTTCGATCCCCCCCGGCTCCATTTTATTTTTAGGAGGAAAAAGGTAATGGCTAAGAGTAAGAAGTTCGTATATTATTTCGGCGACGGGAGAGCGGAAGGCAAAGGGACGATGAAAGAGCTTTTGGGCGGCAAAGGGGCGGGTCTGGCAGAGATGACTAATGCGGGGGTGCCGGTGCCGCCCGGCTTCACGATCACGACCGAGGTTTGCTCGCTTTACTATAAAAACAACAGGCGGGTGCCAGCCAGGGTTGACAGCGAAATGGTGGCCGCCTTAAGACGGGTCGAAAAGTCGCTCGGGAAGCGTTTAGGCGATCCGGCCGATCCCCTGCTCGTCTCGGTCCGCTCGGGCGCTAAATTCTCGATGCCCGGCATGATGGACACCATCCTCAATCTCGGCTTAAATGACGAAACGGTCAAGGGGCTGATCGAGAAGACCGGCAACGAGCGGTTCGCTTTTGACAGCTACCGCCGCTTTATCCAGATGTTCGGCAACGTCGTGCTCGAGATCGACAAGAACGAATTTGAGCGCCTGCTCGAGATGAAAAAGGAAGAGAAAGGGGCGCGGCTCGACACCGAGCTCTCCGCCGCCGACCTGGCCGATCTGGTCGGCCAGTACAAAAAACTTGTCCGGGAAAAAACCGGCAAGGATTTTCCCCAGGCTCCGATGAAACAGCTCGAACTCGCGCGCAACGCGGTCTTTCGCTCATGGCAGAATCAGCGGGCGATTACCTACCGCAAGCTGAACGACATTCCCGACCACATCGGCACGGCCGTCAACGTCCAGACAATGGTCTTCGGCAACATGGGCGATGATTCCGCCACCGGTGTCGGCTTCACCCGCAACCCCTCGACCGGGGAGAAAGAGTTCTACGGCGAGTTCCTGACCAACGCGCAGGGCGAAGACGTCGTGGCCGGCATCCGCACCCCCCACCCGATCACCGCTCTCGGCCGGGAGATGCCGGCGGTCTATAAACAACTCCGGAGCATCACCTCGCGCCTCGAACAGCACTACCGCGACGTGCAGGATTTTGAGTTCACCGTCGAAAAAGGCAAGCTCTATATGCTCCAGACACGGACCGGCAAGCGCACCGCCCAGGCGGCCGTCAACATCGCCGTCCAGATGGTCAAGGAAAAATTGATCACCAAAGAAGAAGCGCTGATGCGCCTTGACCCACAGCAGATCGACCAGCTTCTCCACCCGGTTATCGATCCCAAAGCCAAGATCAAAGTCGTCGCCAAGGGCCTGCCGGCTTCGCCGGGCGCCGCCACCGGTAAAGCCGTCTTTACCGCCGACGAGGCCGCCCAGCGCGGCGAGACGGAAAAAGTCATCCTCGTCAGGCTGGAAACGGTGCCCGATGATATCCACGGCATGGACGCGGCCCAGGGTATTTTGACGTCGCGCGGCGGCATGACCTCGCACGCTGCGGTCGTCGCCCGCGGCATGGGCAAGCCCTGCGTGGCGGGTTGTGAGGAGATCAAAGTCGACGAGAAAGGCAAAAAGTTCACGATCGGAGAAACTGTCGTCAAAGCAGGCGACTGGGTCACGCTCGACGGCGCTACCGGCCGGGTTATCCTCGGTCAGGTCCCGACGATCGAGCCGGAGCTGACCGGCTCTTTCAGCGAGCTGATGTCCTGGGCCGACAAGATCCGCTCGCTCAAGGTCCGCGCCAACGCCGATATTCCCCACGACGCCAAGGTCGCCCGCGACTTCGGCGCGGAGGGGATCGGCCTCTGCCGCACCGAGCACATGTTCTTCGCGGCCGAGCGCCTGCCGCACATGGTCGAGATGATCCTGGCGGAGACCGAAGCAGACCGCAAGAGCGCGCTCGACAAGCTCCTGCCGATGCAAAAAAGCGACTTCAAGGGCCTCTTCAAGGTCATGAAGGGCTTCCCGGTCACCATCCGCCTGCTCGACCCGCCGCTTCACGAGTTCCTGCCCAAGCGGGAAAACCTGATGGTCGAGGTTAACACCCTCAAAGCCAAAGGCGGCGATCCGAAAACGCTGGCCGAGAAGGAGAAACTGCTGGCCCGCGTCGAAGAACTCCACGAGTTCAACCCGATGTTAGGTCTGCGCGGCTGCCGGCTCGGCATCACCATGCCCGAGATCACCGAGATGCAGACGCGCGCGATCTTTGAGGCCGCCTGCGAACTCTATAAAGAGGACAAGGTCAAGGTCGTGCCCGAAGTCATGATCCCGCTGGTCGGCCACGTCAACGAGTTCAAACAGCAGAAGGCGATCGTCGAGAAAGTAGCTCACGAGGAGATGAAAAAGCACGGCGTCAAGCTTGACTACCTGGTCGGCACGATGATCGAACTGCCGCGCGCGGCGGTCACGGCGGACGAGATCGCGCGGGAGGCCGAGTTCTTTTCGTTCGGCACCAACGATCTGACCCAGACGACTTTCGGCTTTAGCCGAGACGACGCGGCCAAATTCCTGAAGGTCTATACCGACAAGGGGATCCTGCCCAAGGACCCGTTCGTCACGATCGATCAGGGCGGCGTCGGCGAGCTGGTCAAGATGGGAGTCGCCAAAGGACGCCAGGCGCGCAAGAACATCAAGGTCGGCCTCTGCGGCGAGCACGGCGGCGATCCGGCCTCCGTCGAATTCTGCCATGGCGTCGGCCTCAACTATGTCAGCTGTTCCCCCTACCGCGTGCCGATCGCCCGTCTGGCGGCGGCGCAGGCCGTGATCAAAGGCAAGAGCAAACACGCCTACACGACAAAATAACCAATTGATGCTCATCCGGCAGGAAATCGAAGAGCGGGAAGTCAAGAATCTTTCAAAATACGCGGTCCAGGCGTCAAAGAGCCGGGGCCGCAAACTGCCGGAGCAGGCAGACGACTATAGAACCGCTTTCCAGCGCGACCGGGATAAGATCATCCATTGCAAGGCGTTCCGCCGCCTCAAGCACAAGACGCAGGTCTTTATCTCGCCGGTCGAGGACCATTATCGGACGCGCCTGACCCACACGCTCGAGGTCGCCCAGATCGCGCGCACGATCGCGCGGGCCTTGCGGCTAAACGAGGATCTCGCCGAGGCGATCGCCCTGGCTCACGATCTCGGCCACACGCCCTTCGGCCACGCCGGCGAGTTCGTCCTCGACGACATCTTAAAAACTAATTACGGCCGGCGCTTCTATCACAACGAGCAAAGCGTGCGCGTTGTTGAGGTGATCGAAAAAGACGGGCAAGGCCTGAATCTCTGCTGGGAGATAATCGACGGCATCCGCTCGCACACGCCGGACGATCCCCAGCCGGCGACGCTGGAGGGGCGGATCGTGCGGCTGGCCGACCGCTTTGCCTATCTGCGCCACGACATTGAAGACGCGATCAGGGCGGGCGTCCTGACCGAAGATCAACTGCCGAAAAAATTCATGAAAACCCTGACCAATAACATTCTTGACCGCGTGGTCGAGTCGATCGTTACGAACAGCCGCGAGAAACCGGAACTCAAGATGGACAAAGATGTCTTGGCGGCGGTCGACGGGCTCTATGACTTCATGTACGAGAATGTCTATACTAATCCGGCAGCCAAGAAAGAAGAGTCGAAGGTCCCCGAACTCCTGACCCAGCTCTTCCGCCATTATCATTACGACGCGGCCTTCCAGAGCGGCGTCGGACAGGCGGACCAGGTCCAGCACACGGTTGATTTTATCGCCGGCATGACCGACCGCTACGCGATCACCAAATTTGTGGAGCTCTTTGTCCCCAACGAGTGGAGGCATGATCATTGATACCGCCCGCCGTCATTGAAGAGATCAGGCACAGGTCTGACATTGTCGCCGTCATTTCCGGATACGTCGCGTTGAAAAAACGCGGGCGCAACTATCTGGGACTCTGCCCTTTCCATTCGGAAAAGACCGCCTCGTTCACCGTCTCGCCCGAGAAACAGCTCTTCCATTGCTTCGGCTGCGGCGAGGGGGGCAATGTCTTTGCCTTCCTGATGAAGGCGGAGAATATCGGCTTTGCTGAAGCTGTCGCAGAATTAGGCGAGAAGATCGGCGTCAAGGTCGGCCGGACGGCCCCTTCGACCTCGTCTTCGGAAAAAGAAAAAATTTATTCGGTCATGCTCCTGGCCGCCAAGTTCTTCCGGAGCGCCCTTGAATCGGAAGCGGGCGGACCCGCGCGCGAATACCTGGCAAAAAGAAAGATCAGCGAAGAGACCGCCAAGACCTACGGCCTGGGGTTTGCGCCGGCGAGCTGGGATGAATTGTTCAAGCATTTGATCTCGCGGGGAGCGGCGCCCGAGCTGATCGAGCGCGCCGGGCTGACCCTGCCGCGGGAGGGCAAAGATGGCTATTACGACCGCTTTCGGAGCCGCCTGATGTTCCCGGTCTTTGACGTCAGGGGCCGGGTGATCGCTTTCAGCGGCCGGGCTCTCGACAATTCCGAGCCGAAGTATCTCAACTCGCCCGACACGCCGGTCTATCGCAAGGGCGACACCGTCTACGGCCTCAACTTCGCCAAAGATGAGATCAAAAAGAAAAATGCGGCCATACTCGTTGAAGGGAACGTCGATGTTCTCTCTGTCTTTGCCGCCGGGTTCGCGAACGTGGCCGCGCCGCTCGGCACGGCGCTCACGATCGCGCAATGCAAGTTGCTCTCGCGCTCTACCGATACAATAATGCTGGCTTTTGATGCCGATACCGCGGGAGAAGCCGCCGCCGAGCGCTCCGCCGAGATCATCCGCAGCCAGGGAATGAAAGTGAGGATCGCAAGTTTCACCGGAGCCAAGGATCCCGATGAGCTGATAAAAAATGAGGGAGCCGCCGCTTTCAGTGCCGCCGCCGATGCCGCCCTGCCCTATCTTGAGTTCAAGATCCGCCGTCTGCTGAAGAAATTTAACCTCGGCGAAATCGAAGCCCGCTCCCAGGCCCTGCGCGAAACCGCCAAATTGCTGGCTGGAGAAAAAGACGCCTTCGCCCAGAAAGAATATGCCGGGCTGGCGGCCGGGCTCCTGAAGGTCGAGGCCGAAACGCTGATGACCGAGATCAAGCGCCAGGGTTACCTGAGCCGCGGCAGTGAAAAGAATTTAAGCAAGGTGACCGAAAAGCCCGGGGACCGGCTGGGCGCCGCCGAAAAGAAACTGATCGCGCTTTCTCTCCAGAACGAGGCGGCGCTGGCGGCCGTCAAGCAGGAGCTTGCCCCGGCTAATTTCTTGGGGAGCGAAGCGGGCAAGATCGCGGAAATTTTATTTGCCGAACAGCCAGGCGCGGGAGAAAATCTCTCGCATTTGATCCTGGACAAATTGACCGATGAGGCGTCGAAAAACTATCTGACCGGCGCGCTCCTGTCCGAAGGCCTGATGGAGAATCCGGCCGGGATCATGCGCGACTGCATCAGCGTCATCAAAGCCGAGAGCGCGAAAAAACGGGTCGATGAAATAAAATCGGCCCTGCGCGAAGCCGAGAAGGCCAATGACAATCAAAAAGCCGCCGAGCTGATCGCGGCGCTGAAGAATGAAATTTATTGATCGAGCGCTCGATAACAATTTGGAGGGGATAGCATGTTTGGGAAAAGAGACGAATTAGAAGTGCTGCGGGCCGCCGCGTCGCGCAAGGGCTATCTCACGCCCGAAGAGATCCTTTCGGTCTATCCGAAGCCCGAGAATAATCTTGACGAGATCGAACAGCTCTTGGGGCTGGGCATCGAGCTTTCGGCCAAGAAGGGTAAAGAAGAGTCCCCGACCAAAGCCGATGATCTCCACCAGGAACTGGCGGAGATGAAGGGGATCGGCGTCGACGACACTGTGCGCATGTACCTGCGCGAGATCGGCAAATTCCCGCTCCTGACCTCGGAAGAAGAGATCGTCCTGGCCAAGCGGGTCAAAGCCGAAGACATGCGCGCCAAGCACAAGCTGGTCAACTCAAACCTGCGCCTGGTCGTCAGTATCGCCAAGAAATACACCGGCCGCGGCATGCTCTTCCTCGACCTCGTCCAGGAAGGCAACCTCGGCCTCATCCGGGCGGTCGAGAAATTCGACTACCGCAAGGGCTACAAGTTCTCGACCTACGCCACCTGGTGGATCCGCCAGGCGATCACCCGCGCCATCGCCGACCAGGCGCGCACCATCCGCATCCCGGTCCACATGATTGAGACGATCAACCGCCTGCGCAAGACCTCGCGCATCCTGCTACAGCAGCTCGGCCACAAGCCGACGGAAAAAGAGATCGCCCAGCGCGCCCGCATATCTATCGACAAGGTCAGGGAGATCATCCGCATCTCGCAGGTGCCGCTCTCGCTCGAGGCGCCGGTCGGCGACGAGGAGAGCTCGCGGCTGGGAGATTTTGTGGAAGACGGCACCGTCCAGGCGCCGGAAGAGATCGTCCTGCAGGGCCTCCTGCGCGATGACCTCGAAGAAGTGATGAGTACTCTCTCCGAGCGGGAGAGAACGGTATTAAAACTGCGCTTTGGTTTGGATGACGGTCATCCGAGGACGTTAGAGGAAGTCGGGTGCGTCTTCGCGGTTACCCGCGAGCGGATCCGCCAGATCGAATCAAAGGCGCTGAGGAAGCTGAAGCACCCCACCCGCGCGAGAAAACTTAGAGAATACCTGAAGTAATCCCTCGACTCCCTCGATGGGACTCGGGACAAGTTCGCTTGGGATTAATTACTCTTTAGGCCAGGCGGCAATATCAGCCCCGTACTTTGCCTTATTTTCAAGGAGCTTGCTTTTAAGCGCGGCGACATTCTTCGCCAGCCCCTGGATCGTCTGCTCAAAATCGTCGATCTGTTTTAACAACTCGTCCAGACTCTGCGCTTTCTGTTCTGCCATATTTTTTACCTCCTGATCTTCTGATATCCTGATCCCCGCTTCCTGATTCCCTGATCCCCTGATATCCTAAAATGGGCCCTATAGGATTCGAACCTATAACCGATCGGTTATGAGCCGAGTGCTCTACCCTTGAGCTAAGGGCCCATTCGTCGACGACAATTGAGTTTAACGCAACTTGCGGGGTGAGTCAAGGCGTGGTAAGATTTTGGCTTTGGGGCGCGTAGTTCAGCGGTAGAATGCCTCGCTTACACCGAGGAGGTCAGAGGTTCGACACCTCTCGCGCCCATTTAATATTATTCGGCCAGCGCAACCTCGTCAAAACCGGCAGTTGTCATCTCAATGACCGAATCATGGCCGGCGTCAACCAGTTTTTGAATGGTCGCCTGTAACTTATGCGGTGAGACCATTTCATTTGCCAGCGCCTGGAAAACAGCTTCAGGAGAAGACAAATGTTCTACGTTATATGTCGAAAGGAAGGTGATCCTCGGCGAATGGATCGATAATTTGTCGATGCCGGCCCGGGCAACCGCGAACGCCGGCTTCATCAAATCGTTATGGAAAGGCAGTCGCAAAGGAACGGCTTTGGTTTCGCCGCCCATTTGCTCAATAAAAGCTTTAAATTCGTTCAATGGATCCGTCCTGCCAATGGCAACCGAACCGTCGGAATGCATCTGCAGTAAAATGCCGCCTATTTCGGCCGCCTTATTAAAGACCGCCCGCCCGGCCACGCCGCCAAACAGCATGGTGGCATAATTAAAACGATGAAAATAGTCATCGGCCGCCCGTCCGCTGGCCGACAAATGGCTCAGGGTTTCCTCGAAATCCAGGCTGCCGGCCATGACCAGACCGGCATAATGACCAAGACTGTGGCCGACGATCAGCTCCGGCTCGCCGTTCCTTTCCGCGAAATATCTCCCGACGGCGACCTGCGCGCCCAATGTCACGGCGTAACTTTCCGCCATGTCGACAAAATATCTTTTGTTCTGCAGGGCGGACGCAACGTCGCGCCCGGAGACCCGGCTGGCCGCCGCAAGCGTTTGCCTCACTTTCGGATCGGATATGATCTCCGGCCTCATGACCGCCGACTTATATCTCAGGGCGGAATAAAGATGCGGAATCCTCATGCGTTTTCTTCGAGATCTGGCCGCGGAAATTTCAGGCATTGTTCCTTGCCAGGCGAGGCGGTGTTCAGTATAATTAATTTGGCAGGTCAAAGGGCGCCTAGTTCAGTGGTAGAATGCTTCCTTCACACGGAAGAGGTCGTAGGTTCGATCCCTACGGCGCCCATTTTAAATATCCGCTCTGACCTTCGCCATCATCCTCATATAGAATCGCAGGTTATGAACCGTGAGAAGATGCATAGCCGTGATCTCCCTCGCCCAGAAAAGATGCCGGATATAGGCCCGGGTGAAGTTCCGGCAGGCGTAGCAGTCGCAATCCGGATCGATCGGGGTAAAGTCCTTCTCAAACTTGTTCAACCGGATGCTGATTTTACCCTCATAGGTCAGGAATGAGCCGTGGCGGGCCAGGCGCGTCGGGATGACGCAATCAAAGAGGTCCGCGCCCAGCTTGACCGCCCCCAGAATGTCGGACGCATATCCAACCCCCATCAGATGGCGCGGCGCTTTTTCAGGCAGAATGTCGGTTACAACGTCGAGCATCTCAAACATCTCCGCCTGCGGCTCGCCGACGGAGAGCCCGCCGATCGCGTAGCCGGGAAAATCGAGGGCCGCGATCTCCTCCGCCGACCTTTTGCGCAGGTCTTTGTATGTGCTCCCCTGCACAATGCCAAACAGTTTAGAATTTTGAATTTGTGATTTCGAAATTGTTTCGGATTTAGTATTTAGTATTTCGGATTTTGATCGCTTGGCCCAACGTGTCGTCCTCTTCACCGCCTCTTCCGCCTCCTTCTTCTTGCACGGATACCCAACGCATTCGTCGAGCGGCATCATGATGTCGGAGCCGAACGCGGTCTGGATCTCAAGAACCTTTTCCGGTGAAAGAAAATGCTTGCTGCCGTCGACATGGGAAGTGAACTCGACCCCCTCGTCGGTCACTTTTCTCATCTGGGAGAGAGAAAAGACCTGAAAGCCGCCGGAGTCGGTCAGGATCGGCTTGTCCCAGTTGATGAACTTGTGCAGGCCGCCGGCCTCTCTTATCAGCTCATGGCCGGGACGCAGAAAGAGATGATAGGTATTGCAGAGCAATATCTCCGCGCCGATCTCGTCGATATCCCTCATCGTCATCGCCTTGACCGTCCCCTGCGTGCCGATCGGCAGAAAGGCGGGAGTGTTGATGACGCCATGCGGAGTGTGGAGCTTGCCGACGCGAGCTTTAGTTTTGGCGCTCTTCTTTGTGATCTCAAACCTGTATTCCATAACTATAATATTAGCATGGCGTCGCCAAAAGAGAAGAAGCGGTACTTTTGATCGATCGCTTCCCGGTATGCCCGCATAATAAAATCTTTCCCCGCGAAAGCTGACACCAGCATGATCAAGGTGGTCCTCGGCCAGTGGAAGTTGGTCACCATCGCGTCTACGACTTGAAACTCGTAGCCGGGATAAATAAAAATGTCCGTTGCTCCTTTTAACTCACCCCCTGCTAAAGCCGAGGTTAACCCTCCCCCTCTCTTGAAAAGAGAGGGGGAAAGAGGGGGTGAGTTTGCAATCGCCTCAAGCGTCCTGACCGATGTCGTCCCCACAGCAATTACGCGTTTCGCATTCCGCAATACGCGTATCGTTTCGCATGGCACTTCGTATTCTTCAGAATACATCTTGTGTTCTTCGATATTTTCCGCATAGACCGGCTTGAACGTCGCCAGCCCGGTGTGGAGCGTGATCTGCGCAACTCCTACTCCTCTATCCTTTATCCTCTCCAAAAGCTCCGGCGTAAAGTGCAGCCCGGCCGTCGGGGCGGCCGACGCCCCCTCTTTTTCGGCATAAACGGTCTGGTACCTGCTTGTGAGTTCGGAGTTATGAGTTCGGGGTTCGGAGTTTTTTATGTAAGGCGGTAGGGGAACCTCCCCGTTTCGCTTCATGAATCCTTTAAGGTCGCCAATAAACTCAATAACTTGCTCGCCGCTTTCGGTCTTCTCCAGCACAGCGCCTACAAGCTCACCATCGCCGAAGATCACTCGCGAGCCGACCGACAGCCGTTTGCCCGGCTTGACCAGACATTCCCAAATCTGATCTCTGCCCCCTGATTTCCGTTCATCTCTTTCTGATCTCTGTTTTCTGCTCACTAACAATATCTCAACCTTTGCCCCGCCCGCCTCCTTCTTCCCCGCAAGATTCGCCGGAATAACTTTGGTGTTATTGAGAACAAGCAGATCGCCTGGATTTAAATAATCAACAATATCGAAAAAGCGCTTATGTTCGATCGTCTGCCGCGCGCGGTCAACCACCATCAAACGCGAATGATCGCGCTGGGCCGCCGGCTCGTGCGCGATCAGCTCCGGGGGAACCTGAAAGTCGAAATCAGAGGTTTTCATAAAAAGAAATCGGGGCGGCGGGATTTGAACCCACGATCTCTACCACCCCAAGGTAGCGCCTTAGACCAAGCTGGGCCACGCCCCGTAAATTTATCTGCGCCAAATGATATTGAGCAGAAGGGTCAGAATCAGGCTGACCAGGATCATCGTTGCGATCGGCACATAGATCGTCAGCCCTTCGCGGCGGTAAACGATGTCGCCCGGCAGTTTGCCGAACCAAGGGACCTTGGCCACCAGAATAAAGAAACCGCCGACGAGGACCAAGAGAACCCCGATGTAAATAATCATCCGCCCGATCGATTCGGTCGCCATCTTATTTAATGACGAACCTCACCGGAACCTCGAACCAGCTCGCGAGCGCCGCCCCGCCCTGGCTGGCGGGAGAGAACTGCCACTGGGAAACAGCTTTCATCGCGGCTTCATCTAATTCCGAAATCCCCGAAGAAGTTTTTGTCTCAATCTTTTCCGGTTGGCCGGTCAAGCCAACGTATGCCGATAATAGAACAACGCCCTCTGTCCCGTTCGCTAGCGAGCTGGCCGGATAGGCCGGAAGAACCCTGACCGTGACGCTCGGCGGCACGATCGGCAGAGGCGCCGCCTGTGGGGCCGGCGCCGGGGCCGCTTTTACAACCGGCGCTGCTTTAACGCCTTCTGTCGCCATCTCCACCCCTCTTATGCCCTCTACCGCCTTCTTTACAGTTACCTCTTCACCCATAAAGATCGGGATCGAGCTTGTCCGCGTCTGCGGCCTTGACAGGTAAAACACCGCCGAAACCGCCAATGAAACGACCAACAATGGAACAATGTTCCGTAATGACGCCTCTTTTGCTTTAAACATAGACATTCCCCCTTTTATTTTTGCCAGTTCTCTCTACTTATTTTCGCCTGTTTCAATATCCTGCTTAACAGATCAACGCTGATATCTCCGTGATGAGGGTTGGGTATTGTGAGAACTAAATCTCCCTTCACCATGAAAGGATGTTTGCCTCCGGAAAGCGGGCCGTCAAAACCGAACTCCCGAAGCCGGCGGACAAGCTCTTTCCAGGCAATCGGCCCGAGTTTAGGCATTAACCTTTAATTCCTTCAATTCTTCGATCTTGTGGCCCTCAATCGGCGGAATTGGCAAACCCCTTCGCAGCCGGATAACTATCCAATCGTCAATGACTTCGGATAAATTTTTTCTGCACTCCTCAAGCGTTTTTCCGGTCGCATAAACACCATCCAGGCCCGGAATTTCGGCGTAAAACGGTTCCTTATCCTTTATCATATCGTAACGCGCCTTGTTCAAAGCCGCTTCAATATATTCCATAATCATCTTAACCACCTCCGAATGAATTATACCAAATCACAGCTCCCATTTCACCCCCAGAGAATAAGTTCGGCCCGGCATCGGATAGTTTCGGTTTTCATAAGTAAAAGTTCCCGGTATATTGTAAGAGCCGACAATCTCGCTGTATCTTTCGTCAAACAGATTGTTGACCGCAAAATTCAGCTCCAGCGCAGCCACTTCTTTGACAAAATTGAGGTCCACCACCGTGTAGCCAGGCAGTTTGACAGCGTTAGATGAATCGGCATACCGCTCCCCCACAAATTTGGCGATCAAACTTGTTTTACCGGAGATCACGCCAATGCTGTACTTATTGGTTGGCGTGTAAGGGACCATTTTGTCGATAGCTGCAGGATTTGAGTCTTCCTTATCTATTGTCTTTTGATACGTATAATTAACGAAGCCTTTTCCGTCGTTACCAATACTTCTCGTCAACTCAAATTCCACTCCTTCTGTTTGAGTTTTTCCTATATTTTTAACCTGATACACGCCATTAACCGGATCAACATTGGCCCAAAGGATCATGTCAGTAACTGCCGAACTAAAATAATTAAGTTTGGCTGACGTATTACGAGTCAGTTGACGTTCGATGCCCATTTCGTACGAGAACGATTTCTCCGGCTTTAAATTAGTGTCGCCAAACATCCCGGCAACACCACCCCAACTTTCATTCCAGTAGAGCTCGTTGAGCGTCGGCGCGCGGAAAGCGTTGCCGGCTGATGCGCGCAGGGTCAGATCGTCTGACGCCTGATAGACAAGGCCAGCTCTGGGGTTGAACGAAGTGCCGGCAGTCGAATGCTTGTCGCCGCGGAAACTGGCCGTCAGCACGGTTTGCGGACCAAGCTCGATCTCATCCTGCAAATAGGCCGCGACATTGGTGATCGTGTGGTCGCCCGACATCGTCGTTTGCCCACGATCCTGCCGCCACTCCAGGCCGTAAAGAACTTTGCCGGCCATCAGCTCAAAATTCTGGTTCCATTCGAGACCTGTTTGCCAGGCTTCGTTTGTACTTACGCCAGAAGTAGCTAGGTTTAACCCCTGGTTAAGGGTGTTTTGATAACCCCTTAACTGGTAACTGTCGCTTTTAAGGCCGACGCTGGCAAAAGTATTCCTGTCGGTCTGCCGGTCGCTCGGCTGAGTCGAAGAGGCGGGATCTGCTTCGGAAGTCGGCACGCCGGGGATCCCTTTCTTCGCGTCATAAAGATCGTAGTCGGCGAACAATTGCCCGATCGGCAAAGGATAGACGACTTTGCCATAAATATTTGAGGCAAAATAGTCGCCGTTAGTCCTGAAGCCGTCCGACCTTAACTGGCTGGCCGACAGGAGAAATTTATCGTTCTCAAAAGCGGCTTTATACTGCTGTGTGCCGAAAGAGCCGGTCATGGCCGAGAGCGTCTTCATGTCCTCTTTCGGCGACCTGGTGATGATGTTGATGACGCCAGAGATGGCGTCGGAGCCGTAGACAGCCGAGAGCGGCGCGCGCACGACCTCGATCCGCTCGACATTATCGAGCAAAAGATCGCCCGAGTCAAACATGCCAAGCGTCGGTGAATTAATGCGCCGCCCGTCAAGCAGCACCAACACCTGGGATGAATTTGCCCCCCGCAGGCGGACCGAACTAAGCGAACCGAGATAGCCGTAGGAGATGACATCGGCGCCGGCGACGACCCTTAATGCCTCACCGATGTTTTTAAAACTCTTCAGCTCGGCGGCACTCAGGACCGAGGTGTTCCAGGGGCTCTCTGTTTTCAGTCGAGGCAGCCGTGAGGCAGTCACGACGACTTCTTCACCGTAAAATCTGGGGACATCAAGGGCAAATGAGGCGGAACAAACAAACAAACTAACCAACAAGCCAACAATCAATCTAGCCATCTCTATACTCCTTCTAATATTTATTTGAAGTATAGAGTTTTCGGGTTAACTCTATTTTCCGCCAAGATGGGATTAGAACCCATTTACTAACTGATACTCTCCCGTTGAGCTGCTTGTGCGGAAACCACCAAAACGATCTCGCCGCGAACTTTTTTATTTTTTAACTTAACAATCACCTCCTCAATATTGCCGCGAATGAACTCTTCGAATTTCTTGGTCAGCTCCCGGCAGACCGCAACCTCGACTTCGCCAAAGACCAAATGAACATCTTCAAGGGTTTTGACGACCCGGAACGGCGACTCGTATATTATAATGGTACGGCCTTCATTTTTCAACTGTTCCAATTTCCTGCGTTTCCTGCCCGGCTTTCTCGGCAAAAATCCGACAAAAGTGAATTCATCGGTCGGCAGGCCCGAGCCGACCAGTGCGGCAATTGCCGCCGACGGCCCGGGGATCACTTCAACTTTTATCCCCCGATCTACTGATTCCCTGATCATCTGATACCCTGGGTCGGAGACCCCTGGCGTCCCGGCATCGGAGACCAGCGCGATATTTTTGCCCGCCTGGAGCTGGCCGACCAGCTCTCCCGTTTTCGCCCTGATATTAAATTTATGGTAAGAGGTCAGCGGGGTATTGATCTCGTATCTGGTTAACAAAATTCTGGTGTGGCGCGTGTCTTCGGAAGCGATGAGATCAGCTTCTTGCAGTACGCGAACGGCGCGGAAAGTTATGTCTTCGAGGTTGCCGATCGGCGTGGCCACGACATAGAGAGTCCCGGCCATTTAAAAATTCTGCGGCGGTTGGGAAATTTCTTCGGTTGGTCCGGCCTGGCCTGATTCAACAACGACCCGGCCGTGGTAAGAAGAGCCCTGCTCGATCACGATCTTGCCGCCGGTGATGTCGCCATGGACCCGGCCGGATTTTGCGATCTCAAGGCCGTCTTTGGCGTTAATATTGCCGTTGACTTGCCCGGTAACAACCACGCTGCCGCCATGGACCTCGCCAGTCACTTTGCCGCCCGGTGAAATAATGACTTCGCGCTCGGCCCTGATCACGCCGTCAAATTCGCCGTTGACGTTGATCGAGCCGGAGGTCGTGAATTCGCCCTTGAACTTTGAATTTTCACCGATGACCGAGCCGACGACACCCTCGAGCATGGTGGAAATGCGTTTGCCGCCCAGATTATCAAGTATCCCCATCTAATTACCTCCAAAACCGGCTGGCGGTAAAAATATTCAGATTGAGAAAAGCGACCGGGTTGACCGGGCGGCCGTAGCGCCTGACTTCATAGTGCACGTGCGGGCCGGTCGACCAGCCGGTCATCCCCACATAACAAACGACCTGCCCTTTCCTCACCTTCTGACCGGTTTTGACCGCGTAACCGGAATTGTGGGCGTAAAGCGTTGCGACGCCGTGGCCGTGATCGATCTCAACCGTTTTGCCGTAGCCGGAACGCCAGCCGACGAAAGAAACGACTCCCGCCGCGGTCGAGCGCACCGGCGCGCCGCGGTAGGCCTGGATGTCAACCCCGGTATGGACGCCGCGCCAGGGATAGGAGCGGTAGCCGAAAAACGAGACCAGCCGCCCGTAAAACGGCCAGCTCGAGGGGGTCGAAGCCAGGCGCGAACGCACAAAGCTCACCCATTGTTTTAATTCTTCCAGGCTCTTATTTCTTTCGGCCAGTTTGTCATTTGCTTCTTCAAAAACGGTTGAAACCTTGCCGGCTTTGACTTCCGACGATATCCGGTCGGTGGATAATTTGACTTTGCTCTGCCAGCCCTTGAGCCCTAACAGTTTCCTCAATTCATTGTCCTGCCGGACCAGCTCATCGATCGCCCGGCCGACCTTGACGGTTTTGTCGGAGAAAGAGTTGATGACCACCTGCTGCTGCTCGCTCCGGGAGAGGGTGTTCGCGTAATTGACCAGCTTGCGCGAGAGAAGAGTTGAGTAGATCATCGAAGAGCCGACCAGGATAAAAGAGAAGAGCGCCAGCCCGAGCGCGGTATAAACCCAGCTGACGGGTATCTTGAGGCAGATCGGCCGGCCCCGCGCGTCATGGGGCACGACCATAAATGTATAAAATCTTGGTTTTTTTGGCTTATTTTCCATGATTATAAGTATAACCGACCATCAATTGCAAAGTCAAGAAAATATTGCTACAATTAGTAGCCCACGGGGCGTAGCTTAGCTTGGTAGAGCGCACGGTTCGGGACCGTGAGGTCGGAGGTTCAAATCCTCTCGCCCCGATATTTCTTTAATGACTCCTGGATCGTCAACTCTTTCCCCTCAAAGAACGATTTAAGATTAGCCCGATGGGCGTAGATCGCCAGCATGGCGTTTAGCACGCCAAAGACCAGGGCATATTCGATCCGCCATGAAGCCAGCCACATGAAAACCGGCACAAAACAGAGGACCAGAACGGTGGCCGGGATAAAATAGCGCATGACGATCATTGTAAAGATCCACAAGCAGAGCATCAGTGTGCCGAAAATCGGGTCAAGCGCCATCAGTACGCCGCCGGCAGTCGCTACCCCTTTACCCCCTTTAAACCTCAGGCAGACCGAGAAATCGTGGCCGATGACCGCGGCCAGGCCGGAGAGCGCAATGGCCCAATCGGGCAGAGCAAAATAGCGGGCAAGGGAAATGACGGCGATCCCTTTACCGATATCGCCGGCCAGGGCAAGAATACCGGCGCGCTTGCCGCCCACGACCAGCGCGTTGGTCGCGCCGACGTTCTTTGTTCCCTTTTCTCTGACGTCATGCCCCTTCAGCAACCAGGGAAATATATGGCTAAAGGGGATCGAGCCGATTAAATAAGAGGCGATTACGACCAGGGAGCTGATCATGCGACTTTTTCGAGCCCGAACGCCTTATGCAACGCTCGAACGGCCTGCTTGCCCTGCTCGGCCTTGATGACGCAGGAGATCTTGATCTCCGATGTGGTGATCATCTGGATGTTGATCTTTTCCGACGCCAGCGTCTCGAACATTTTCGAGGCTGTCCCCGGCTGGCTGACCATGCCGACGCCAACGAGCGAGACCTTGCTGACATCCGGGTCCGAAACGACTCCTTCCGCTTTTAGTTCGGCGGCGATTTTTTTGGCGACTTCGACCGCTCGCTTCATGTCGGTGCGCTCCACGGTAAAAGCCATGTCGGCCAGCGTCCCCTGCGAGTGGATCGATTGGACGATCATGTCAACATTGATCTTTCCCTTGGCCAGGGCGCCGAAGAGCTTGGCGGCCGTTCCCGGCTTGTCCGGGACATGCAGGATCCCGATCTTGGCGATATTTTCGTCGAGAGCAATGCCTCTCACCGCCTCTTTTTTCTCCATTTTACCCGCCTCCTTGCCCCGAGCGAACGAAGTGAGTCGAGGGGCTTTTCCAATATATGTTCCCTCATCGTCTTTCAAGCTCGATCTCAAATGAATGACTATGCCGTATAGACTGGCAACCTCGACCGAGCGCGGATGCAGGACCTGGGCGCCCAAGCTGGCCAGCTCGAGCATTTCTTCGTAAGAGATATGTTTAAGTTTTCTGGCTTCGGGGACGATCCGCGGATCGGTTGTGTAAACGCCGTCAACGTCAGTATAAATATCGCAAACGTCGGCCTTGAGAGCGGCCGCCATGGCAACCGCCGAAGTGTCGGAGCCGCCCCGCCCGATCGTGATGATGTCACCCTTGCTGTCGATGCCCTGGAAGCCGGTGATGACGACGACTCTGCCGCCTTTCAATTCTTTCTTGATCCGGTCGAGCTTGATCTCCTTGATGCGGGCTTTGCGGTAAATGTCCTCGGTCACAACGCCGGCCTGGCCGCCCGTGAGCGAGACCGCGGGACAGCCGGCCGACTGCAGAGCCATGGCCAGGAGCGCGGCCGAAACCTGTTCGCCGGTCGAGACAAGCATGTCGTATTCGCGGGGATCGGGGCTGTCGGTCACCTTATGCATGAGGTCGATCAGCTCGTCCGTCGTGTGCCCCATGGCGGAGACGACAACGACAACTTCATTCCCGGCGTCTATAACTTTTTTGATCCTGCGGGCGACGTTTTTTATTTTTTCCGGCGTGCCGACCGATGTGCCGCCGTATTTGTGGATAATGATCGCCATAATTTATAAATTATAGCACAAACGATCAAACCAGGAGATCGTTGATCTCCGCCTGGCTGAGATAAACAAATTTACTCCGGCCCTGATCATTTCTTCGGCCTTCCGGCGCGAAGCCACGCCGCAGTCGGCGATATATTTTTGGAGGCGGATATTCGCGACCATATACATGGTAATAATATACCATATAGCCCTTGGCATATCCGACTTGCCTGTCGATCCTCGTTAAAGTATAATAATTAACCATGATCCCGCGGGAAGAAGTCGTTTCAAAAATCAAGAAATATTTTGAAGAAAATGCCGGCAAGAATGCCGTTGAATTGGCGTTCCTTTACGGCTCTTCCGCCCGGGGGCAGGCAAAAGAAAAGTCGGATGTCGATATCGCGATTGTGCTGAAAAGCGATTTTGATTCCGACGACAAAGTGTTTGATCTTATCGCCGGAATTACAGTTGAGCTTTCAGCTTTGCTGGGCAGGGAAGTGGAAATAATCCCCATTCGGAAGGATTTCGGAAAACCGGCCCTCTATTACAACGCGATCGTCCTGGGCCGGCCTGTCTTTATCGGCAATAAAAACCGTTATATACAAATATACAATCAGGCGCTGTTCGAGATGAATGATTTTGAGCTTTTTGGGCTCGGCTGGCAATTTAAGGCGTCCGGCGCCATATTGGGGAGATTGTCGCATGGCTGAATTTTCTTACGCCAAAGGGAGGCTGGGCGATTCCCTGCGCTTTATCGCCAATGAAATAGAAGAATTCGAAAAAGAATATCTTGCCAGGACCTTGCTTGATTACCAGAAAGACGCCAAAATCCAGAAATTGATGGATCGGACCGTCGAAAACATCCTGACCGCGCTGATCGAAGTTTGCGGCACGATGCTGGCGGAAAAAGGGATCGCGGTTGAAAATTACGGCGAAGTTCTGGCCAAAGCGGCTGAAATATTGGGTTTAAATAAAGACGAGCAGTCCGATCTGGCCAAGCTGGCGTCACAGAGAAACCGCCTGGCGCACCGCTATCTTGATTATAAATGGCAGGCGATAAAAATGTTCAGCGAACAGAGGGGAATAATAAAAACTTTACTGCAAAAAGTTTTGTTGGCTTATAAATAGGCCCATTTCATTTCAATAATTCGCGAGATTCGCCCGATTCGTAAAACGATTAGAGATCAATAATTCGAGCCCATTCGAGAAAGGCCTAACATTCGTGATATAATAGGGCTATATGCCGCAAGATCACTCATTCGATATCGTCAGCAAACCGAACCTCCAGGAAGTCGACAACGCCATCTCGATGGCGATGAAGGAGATCGCCAACCGCTTTGACTTCAAGGGGAGCATCAGCAACATCGCCAAAGAAGGCGACGACAAGATCAAGGTCGTCTCCGAAGACGAGTTTAAGCTGAAAAATGTCACGACCGTCTTGTTCGACAAGCTCGCCAAACGGCAAATCCCGCTGAAGTTCTTTGAGTTCGGCAAGGTCGAGGAAGCCCTGGGCGGTACCGTTAAACAAGAGGTCAAGATACTGCAAGGGATCCCGCAGGAGAAGGCCAAAGAGATCACCAAGCTGATCAAGGCCTCGGGACTAAAAGTCCAGGCCCAGATACAGAGCGACGAGATCCGCGTTTCCAGCAAAAAACTCGATGACCTGCAGGCCGTCATCGCCCAGATCAAGGCCGCCAATTTTCCGATTGCCCTCTCCTTCATCAATTATCGATAATTAAATGCCCAATATCATCGAAAAAAGCTTGAAAGAGCTGCAAGAAGAATTTAAAAACCTTGGCCTGCCCGCTTTCCGCGCCAAGCAGGTCTATAAGTGGATCCACCACAAGCTGACTTTCAGCTTCGACGAGATGACCGACCTGCCCAAAGAGCTGCGCGACCGTTTAAAGGAACAATATTCGATCGAGACACTGCGCGTTAAACATAAAACTAAAGCCAAAGACGGCACGGTGAAATACCTTTTTGAGCTCGCTGACGGCAAGGCGATCGAATCGGTCTTCATAAAGACAAAAGACGACAGGAAGACGGTCTGCCTCTCAACGCAGGTCGGCTGTCCGCTCGACTGCCTCTTTTGCGCGACCGGCAAGCTGGGCTTTAACAGGAACCTGACCGCGGCCGAGATCATCAGCCAGGCCTACCTGATCGCCAACGAACACCCCGACATTTCTAATCTCGTCTACATGGGGATGGGCGAACCGTTCCTCAATTACGACAACGTCATGAGAAGCGTGGCGATCTTCACCTCCGACGAGGGGGCGAATTTCGGCCAGCGGCGGATCACGATCTCCACCTGCGGCCTGGCCGACAAGATCAAGGAATTCGCGGAAGAAAAAACGCAGGTGCGGCTGGCGGTCTCGCTCAACTCCGCCGACGATGCTCTGCGCGGCAAACTCATGCCGGTCAATCGAAAGTTCCCGCTCACCGTTCTGCGCCAGTCCCTGGAATATTATTCCAAAACATCTAACCGTATGGTCACCCTTGAGTATGTCATGCTCGATGGGGTCAACGACCGCGAAGCCGATCTCAAAAAGCTGATCAATTTTTGCCGCGGGCTCGATTGCAAAGTTAATCTCATCCGATTCAACCGCTTCGGCCATGATTTCCGCCCCTCTAGAGTGGAAGCGATCGACCATTTTGTCAAGGGTCTCCTCGGCGCGCAGATCAATGCCGTCGTGCGCCGCTCTAGAGGCGAAGCGATCGGCGCCGCCTGCGGACAGCTTGCCCTGAGACCTGTCGAAGGGCTGGCCGGGAAAACTTCCAACTAACTTTTTAAATACCTGAAATTTTCCACTTATTACCACGAAGAAAAGGGGTATGAAAACAGCTCAGCATCCACTGGTGGTTTTTCACGCACAAAGCTCATTGACCCTTCAAAGGGGGATGACCGAAGGCCGCAAAATTGACCGGGCGAACCAGCCCAGCCCTTTCCGGTCATACGCCGGCGCTCCCGTTGTCAAATTGCCTCAACCCGAAAAGTATTTGGAGGGAGTTTGGCCGTCCGCAATTATTAAACCGGCTGATTTTACTCTGCAACGATTGTCAAACCTTCTCTATTACAGTGCCGCCATTTCCGCCTGGAAGCAAGATCCGAAAACGCATGCTGCCTGGGCGCTGCGCGTTAATGCATCAGCGGGCAATCTCCATGACGAAGAAGTCCACCTCATCGCCGAAGGGGTGTCTGGTTTAGAAAATGGCCTCTACCACTTCAATGCCCGCAATTTTTCCCTGGAGCTCCGCGCGCCGTTGACACCCGAACTGAAACAGATGATTGCGGCTGTGAGCCAAACAGAGGCGCCGCTTAAAATTTTGCTTACTTCACTTTTTGACCGGCAATACTGGAAGTACGGGGAACGGGGCTGGCGCTACTGCCTGCTGGATACCGGCCACCAGGAAGCGGCCGTACGCAGCGCCGGCGCCCAGTTAGGCTGGCCTTCGGTTGTAACCCGCACCCACGATGATCAAAAGCTCGGGTCTGTTTTTGGCCTGGCGCACGATGAAGAAGTGCCCTTAGCTTTCATTGAATTTAGCCTTCAGCTGAAACCGCACGGGACGTGGACGCCACAGACCATTGCCTTCCACGGTCAACCCACACCAATTCTGGGCACGCACAAACAAATAGTTGATCCAGTGACGGTGATGGCAATCGCGGCGACGGCTGGAGAAGCGCTGTCAAGAGAAAGCATTTCGACCCAGCCTTTTTCTGTTCCTGTTCGGCCGCCATTTTCTAGGCAAAGACCCTGGATTGACCTGGTCAGAAAACGCAGGTCAGCCACTGCGTTTGATCCCCAGTCCCGCATCACGAATGAAGAGCTGCGCTGGCTGTTACGCCAGGCGTTTAACCAATCAGCTTACTGGCGGCAAGGCATTATAGAGCAGCACTTTACCCTGGCAATCGTCTATGCCCAGCGTGTGGCCGGTCTTGAACCAGCCATATACCTGTATAGTCCGGGTAATGATCAATTGCTGGAGCATAAAAAATTACCGATTGATATCTCTTCCCTCGCCGGCCAGCATGCTCTGGGGCAGGAAATTGTCAGCGCTGGAGCGGTGACAATTGCCATACTGACTGATATGCAACAGGTCTTGAATGCTTTTGGTGAAAAAGGGTACCGCCTTATTCATCAGCAAGCGGGCGTAGTCGGCCAAGCGCTCTATCTGGCAGCCGAATCGCTCGGTCTTCAGGGTACGGCAATCGGGGCCTTTGATGATATTGTCCCCAATAAACTGTTGGGTATGCCGGAGAGTATGATGTGTTTAGAACTCTTTGCACTTGGCAAAGCAAGGCCGGACCAGCGCCTGACAACACTGCCAGCCTATGGCTTTGATCAACAGAAAACAAGTTTTGATCCAAGATCTGTGGAGGTCGTCCCCGAGGTACATACGGATCCACAGCCAGGCCTGCGCTCAAAGAAGTTTATGCCGGAGGGTCTTGAAGCGCTTATTAATAATTTGGATATTTGGCTCCTGCAAAGCACGGCCGGGCAATTTGCTGATGACCTTCCTTTAGAACAAGTTCGTCAGGCCTTAGGCGCGGTCTCCGCGGAAAATCGTGAAGTGCTGGCGGCGTTTCAAGAATACCAGTCCGGCAAAAAAAACCTGGTTGATTTTTTGGATACGCTGCTGGACGATCGTTTTCGTTTTTTGCAGGCGCAGGCGGCAACGGTTATTGAATGGCTGCTTGATGCCCAGGTTATTGAAGCGGGAAGCGCCCGTCTGGCTGAAAAGCTTGACCGCCTTTATATGAGACCTCCGCAGGTTGAATCCTTGGAGCCTTCACCTGAGCATAGGGCGATTATTGATCGTTCAGGGTACAGAACGCAATTCCCCGGCCGCATGGTTGATTGTTTGCTGAAACATGACCGTCGTCTTTTTGCGCCGGCGCTTTTCACCACCGCCGAAGCCGCCAGCGACAGCGATCTGCCGATCGGCTTTCGCCAGGAGATGACCCGCCCATCTCTGGTGGCGACAATTTTGAGCCACCTTGATATTCAGCCGGGCCAGCGGGTGCTGGAGATTGGCTATGGCAGTGGCTGGCTCCTGGCCATGCTGGCCGACCTGGTCGGCGAAACCGGGGAAGTGTATGGCTCAGAGATCCATCCGGCGCTGGCCAGGCGCGGGGCGGAGAATGTGGCGCGTTTTGGTTATAAAAATGTCGAATGGATCCCAACTGATGCGGATGGCTTTCCGGACGCACAGCTGCTGCTCGAGGAACAGTTCGATGCCATAATTGTTTCTGGCGAGAATCCGCTGATTGGTAAAGGGCATCGCTTAAAGAGATTTCTAACCCAATTGCTCCGCGATGGCGGTCACCTTGTCACCTTCACTAATGGCGCGCTTGACATTCAACGCGTTAATTCGGGAGAAGATGACAGCGGACAAAGCTTTGTTCTGGGGAATATGATTATGCCACCGCTGAGGTTGGAGGAAGCCCTGGAGCGGCAGCTCGCCCCTGAGGAGTGGTTTCTTACCAAGCAAATAGAATTATGGGCGGAGATTGAATATAATCAACCGGCCCTCGACCGAATACTGGCGAATGAACGTTTCCGGCCACTCTGGGCGCCGCTCTTCAAGGCGCTTGAGGAAAAAACCAGGAGAGAAGCGCTTCAGAAATATCACCCCGTCAGTTCTGACCGGGCAGTGCGAGACGAGCTCTATCCGTACTTTAAGAAGTTTGAGCGTGATTATGGCGTGCTTACGTCAGCTGATGTGGCGGCAGAGCGTGAGCGGGCGGGGTTTAAGCTTGCCATGACTAATGCAGAGAATTATTTACGGAATTTGAGGAATTTGACGTCGGAGACGATTGATCGTGTTATGGCCGGGGCGCGCCATTTTCCGCGGGTTTTCTTTCTGCCGGAATTTTATACCGAGGAAAATGCCTATTGGCCGATTGACTATATTATGGATTACGGCCACCAAATGGTGTCCTTGCATGAGCAGTTGGCCTACCTTGCCTTTCTTGGTGTTGCCCCCGGTGAGCGGGTTTTTGAGGTCGGACCCGGGACAGCCTGGTTGAGTTTTATTATGTCGCACATAGTTGGCGAGCAGGGCAGGGTTGACGCCTTAGAGCTGGTCCAAGAAATTGTTGATCTGGCCAAGCGCAAGCAGGCCTATTTCGGTGTTAAAACTATTAATTTTTACCAGGGGGACGTTAACAGAGACGTCCCTGCCTATTTGCGAAGTTCGGCTGGCACGTATGATCGGGTGCTGGTTGCCTGCACCGCGCCGGAAAACGCGGTCGAAGAGCTTGGCGGGCTGCTTAAACCGGGTGGTCGTCTGATCCATCCTGTCTATGAAGACTCGCCTAATGGGAAAAACATGAGGTTTTATTTGAAAGCCAAGCGGCCCAATGGGCGACTAAAAATTGTTTCATCCCAAGCGTTTGAAATGAAGCCGCCTGATTATGAGAAGGTGCTCTAACAGTGCGCATTACATGATTCAAGGATTACCGGCAAAGATCACATTTCTCGAAGCCGCCAGAATGATCAACCATCTGGCCGCCGTCGGGCGGGCGCGCCAGCCGGGTGAAAACGGCGCCCTGCTGACGATCGACGGCCCGAGGGCTTCCGGCAAATCGTGGACCGCCGGGATCATTGCCGCAAAATTGACCGAACTCGGCATTAGTAACCGGCTGATCAATGGCGATAATTATCAATTCAGCGAAGAGATTAAAGACGCGACTGCCAAAAGTTTACCGGAATATGACCTAACCATCACCGAGTGGCTCGGCTTGGGAGATTATTTATCCGACTTGCGGCCGACGGCGACTCTTGCCCTCTATCTCAAGGCCTGGTTCCCGACCAGGGCCATCAATCTCTTCCGCCGTCAAGTGCTCTATCCGTTCAAGTCCCCTTTTCCCACGCAAAATCAGGGGCGTCCGGGTGTTAGAGAAAACCCGCTCATCAGATTTCTCGCCCGTCCGGCAATATATTCTTTTGACATATTAAACGAGCTGAGCGACGGAAACGCCCTACCCTATGAATATGGCTATATCGTCCCTTTCGGCATCTTTACGGCCTACGGTCGGCCAACAGTCGAAGAGATCCGCGCTTTAATTACCGGACAGTCCGAACCGATTTAATTTAAGCTATAATTAACCTATGAAAACCTATCTCGTTTCTCTCGGCTGTCCCAAGAATCTGACCGATACCGAAGTCATCATGGGCAACCTGGCACTCTCCGGCCACGAGATCACCACTGACCCCGCCGAGGCCGAGACGATCATCGTCAACACCTGCGCCTTTTTGAAAACCGCCCGCGATGAAGCGATCCAGACTATCAAAGAAATGGCTAAATGGAAAAAGAATGGTAAGTGCAAGCAATTATTAATTGCCGGATGTTTTGTTAAATACCTTAATTCGTCATTAGGAATTAGTCATTCGTCATTAAACGTCGACGGCGCCATCGATTCACTCGGCCTGTTTAACTACGGCACCCCCCGCCTTAAAGCCACCCCACCCTGGACCGCCTACGTCAAAATAGCGGAAGGTTGCGACAACGCCTGCTCCTACTGCCTTATCCCGAAGATCCGCGGCCGGTTCCGGCACCGGGAGATAGCTGACATCCTGAAAGAAGCTGAAATGCTGGTCGACCGCGGCGTCAAGGAAGTCATCTTTATCGCCGAAGACACCGCCGCTTACCCGGATCTGGCCGGATTATTGTGCCGGACCGCCAAAATTGACGGCCTGCGCTGGCTGCGCCTCCTCTACACCTACCCGTCGCACCTGACAGACGAGGCCATCGAAGTGATCGCCACTGAAAAGAAGATCGTCAAGTATCTTGACTTGCCAATCCAGCACGCCTGTGATAGAATTTTGAAGTTGATGAATCGCCCCGAACTGACGGGGCGCGACCTTGAAAAATTTATTTCACAAATTAGGAGGCGCATACCAAAAATCGCTCTGCGCACCACGGTCATCGTCGGTTTTCCCGGTGAAGGCGAGGCCGAGTTCGAAGAGCTGATCGGTTTTATCCGCAGGGTAAAGTTCAACCGCCTCGGCGGCTTTACTTACCAGAGAGAAAACGGCACGGTTGCGAGCAAAATGAGGGGGCAGCTGTCCGAACGGAAAAAAGCCGAGCGTTTAAAACGATTGATGCGGGTCCAGGCCGGCATTGCCCGGGAGCTAAACAACAAAATGATCGATCAAACAATGGAAATTTTAATTGAAAGGGTCGTCCGCGGCGGTTTTGTCGGCCGCAGCAGCGCGGACGCGCCCGAGATCGACGGCTCCGTGCTGGTCAAAAGCAATAAAATCCTAAAACCGGGAGAGTTCGTCAGGGCGCGGATAACCGGCGCCAAAGCTTACGACCTCTTCGGTTCTTCGGCTTGACTTTAGCCAACCGCATCACCCTTTTAAGAATAGCTCTCATCCCCCTCTGTTTGGCCTTTCTGCTCACCGGCTTCTGGGGCCTGTCGGCGGCGGTCTTTCTCCTGCTCTCGTTCTCCGACGCCATCGACGGCTACGTGGCCAGAAAATACAAGCAGGTCTCGGAGCTGGGCAAACAGCTCGATCCACTGGCGGATAAGATTCTGGTTCTCTCGGTCCTGATCGGGCTGACTTCGCTGGGCAAAGCGGACCCGGTCGCGGTCATGCTCATCAGCGCCCGTGAATTTTTTATCGCCGGCATCCGCGCCAAAGGCGTTTTCCCGGCCAGCCCGATCGCCAAGTGGAAAACGATCGTCCAGCTGCTGGCCGTCTTTCTGCTGATCCTGAACCTGCCGCTCGCCGAGCCGGTCCTGTGGCTGGCGGTGATCCTTTCGTATGTTTCGGGAGGCGCTTACCTGTGGCAGAGCCGGTTCCTCAAACAGTTGAAATTAAGTTAGAGGACTTTTTTACCAAAGTCCTTTCGGTGATCGGCCGCACGACCGACCAGCAGATCGCCGATCTCTTGAAAAAGAGCAAACAGACGGTTTCGGTCGCGGAGTCGCTGACGGGCGGCCTCGTCAGCAGCCGGCTGACCAATGTGCCGGGCAGCTCCGACTATTTTATCAGCGGCATCGTCTCCTATTCGCCGCGGATAAAGGTCACCCAGGTCGGCGTGCCGGCCGCCGTGATCAGCCGGTACGGCGTGGTGAGCAAAGAGGTCGCCGTCTCAATGGCCGAGGAGATCAAAAAAAGGTTCCGGACCGACATCGGCCTCTCGGCCACCGGGGCGGCAGGGCCTGCGCCGATCCCGCCAGCGCCGGTAGGCCGGGCCTATATCGCCCTCTCCGGCAAGAACGGAACGGAATGGAAAGAGCTGAATCTGCAGGGAACGCGGGCGGAGATACGGGAAAAGGCGGCTCAGGCGTGCCTGGGCCTTCTCTGGCTCTATCTGGGCGGTGAAGACGTCATAAAATGAGGCTGTTCATCGCGGCCGAATTGCCGGACGAGATAAAGAAGAACATCGCGAAATTGATCGGCGAATTAAAGACGACGGACGCGGCGGTAAAGTGGGTCGAGGCGAATAATCTGCATCTGACGCTGAAGTTTATGGGGAATGTGGCAGATAAAGAAATCGACAAATGGATCGATTGGACGAAGAAAAAGGTTGGAGGATCAGGCGGAGGATTCAGGCTCAAATTGGAGGGGATGGGAACATTCCCGGAGGGGAAACATCCGAGAGTGGTTTGGGTCGGAGTCAGCAACGGCAGTAAGAATTTGAGAACAACGGCTGAAGCGCTTGAGGAGGATGAGTTCGTTTCACACGTGACTATCGGCAGGATCAAGGAACATAAGGGAGTTGATAAATTAAAAGGGAAAATTGTTGGTTATAAAGACGCGAAATTCGGGGAAGCGAAGATCAACTCGATCTTCATCATGAAGAGCACGCTCACCCCGAAAGGACCGGTTTACGAAAAGATCAAGGAGGTAATGTTATGAGAACGTTGGGCAGAGAAGAAAAAGTGGAGAAGACCATCGGCAGCGGGGAAAACAAGGCCAAGGCGCTGGGGCTGGCGATCGCGCAGATCGAGAAGAATTTCGGCAAGGGCTCGATCATGAAGCTGGGTGAAGCGACGAAACTGAACGTGGAGACGATCCCGACGGGGGTGCTCTCCCTTGATCTGGCCTTAGGCGTCGGCGGTTTACCCAGGGGCCGCGTGGTTGAGATCTATGGTCCCGAAGGCGGCGGCAAGACGACCGTCTCCCTCCACGCCATCGCCGAGGCGCAAAAGCGCGGCGGCACGGCGGCTTTTATCGATGCGGAGCATTCAATGGACCCGACCTACGCCCGCAAGTTAGGGGTCAACATTGAGAACCTCTTAATTTCCCAGCCGGACTACGGCGAGCAGGCGCTCGAGATCGCGGAGACCCTGATCCGCTCCGGCGCGATCGATATGATCGTCGTCGACTCGGTGGCCGCCCTGGTACCGAAAGCGGAGGTCGAAGGCGAGATGGGCGACGCCGTGATGGGCTTGCAGGCCCGCCTGATGTCGCAGGCCTTAAGAAAACTGACGGCCGTCATCTCAAAGTCAAAGACCGTCATGATCTTTATCAACCAGCTGCGCGAGAAGATCGGCATCATGTTCGGCAATCCGGAGACGACACCCGGCGGCCGGGCGCTCAAATTCTACTCTTCGGTCCGCCTCGATGTGCGCGCCGGGGAAAAGATCAAGGAGAACGACAGGATCATCGGCACCCGGGTCAAGGTCAAAGTCGTCAAGAACAAAGTCGCCCCGCCCTTCCGTGAAGCGACCTTTGTCCTGATCCACGGCGTCGGCGTCCTGCGCGAGGCCGATATTATCGACCAGGGGGTCAACCTCAACATCATCGAGAAAAGCGGCTCCTGGTTCAATTACGGCGGGGAGAAACTCGGCCAGGGCTTTGACGGCGCGATCAAGTACCTGAAGGAGAACGACAAGATCGCCAACAAGATCGAAGCGGAGATCAGAAAAGCGATAGCGTCAGCACAGGCATAAAAAAAACTCACCCCCTCTTTCCCCCTCTCTTTTTAAGAGAGGGGGAGGAAGGTTAAGCGCTGGCGGGGGTGAGTTCAGAAAGGAGTAACTATCATGGACTTGCAAACATTGACTTATATCATCATCGCGGCGCTCGTTGTCTTCGGGCTGGCGGTGGCGTATCTCGTCGTCCGCAGACAGTTAGCGGAACAAAAAGTCAGGCTCGCGGAAGAGACAGCCAAGCGGATCCTGGAGGACGCAAAAAAAGACACGGAAAGGATCAAAAAAGAGGCCTTGCTCGAAGCCAGGGACGAAGCAATTAGATTAAAAGCTGATCTCGAGCGCGAGAGCAAGGAAAGAAAAGGCGAGCTGACGTCGCTGGAGCGGCGCCTGCAGTCGCGCGAGGATCATCTGGAGAACAAAGAGAAAAACCTTGAGGGGCGGGAAAAGATCATCAAAAAAGCGGAAGAAGATCTGATCAAATTGAGGGACACATTATCGAGGGTCAAGGACCAGCTGGTTGTTGAGCTGGAAAAAGTCGCCGCTCTCTCCCGCGAAGAAGCCAAAAAGGAACTGCTGACCCGCCTCGACAAAGAGCTTGAGCTCGAAGCGGCCAAGAAGATCAAG
This sequence comes from candidate division WOR-1 bacterium RIFCSPHIGHO2_01_FULL_53_15, assembly GCA_001772335.1. GTDB lineage: Bacteria > Margulisbacteria > WOR-1 > O2-12-FULL-45-9 > XYB2-FULL-48-7 > 2-01-FULL-53-15. Next base: position 62,988 of record METM01000016.1, read on the forward strand.
GCGAGCGAGGAAGAGGTCAGGAAAGAATCCGACAAGCGCGCCCGCGAGATCCTCGCCACGGCGATCCAGCGCTGCGCCGTCGATCACGTGGTCGAGACAACAACTTCGATGGTCGAACTCCCCAGCGACGACATGAAGGGACGCATCATCGGCCGGGAAGGCCGCAACATCAGGGCCTTTGAGACCAAAACGGGCGTTGACCTGATCGTTGATGACACGCCCGAAGCGGTCATTCTCTCAAGCTTTGATCCCCTGCGCCGCGAGACCGCACGCCTCACCTTGCAGAAGCTCATCGCCGACGGACGCATCCATCCGGCCAGGGTCGAAGAGATGTACGAAAAGTCGAAAGTCGAGCTCAAGACCGCGATGTGGGAACACGGCGAGCGCGCCGCGCTGGAAGTCGGAGTCCACGGCCTGCCGCCCGTTATCATTCAACTCTTGGGGCGGCTGCACTATCGAACTTCTTACGGGCAGAATGTCCTTCAGCACTCGGTTGAGATGGCGCATCTGGCCGGCATGCTGGCCGCCGAGTTAGGCGTCAACGTCAACCTGGCCAAGCGCGCCGCCCTGCTCCACGATCTGGGCAAAGCTATTGACCAGGATGTCGAGGGGACGCACGTTAGGCTGGGCGTAACATTCGCCGAGAAAGCCGGCGAGTCGCCCGAAGTTTTGCACGCCATGGAAGCCCATCATGGCGATGTCGAGACAAAGACCGTTGAGGCCGTCATCGTCCAGGTCTGCGACGCGATCTCAAGCGCCAGACCCGGCGCCCGCCGCGACACGCTGGAGGCCTACGTCAAGCGGCTAGAAAAACTTGAAACCGTCGCCAAGTCGTTCGAAGGAGTGGAAAAGGTCTACGCCATCTCGGCCGGCCGCGAGGTCAGGGTCATGGTCCAGCCGGAGCGCATCGACGACGCGATGGCCCCCAAGTTAGCGCATGATATCGCCAAGAAGATCGAAGCCGAGCTCGAATATCCGGGCGAGATCAGGGTCACTGTCATCCGGGAGACAAGATCAACTGACGTTGCCAAATAAGCAATGAATATTTTATTCATCGGCGACATTGTCGGCGCGTACGGCCGGGCGATCACAAAATTACTCCTGCCGGAGCTCAAAAAAGAGCACGCGATCGACTTGACGGTCGCCAACGCCGAAAACTCGGCGCACGGCTACAGCATCACCGAAAAGATCTATCATGAACTGCTGGAGCTGGGGCTCGACGCCCTGACCATGGGCAACCACCTCTTCGAGAAAAAGGAACTCCTCCAGAAGATCAACGGGTTCGATAAACTGGTCCGGCCGGCCAATTTCCCGCCCGGCGCGCCCGGCCGGGACCATCTCATCATGGACGTTAAAGGGACAAAAGTCGGTCTCGTCAATCTTCTCGGCCGGGTCTTTATGCAGTGCCTCGACTGCCCCTTCCAGGCGGCGGAAAAACTTATCCCAAAGGTCAGGGAGAGAGCCGGGATCGTGATCGTTGACGTCCACGCCGAGGCCACCTCGGAAAAGTGCGCGCTTGGGCTTTTTCTCGACGGCAAGGTCTCGGCCGCGCTCGGCACGCATACCCACGTCATGACCGCCGACGAACGGATCCTGGCCGGCGGAACTGCTTTTATCTCGGACGTCGGCATGGTCGGCGCGGCCGACTCGATCATCGGCATGAGCAAAGAGCAGATACTGAAGCGGTTCGTGACGCAGCTGCCGGAAAAATTCGAGCCGACCGACTACGGCCCGGGGCTCTTTAACGCGGTGGCTTTGAAGGTCGATGAGGCGACGGGGAAAACACTGGAAATCAAGAGGATAAAAAAGTTAACCGAGCCGATTGCCCTGACGCGGGAAGAAAAGAAGAACTGATCAGCCCAAACTGGCCAATCGCTCCTCAAGCATTTTTACCTTCGCCGAGAACTCTTGCTGCCGCGTTTTTTCATTCTCAACCGATTCCGGCTTGGCCCGCGAGAGGAAATTTTCATCAGCCAGGCGGGCGTTGATCTTTTGCAATTCGCTCTCAAGCTTCTCTTTATCTTTCGTCAGCCGGGCGGTTTCTTTCTCCAGATCGATCAGGCCGGCCAGCGCGACATAGATCTCCATTTCTAAAGCGACCGCCGAGGCCGACCGCGCGGGCTTTTTATCGAGTTTCTCGACGAAGGAAAGTTTGCCTGTCTTCGTTAGCGTTTTGAGGTACTGATCGTTAATCTTTCTTTTTGACACGATCGCGACCTCGACCTCGCTGCCGTGGGGGACATTGAACTCGGCCCTGATGTTGCGCACCGCCCTCACCGCTTCCATCAAGCGCTCCATCTCGCCTTCCGCCGCCGGATCGACCGCCTTCTCAGCCATCTCCGGCCACGCCTCCAACATGATCGTTTTTGACTCGTGACTCGCGACTCGCGACCATATTTCTTCCGTAATAAAAGGCATAAAAGGATGCAGGAGCTTCAGCGTCTTTTCGAGGACTTCTAACAATACACTCTGAACTGCCGCCTTTGCCTTTTCGTCCTGGCCGTATAATCTGATCTTGGCGAGCTCGACGTACCAGTCGCAGAACTCCGACCAGATAAAATCGTATAAAGCCCGTGCCGCTTCGCCAAACTCGTAGGCATCGATCTCGGTAGTGACCTTTTTGATTGTCTGATTGAGACGGGAGAGTATCCAGCGGTCGGCGAGTTCAAACTCACCCCCGCCAGCGTAAAGATCGCCCCCCCCTCTCTTAATAAGAGAGGGGGATGGGGGGTGAGTTAATAGCACGAACCTTGCCACATTCCAGATCTTATTCGCAAAATTCCTTGCTTCGGTGATCTTGTCTTCGGATAATTTGACGTCCTGCCCCTGCCCGGCAATCAGCGAAATGAAAGCAAAGCGCAAAGCGTCCGCTCCCGCCCGGTCGATTACTTCTAAAGGATCGATAACGTTCCCCCACGACTTGCTCATCTTCTTGCCGTGGATGTCCTTGACCAGAGCGTTAAAATAGACGGTATGGAACGGCTCTTGCTTCATGAAATGCAGGCCGGCCATGATCATGCGCGCCACCCAGAAAAAGATGATATCGTAGCTCGTGACGAGAACATCGGTCGGATAGAACTTCTTGAGATCTTCCGTCTCATCCGGCCAGCCGAGGACCGAGAACGGCCACAGCGCCGACGAGAACCAGGTGTCAAAAACGTCCGGGTCCTGTGTCCAACCCTCGCCATTGGGCGGCGCTTCGCCGACATAAATTTCATCGCCTCGATACCACGCGGGGATCTGATGGCCCCACCAGAGCTGGCGCGAGATGCACCAGTCGCGCAGGTTGGTCAGCCATTGCAGATAGACCTTGCTCCAGCGCTCGGGAACGAATTTGATCTTGCCCTCCTCCACCGCCGCGATCGCCTGCTCGGCCAGCGGCTTCACTTTCACGAACCACTGGTCCGACAGATACGGCTCAATGACCGTGTTGCAGCGATAGCAGTGGCCGATCGAGGTTTCGTAATCCTCGATCTTGACAAGCCGGCCTTGTGCCTGAAGCAGTTCGACTATTCTCTCCCTGGCCTTGAACCTGTCCAGCCCTCTAATGCCCTCTAATGCCTTCTTCTCCTCTTCGCTAAACTCAGCCAGCGTTATCTGCCCGTCGGGCGTCAGAATATTGATGAACGGTAAATTATGCCTCATCCCCATCTCGTAGTCATTGGGATCGTGCGCCGGAGTAACTTTAACTGCCCCCGTGCCGAACGACGGGTCGACAAAATCATCTTTAATTATTGGAATTTTCCGGCCAACCAGCGGCAGCTCAACCATCTTTCCCCACATATGCTTGTAGCGCTCGTCTTTGGGGTTGACGGCGATCGCGGTGTCGCCCAGCATCGTCTCCGGCCTGGTCGTGGCAACGGTGATGGGTCCGTATTTAATGAACCAGAGCGAGCCCTTCTTCGTTTCATGCGTGACCTCGATATCCGAGATCGCTGTCCGGTCCTTCGGGCACCAGTTGATGATCCGTTTGCCGCGATAGATCAGCCCTTCTTTATAAAGCTGGACAAAATGCCGCTTGACCGCGCGATTCAAGCCTTCGTCCATCGTGAACCGCTCGCGCGACCAGTCGCAGGAGGCGCCCAGGCGCCGCAATTGCCGAGTAATCCGGCCGCCGTATTCTTTTTTCCAGGCCCAGACCCGCTCGATGAATTTTTCCCGGCCAAGATCGTCTTTGGTCTTGCCCTCTTTTTTGATCTCCCGCTCAACGACATTCTGCGTGGCGATGCCGGCGTGGTCAGTCCCCGGCACCCAGAGGGTCGTAAATCCCTGCATCCGCTTGTAGCGGATTAGCAGGTCCTGAATGGAGTTGTTGAGCGCGTGGCCCATGTGGAGCGAGCCGGTAATATTCGGCGGAGGAATAACGATTGTGAAAGTTGGTTTGTTTGTTAGTTGGTTAGTTGGTTGGTTGGGTTTAAAAAAACCGCTTTCTTCCCAATATTTGTACCACTTTTGCTCAACTTCAGCGGGGTTGTAGGCCTTGGCTAATTCTTCGGTCATAGATAATTGTCAATTATCTGATTTTTATCGAGCGATCTCAATTTCAGATATTCTTTCATTTTAGGGAAAGCGGCCGAGGCGGGGATGAGGCCGACGAGTTCCGACTCAAGTATTTTAACTTTGTATTCTTTGGCCCAACTATTGACCTCGTCAAAAACGATCTTGAGCGAGGTTTCCAGATGATCAGTGATATTGATCGAGACCTGGCTGAGGCCGCGGCTCTCGAGGAACAAGCCCAGCGCCCGCACGCCGGGCAGGCCGCCAGCCTTTTCGCGGATCGCCTTGGCGATCGAGATCGCGACATCCTCTTCGGCCGTGTCGAGATATATGTTATAGGCGATAAGAAAGTTGCGCGCCCCGACAGCCGCCGCGCCGGCTCTCGGATGCAGTCCATGGCCGACGTCGGGCTTGCGGCGCGGATCGCCGCTCTCTTCTTTCAGGGCGAGATAGCCGCCCTTTCTCACATACGGCAGGTCTTTGCGCTCCGTGATCTTGGCCGCCTCGCCGTAGAAATAGGCGGGGAGTTTGAATTTTTCCCAGAGGTCATTGCCGACCTGGTGCGCCACTGCAATGGCGTCCCTCATTGTCGCGTTCTTGACCGGAATAAAGGGAATGACATCGACCACGCCGATAAAGGGGTGGACGCCGGCGTGTTCATTAATATCGAGAACCTGCATCGCGCGCTCGGTCAGATCAAGCGCGGCCTGCCTGACCCCCGCCGGGGAGCCGAGCATAGTAATGACCGAGCGATTGTGGTCGGGGTCAGAGTGAAGGTCGACAACTTTGGCCGTCTTAACCGACTCGACGATTTCCTCAATTATCGTCTCGTCGCGGCCTTCGGAGAAATTGGGCACGCACTCGATGATCTTGGTCATTTGCTCTCACACCGCCGGCAGGGCTTCTTTGGGCAGATCCTTCATGATATTTTCCAGCGCGGAATTCTCGAGCGTCTCTTTCTCAATCAGGACTTTGGCGATCTCCTCGATCTTCCCCCGGTTCTTTTGCAGGATGGTTTTCGCCCGCCCGTATGACTCGTTGATGATCTTTTCAACCTCCCGGTCGATCGAGTCGGCGGTCTGTTCGCTGTAGTCCTTCATCTCGGCGATGTCGCGGCCGAGAAAGATCTGCCGGTCCTTGCGGCCGAAGGTGCGCGGCCCCAGCGCGCTCATGCCGAATTCTGTCACCATCCGTTTGGCCAGCGCCGTCGCCCGCTCAAGGTCGTTGTGGGCGCCCGAGGTCATCTCGTTAAAGATTATCTCCTCCGCCACGCGGCCGCCCATCATGACGGTGATCTGGTCAAGCGCCTGGCTGCGGGTCACCAGATACTTGTCTTCGAGCGGCAGCTGCAGCGTGTAGCCGAGCGCCATGCCGCGCGGCAGGATCGAGATCTTGTGCGGATTATCGGCATTGGGCAGGATCCGCGAGAGGACGGCGTGGCCGACCTCGTGATAGGCGACCATCTTCTTTTCCTTGTCGGAAATGACGCGGCTCTTTTTTTCCGGCCCGGCCATGACCCGGTCGACCGCTTCTTCAATTTCTTCCATCGTCACTTCTTTTTTTTCGACCCTGACGGCCAGGATGGCGGCTTCATTGAGCACGTTCTCGAGATCGGCGCCGGTAAAGCCGGATGTCCTCTGAGCGACGACTTTAAGGTCGACATCGCCCGCGAACGGCTTGCCGCGCGCGTGAATTTTCAGGATCGCCTCGCGCCCCTTAAGATCAGGTTTGTCAAGAACGATCTGGCGGTCAAAGCGACCGGGGCGCAGGAGCGCCGGGTCAAGGATATCGGGGCGATTGGTCGCCGCGATCACAATGATGTTCTGCTTGGGATCAAAACCGTCCATCTCGACCAAGAGCTGATTGAGCGTCTGTTCTCTTTCGTCATGGCCGCCGCCCAACCCCGCCCCTCTCTGCCTCCCCACTGCGTCAACCTCGTCCATGAAGATGATCGAAGGGGTCTGTTTTTTGGCCCGCTCAAAGACCGACCTGACTCTCGCGGCCCCGACGCCGACGAACATTTCGACAAAGTCGGAGCCGGAAATGGAAAAGAACGGGACATCCGCCTCGCCGGCGATCGCCCGCGCTAAAAGGGTTTTCCCGGTGCCGGGCGCGCCCATGAGCAGCAAACCTTTGGGGATCTTTGCCCCGAGGGCGTGGAATTTTCCGGGGAATTTTAAGAAGTCGACAATTTCTTTCAGCTCGTCTTTGGCCTCGTCAACGCCGGCCACATCGGCGAACGTGACGTTGACCTTGCCGACCTGCGGTTTGATATTCGCCCGCCCGAAAGACATCGCCTGCGTGTTGACCCCCTGCGCCTGCCGGAGCATCAGCCACCAGAGGAGGCCGAAGAAGGCGACGGGGGCCAGGAGCTGCATCAGCAAGCTTATGAGCCAGTTTTCTTCCATCGGAGGTTCAACTTTGATTGAGACCCCTTTCTCGCGCAAGGTCGGGATGAGATTGGGATAGTTGAGGGCACGCGTGCGGAAGAGCGATTTGTCGGCCAGGACGCCGGAGACGAGATCGCCGGCGATCGTGACCTCCTTGACCTTTGACTGGTCAATGTAGTTCAGAAATTCCGAAAAAGCGACCTCCTGAACCTTCTTCTCCGGCGAAAAAAGCGGGGCGACCAGCATGATCCCGACCAGGATCAGCAGTGAATAGGTTAGTATATTTCTCCAGTTGACTTTCATGACGATAATTATAGCATATTTAATCTATCTCTCGGCGGTTTTGATCTTGTTCCAGAGGGCGTCCATTTGGGCGACGGTCATCTTCTTCTTTTCAAGCTTTTTCTCGATGTGCGAGAACCGGCGCATGAACTTTGCATTGGCCTCCTGGAGCGCGTCTTCCGCGTCGATGTCCAGTTTCCGCGCGACATTAACGATAGCAAAGAGCAGGTCTCCGAGTTCCTCTTTCAACCTCCTGCGTTCCGTGTTCTGTTTTCTGCTTTCTACTATCTTCCCCTTCTCGAGCACTTCGTGGACCTCGTCCAGCTCCTCGTGAACTTTTTTCCAAGCGCCCGCGACCTTGTCCCAATCGAAACCCACCCGCGCCGCCCGCCGCTGGACCTTGTCCGCCCGGTAGAGCGCGGGCAGTGATTGAGGGATCGATGCAAGTATCCCCCGGTGCTTTTGCCCCTTGGATTTTTTTTCTTTAGCCTTGATCTTTTCCCACCTCAACCAGACCTGCGCCTTATCCTTCGCCTTCGCCTTGCCGAAGACATGCGGATGCCGCCGGACCATTTTAGAAGTGATCGAATTAATGACATCTTCAATCTCAAACTGCTTTTTCTCTTCAGCAAAGACCGAGAGCATAACAATATGAAGCAGCATGTCGCCCAGTTCTTCCGCCAGCCGGTCGTAGGCCCTGTCATTGATCGCCTCGATCGCCTCATAGACCTCTTCAACGAGATAGGGTTTCAAACTCTCGATCGTCTGCTCCCTGTCCCAGGGGCACTCTTTGCGCAATTTGCGCACAATTTCGATAAAATCCTCGAATTTTTGACCGGTTCTCATTGCCTAATTATACCTCATCCGCTGACGTTAAACATGCCCCCTTCTCCATCTGCGATGGAGAAGGAAAAAAGCCCCCCCCCTCTCCATGAAATGAAGAGGGGGGGGCCGGTTAAGCGTTAGCAGGTGAGGATGCAAGAATTTCGCGAGTAAACCCGATAATATTGATGGAAAGGGAGAGAAAAAATAATCTTATGGCAGTAGGACCGGACAACAACAATCAGGGCCCCGATCTAAAAGCGCTCGGGCTAAATTCGCCGATGGAAGTCATCGACATCCTGGGCGCGCTCAAGATCGACGGCCAGCCGGTCATCACCGACGACAAAGCGGTCCTTGATCCGAACCTCAAGGCGCAATCGGTAATTAAATTTTTCAACGAAAATTTTAACATGAAACCGAATGAATTGCCGAATCTCGCTTCTGTCATCAAAAACGACCTTAAAGCCGGACGGCTGACTTTTGAGGCATAAATAAATGGTCAATATACCTGCAAACAGTGATTATTTAAAAGGAGCGATCGGCCGGGTCAAGGAAGCGAAGACCCCGCCGGAGATGCGAGTCCAGATCAGACCGGCTTCAACGGAATCTTCAGCGGGATTAGGCAGAGATCTGGCTCAGTTATCCGCCGACGCCACAAAGCCCCAGGACCTTAAATTCCATCCGGAAATCCCTTCCGCCAGCGATGACGACCTGGCGCTTGCCCAGCCCGGCGGCAATCTCGCTACTCTCTTTGTCCTGCTGGGCAGCCTGCCCAAAGCCAGGGGGTTGGTCGCGACGGCCGCCAAAGAACAACAGATGATCGGAGGAACGGTCGGTGTCTGACAATAAAAGCGCTCTGGAAAAATTAGAAGAATTAATAAAAAACATGTGGCGCAATTCGGGCAGCGCCTCGGTCATCGCCGCCAAGCATACGGAATTCATCGTTGAACCAAAGATTTTTCTCGGCGATAAGTTAAATCCTGATATACTGAAACTGTTGGTCCTCAACTACCTCGCTCAGACATCAAGGCAGGATTCCGGCGTCGGTAACATTGAAGCGACCCCGGAAAAATTAGTGATCAAAAGCCCGAAAGGGAAACCATTAGTGATCGTTCGCGACAGGAATATCATCCAGCAATACTTAGCAGCCAAAACCCCATACTGAAGTATGGGGTATTATTCCCCACACTTTAGTGTGGGGTTCCCAACTCACTCAACACAAGTTTAATTTTGTCTTTTTTATTAACTTCTATCTCTTTGACTTTCTTTGACAGCCATTCAATGCGAATTTTACCGTCTTTTTCTTTAATACTCCTAACTCCCAACTCCAAACTCCGAACTTTCAACCCCAAGACCCGCAGCAGCGTCTCCGCAGCAGAAGGCAGTTTGCCAAAACGGTCTTCAAGCTCTTTTCTAATATCCACTATCCCCTCATCCGTTACGATCAGGTTCATCCGGCGGTAGAGCGCGATCCTCTGCCGTTCGTCGGGGACATAATGGGCCGTGATCGAGGCCTCGACTTTGAGATCGATATCGACTTCGCGCGGCGAAACGACCGTCTCGCCTCTCACTTCTTTGACCGCTTCCTCAAGCAGTTCGCAGTAGAGATCGAAGCCAACTTCGTAGATGTGGCCCGATTGTTCCGCGCCGAGGAGATTACCCGCTCCCCTGATCTCCAGATCCCTCATCGCTAATTTATAGCCCGAGCCGAGCGCCGTGAACTCCTGGATCGCCTTCAGCCGCTCGACCGCCGTATCCGACATGCTGCGCGCGGGATGATAAAAGAGATACGCATAAGCGCGCACCGCCGAGCGTCCCACTCTCCCCCGTATCTGGTAGAGCTGTGAGAGCCCAAAGCGGTCGGCACGATCGATGAGAATCGTGTTGACGTTTGGAATATCAAGTCCCGACTCGATGATCGAAGTGCAGACAAGGACGTCGTATTTTTTGTTCAGGAAATCGAGCATTGTCCGCTCAAGCTCCTGCCCGTCCATCTGGCCGTGGCCGACCGCCACCCTGGCGCCCGGCGCCAGCCGTTTGATCGCGGCCGCCGCCCCCGCGATCGTCTCGACATAATTATGGACAAAATAGACCTGGCCGCCGCGCTCGATCTCCCTGGTGATCGCTTCGCGGATAACCTTTTCCGAATACGGCAGAACATAAGTGCGGATCGGCGAGCGGTCGACCGGCGGCGTTGAAATTAAACTCATGGCGCGCGCGCCGGCCAGCGAAAAGTAGAGCGTGCGGGGGATCGGCGTCGCCGTCATGGTCAGGACATCGACCGACTCTTTCAACTGCTTGATCTTTTCCTTGTGCGTTACGCCGAACTTCTGCTCCTCGTCAACGACCAGGAGCCCCAGCTCGCGGAATTTGATATCCTTGGAGAGCAGGCGGTGCGTGCCGACGACGATATCGACGCCGCCGCTAGCCAGCAGTTTAACCACCTCTTTCTGCTCTTTAGGCGAGCGGAAACGCGAGAGCATCTCGACCGAGTAGGGCGAGTTCTTGAAGCGTTGGCTGAAGTTATTGAAGTGCTGTTCGACCAGGATCGTCGTGGGGGCAAGAATTGCCACCTGTTTGCCGGCCGAGGCGGCTTTCGCCGCCGCGCGGATGGCGACTTCGGTCTTGCCGTAGCCGACATCCCCGCAGACCAATCGGTCCATCGGCCGGCCGGACTCCATATCCTGCCTGACATCGGCGATCGTCTTGATCTGGTCGGGGGTCTCGTCATAGGGAAACGTCGCTTCAAGCTCCTTTTGCCAGACGTCGTCGGCCGGGAACGGCGCTTTCTCGACCCGCTCCCTCTTGGCGTAGAGAGACAAGAGTTCCTGCGTC
>METM01000016.1:73824-121595 GCA_001772335.1 candidate division WOR-1 bacterium RIFCSPHIGHO2_01_FULL_53_15
TGACTGTTTGACGCGGCTCCTCGTCTTGAGCCAGGTCTTGGTCCCCAGGCGGCTTAAGCGGGGCGCGGCGTCGCCGCCGCCCGAATATTTTTCGACCAGGCCGATCATTGGCGGCGGCACGTAGAGCTTATCCCCTTGCGCGTATTCGATGAGCAGATATTCCTGCTTCACGTCGTCAAGCTCAAGGACCTCCAGGCCGCGGAAGACGCCGATGCCGTAATTCTCGTGGACAACATAATCGCCGATCTTGAGATCGGCCAGAAGGTTTTCGGCCACGCCTTCACGGGCCGCTTTCTTCGTTTTGCGGACAACCCCTGTTTCGCCAAATATCTCCCGGTCGGTTAAGACCTCCAGCCCCTCAAAAACAAAACCGCCGGAAAGCTCGCCGGCGGCCACATTGAGCTCCGGCCTTTCTTCTTTTAAGCGCGGGGAGTGCCGGCTGATCAACAGCGCTTGAGCGGGAATCTCTTCGATCTTGCCGATATAACTCGGCGGCGCGGCAAAGGCCGCCGGCTCGTCCGGCGTGAGAAAACTTGAGAGGGTGATGTCGGCGGCGCGGTCGATCTCCACCCGCTCATCAAGGATCAGGACAGCATTCTCGGGAAGATGGTCAAAGACAGACGAATCGCGGCTCTCCGAAGCTGGCAGCAAAATCGTTTCTTTGAGCGGCGCGATCGAGCGCTGGGAGAACTGATCGAATTTTCTGATCGAATCGACCCTGTCGCCCAGGAATTCGAGCCGCACGGGATGATCTTCAGAGAGCGGGAAGACGTCGACAATGCCGCCGCGCACGCTGAACTCGCCCCGCTCGCCGACAATATCAAACCGCCGGTAGCCGAGCTCAACCAGTTCTTCAATTAATTTATCTCTCCCCCCGATCTCCTGATCCCCCGGTCCCCACTTCCTGATCCCCTGATCACCCGATATCCTTACCCCCTGGACCGATTTGCTTGTCCTTGTCAGAACCGCTTTGAGCGGGGCGACGACAAAGATCGGCTCTCTTCTCTGCCAGAGGTTTAAGATCTCGAGCCTTTGGCCGACCAGTTCACGGCTGGGGGAGAGACCCTCATCAGGGTCAATGTCGAGAGCGGGAAAAAGACGAATGTTTTCCCCGGAGAAAAGCAAGAACTCGTCCCGCAGTTTTTCCGCGCCGGCCGAGCTGGCAGTGACGACAAGGAAACCTTTCCCCCGGCGCGTCAGCGCCGCGAGGACGGCCGCTTTCGAGCCGCCGATCAGCCCGGCAAACGAAGTCCTGTCTTTAAAGTATGGGGAAGCCGCGAGGCGGTCAACGACTTCAGCGGCGGGCATTGATGAGTGTTTCAACCGCTTCGGCCGCCGCAACGACCGCCGCCTCAAGCGCCTCTCTCTGCGCGGGGGGAATGTTCTGGAGGACATAATCGCTGACGTCGCCGGTCAGGTTCTCGCGTCCGACGCCGACCCTGACGCGGGCGAACTCGCTTGAGCCGATGCTCTCGATGATCGATTCAACGCCGTGGTGGCCGCCGGCCCCGCCCTTTTCGCGCGCGCGGACCATGCCGACCTCGAGGTCGACATCATCATAAACAATGATCAGTTTGGCCGTTTCGATCTTGTACCAGGCAAGCAGGCCGCGCACCGCCGGGCCGGAATTGTTCATGAATGCCTGCGGCTGGGCGAGGATAACCTTGTGGCCGCCGATCTTGCCTTCGGCCAACAGAGAATGGTGTTTTTCTTTAAATGAAGTGAGGCCAAGCCGCGATGCTAACTCATTAACAACCCTAAACCCGAGGTTGTGGCGGGTGTTCTCGTACTCCGGTCCGGGGTTGCCAAGTCCAGCAATTAGATACACTTTCCACCCTCTTAATCCTTAATTCTTAATACTTAATTTTTCTTAGTAGACCCTGCCGAATGAGAAGTCGATGCCGAAGCGCAGGTCACGATCGACGACCTGGTTGGCCGCCGCCGGCTTATCCTTAAGATAACTCACGCCGAGGACCTCGAAGAACATCTTGAATTTGCCGAGGAGTTCGCTGGCGCCTTCCCGGTTGCGCCAGGGCTCGAACCTGATGCCGACGCCGTAGTCAGCCACGTTCAGGAATGAATAACTGGCGCCGCTTTTCCCCGAGTAGACAATGTCCGCCCGCAGGTACGGCTCGATGCCGCGGCCGAGGTGCCGGCCGACCTTGGGCTGAAAATAGAAAATGTAATTATTGAATGGTTCCCAGCCGAAATTACTGCTCCGATACGACAGATTGGTCCAGAGCTCGCCCCAAGGACTCCCCTCGTCGGGTTTGTCAAGGTTCCACTCGTGCCAGAGGTCAAGCCCGAGCCTGGTATCTGTCTTAGAGAGCCCGGCCGATTCGGCCGAGGCCGCCCCCTTCAAGTAGTTGGCGCCTAATCCCTCAACGAAGATCTTTATGTCGGGAATCCATTCGTTCAGCCAGGTCCTGTCTTTTCTTTTGATCAGGCCCTCGATCGGCTTAACGCGCAGGCCGGCCCCCGCAAAAAGAGAGTTGTCGAAATAATCGCTCGTCTGCGAAGTCGTGCCGTAATAGGCGCCGTAGAGCTGGAAGGGCGAATCGGGCAGATAGATGCCGACCTTCCCCTCGCAGCGGCCGAGGATCGAGGCGAAACCCTGCCGCTCCAGATTGGTGTCGTAATAGGCGAAGTTGTTCCAGAGCTCGGTGAAGGGCTGGACTTCGACCGCCGCGGCGCCTGCCGCGACCAGGAGGCAAAGGACAAAACTAAATAGCCCTCTATGCACAATAACTATTCCATTGTAAGCGAAATGTTGTCGACATTGAAGTTCGCCTTGCCGGTCTCTTCAACCGCCAGAGCAATGAACTGGAGCTGAAGCAGGCCGCCTGAGCCGGCCGACATCTGCGGGTTCCAGGTGCCGTCGCCCGCGCCGGAATTCTCAAGGACAAAATCGGAGATCGGGATCGAAACCCGCTTCCAGCCGTCCCAATCAACCTTGATCTCGTAGACGAATTTGTCGTCCTTGGTCACGGCGTAATTTCTTTCCGGGTCCTGCTCGACCGTCCAGTTATTGCTGTCGTCATCAACCAGCTCGACTTTCAGCGTGCCGGAACCCGGCCCGTTGCCGAAAATATCAGCTTGAAAATTGCCGTATTTTGAGAGGTCCTGGTTTTCCTTAGCCAGGTAGGTGCCGAGGCCGCCGGCGTACCAGCTCCGGGCCAGGCCGGAGAGAAGCAGCGAATATTCGCCGACCGAGGAGGCAACCTTATCGTCGCCGCCTTTCAGTTCCTTGCTGTCGACCGGCTCAACCGTCTCCAGATCGAAAGTCCACCACTCCCTGGGCGACCTGATATTCCCCGACTCAAAATCATCGATCAGGAAAACCTTCTCCGCCAGGCCAACGCCGCCAGGCCCCTTCTTCGGGGGCGGGCCACCCATCGCGAAAGCCAGCGAAACACAGAAACAAAGGAACATTGAAACAAAGGCAATTTTTTCCATTTCGATCTCCTCCCTTTATCTATATCTATCGGCCCTGCCGGTCATGGATTTCACTTGAATTCGAGCGTGCCCCAAACGCTCGGGTCCTTGTAGAAATAGTAGTCGCCGCTCCAGATCAGCTGTTTTTCCCGCTCGCCGGTGGCGTCCGCGTCATCGATCGCCAGGTCAAAGCCGACTTTTGTCCCGGGGTTCGGCACAAAACTGCCGAAGAAGGCCCAGGGTATCTTCGCTTCTATTATATACCCGGTCTGGTCGATTTTCTTCACGAAAATTTCGCTGCCGGTCGGACTGCGCCGTCGCTGCCAGTTCCAGATCGAGGGTTTGACCCCCTTGCCGTCGCCGGCGCCGAAGCCGACCTGGAAATCGCTCCGCCCGAAGTCGCCGCGGTTCTTGTCGGCGCCCGGGTCGGTCGAGAAGACCATTTCGATCGCGTCGCCGTTCCAGATGTCGCCGCGCTCCTTCTTGTTGACGAGCGGCGTTTTGTCGGTGATATCGGCCGCCAGGTAGAGGTACTCCTTGTCGTACATTATATAGACCTTGCCGGAGAGGTCGGCCGGGCCGCCCCAGGCGAGTCCTTCTTTAAAGTATGAGCTCTCTTTCATGACGAGCGGTTGGCACTTCGCCCACTCGGCCAGGCTGCCGTCAAACTTGACTCCATCCGTTTTGCAGGCCTGGATCACGTTCTTTGACTTCTTTTCAGCCGGCACGGATAATTTTGCCAGGGCTTCGCCGGAGCTTGAAAAAAGCGGGTCTTTCATGATCTGCTTGAAAGCGGCAAGCGACCTCTCGGTCGAATTGATCCGCCAGTCGGCCTCTTTCTTGAGGTCGAACCAGGTGATCGCGTCGATGCCGCGCATGCTCGTTTTTAAGTAATCAGGTATTTCCCTGATCCAGGCCGCTTTGTCGCCGCCCTGCTCGGCGGCCGCGAACTCGGCAATCATGATCGGCTTCCCGGGCCAGAGCTTGCGCGCGCGGCGCACCTGGTCGCGGAACAGGTATTTGAACGCCTGCCAATCGCTCCAGCTCTGGGTCGTCCCCCAGTTGTAGCCGTCAAAGCCGATCCAGTCGACGTAATCGCTGCCCGGATAGGCCTTCTCCCAGTTGTTCCACGGTTCGTTGGGGAACGAATAGTTCATCGGCGACCAGACGAATTTGGCGTTCTTGGCCCCTTCTCTCTTGAAGATATCAACTATATGCCGAAAGGCCTTTATGTAAAGATCTGGATTCTTGTCGTTATTGACGATCCCCCACGGATAGCCCTCCATATTGAACTCGTGGGCGGGGCGCAGGAAGATCGGCTGGGCGAATTCCTTGACTCCCTTGGCCCAGGCAGAGATGTAGCTGTCCCATTTGCCGCCGGTGATGTCTTTTAACTTGATCTTGTTATTGTCGCTCCAGTACCACGGCTCCCAGACGATGTGCGGCACGGCGCCGTAATCGATGACTTTTTGCGCGTCTTCTTTAGGGAAGGCCTGCGCCCAGTCCTGGTACCACATGATCTGGGCCGGCTTCTTGCCCGCCTGCTGGGCGAACTGTGTTATATAGCCCAGGTTGCGCGGGGCGCCTTCGCGGAAAACTCCTACGTAAACTTCGCGCGCCCAGGCCAAACTTACAACTAACGACAAACAACTAACGACTAACAACTTCCTGAACACAGCTGTAAACTCCTTTCTAACCTTTGACCGCGCCGGCGGTTAAACCGCGCACGATATATTTCTGCAACAGCAAAAATAACACGACGACCGGCAGTGTCGCCACCGTGGCGGCCGCCATCATCAGGTCAAAGCGGTTCTGGTAATTGCCGACAAAGAGCCGGATGCCGACCGGGATCGTCATCGTATCGGCGTTGGTCAGGACCCAGGCGAACATCAGTTCGTCCCAGGCGGTGAGGAAAATATAGATGCCGGTGGCGATGATGCCGGGGATGGCGAGCGGCAAGGCGATATACCAGAAGACCTGGAAGGCCGAACAGCCGTCGATGCGGGCCGATTCTTCAAGCTCCTTAGGGATCGAGGCGAAAAAGCCGCGCAGGATCCAGATCGAGAACGGGATGAAGAAGGCCGAATAGATAAGCGTGATCCCCCAATAGGTTCCCTTGACCGGAATGCCGGTCATGAGCGTGAATTTGACGAACATGATGTAGATCGGGATAAGATACATGATAGCCGGGATCATTTGCGTCGCCAGGATTGCGTTACTGAAAAGGTCGGAGCCGGGGAAGCGGAAACGCGAGAGGGCGTAGGCCGCTAACGTCGAGAAGACCATGGCGATGAGCATCGTCGCCCCGCAGATAACGAGCGAGTTCTTGAGATAGAGGCCGAAGTTGACGTTCTTCCACATGTCGACATAGTTGCTCCAGTGGACATCGACTTTGCCGTCGATACTGCGCGAGAGCCCCACCCGGCCGATGGCGATGTCGGTTGAGCTCTTGAGCGAGGAGAAGACCATCCAGCCAACAGGCAGAAGCGTCAAGGCGAGGAACATGAGCATGACGATGCTGATGACTATATCGGTTATCCGCTTCTTGACGTAATAGGGCATCACTGCATTTCCTCGGCTTTCTTGAAGTAGCGGAACCAGACATTGACGATGGCGATCATGACAATGAGCAGGAGGACCGAGGCGGCCGCCCCGGTGCCGAAGTTCCAGAGCTGGAACGAATTGCGGAAGATGTTCGTCATCATGAGGTCGCCCCACTCGCCGGGGAAGCCGGCGCCGAAGCCGAACATCATGATCACGATGTTGAACGAATAAGTGTTGTAGATGAGGCCGAAGAGGATGAGGATGAACCAGACGGGGCGCAGCATCGGCCAGGTGATCATCCAGAACTTGCGCCAGGGGCCGGCGCCGTCGATATCGGCCGCTTCGTAGAGCTCGTCGGGGATCGTTTGGAGGCCGGCCAGCAGCATGAGCATCGAGAGCGGCCAGTAGCGCCAGATCGTAGGGATGATGATCGCCCAGATAGTATTGGGCCCGGTCAGCCAGGAAAGTTTATGCGGCATAAGATGCAGCCAGTCGACAAGGAGGACATTGACCAGCCCGCCCTCTCTCAGCCACATGATCCCCCAGAGCAGCCCCGTCACGTAAGTCGGCACGATCCAGGGAAAAAGAAAGAGGGTGCGCACGACGGGGCGGCCGAAGAATTTGCGGTTGAGCATGAGCGCCACGACCATGCCGACTCCCAGGGTCCCGATCGTCACGATGACCGTGTAGATGACAGTGTTCCTGACCGCCTCGAAGAGGCCAATGCGGATCGGACTGCCCGGGTCGATGAGGACCTTGTAGAAGTTATCGAGGCCGACGAACGGGGCAAGCAGATATTGCTGGAGGGTGATCTGGTTGAGATTGAGGAACGACATGTAGATGCCCTGCGCAATCGGCAAGAGATGCAGAAAGAGCATCGCCAGCGCCGTCGGCAGAATAAAATAATACGCTATGCGGTATTGCTTTATCCTCTGCCAGAGCTTTTTCTTTTTAGTTTTTTTTGCTGAATTGCCCAAAAATCTGTCACCTTCAGTACGTTAGAGTATCCTATCCAAATAATAACTGTTTTGCAAGGAATTTTTGTAGGCCACTTCGGCCGAGGCCGACGACTGGACCCGCCAGTCCCTCTCCTTATTGATGTTGAACCAGGCGAAACTCTTGAGCCTTGGATACGACGCCTCGATTTTGGTGAAAGCGCCGCTGATCCAGGCGGCCTTGTCGCCGGCGTCCTCGGCGCAGGCGAATTCGCCGATCATGAGCGGCTTGCTCGTCAGGGCGGCCAGAGCCGTATAGATACCGCTGAAAACCTGGTCAAACGTTTCCCAATTGGAGAAGCCGAAGTTGTAGCCGTCCAGGCCGATCCAGTCGACATAGGCATCGCCCGGATAATAGTTGCCCGCGTCGTTCCATGAATCGGTCGGCACGCTGTCGTTATTGGGGCACCAGACCATGATGACATTATCGGCCTTCAAATTACTTTTTACATTATATATGTAGCGCCAGGCCCGGATATAATTTTCTGGCTGCCCGCTCCAGGGATACCAGTTGCCGTTCATCTCGTGGGCAAAGCGGAGAAAGAGGGGCTTGCCCCAATCTTTGGCCGCCTGGATAAAGCTGGTGACATAGCTCTCGTAACTGCCGGAGGCGATCGCCTCGAGCGTCCCCGCCGCGTTGTAGATCCACGGCTCCCAGGTCAGGAGCGGCACGCTGCCGTTAGCGTAGACCGTGTCGGCGTCCGCCGTGGGGAAAGGCGACTGCCAGCTGACATACCAGAGAATGACGGCCAGGCGTTTGCCGCTGTCGGCTTCGAACGAGGCGATATTTTCAAAGCCGTTGACAAAGGCGCCGGTCAGGACGCCAGAGAAATTGGCGGTGCGGATGTTATCGAGAACTGTTGGACTCACCACGACGGTGCCGCAGCTGGAGGGAGAAAGGAATAGGCACAGGAGCAGGAACAGGAGCAGGCAAAGGCTGGAGGAGGAAAGGCTGGCGGCATTGGCTCTCCTACCGAAGATGGACATTCTGGATCTCCAGATCAGCTTCGGCGGGGCCGACCACCATGATCTGGACTTTGTGCGGGCGCTTGACGATACCCAAGATCGGGAAAGAATATGATTTAAAATGGTCGGCGGAGAGCCCCTCCATCAGGTAATCTTCTTCGAACGAGGTCGCTGGCACGGTTAAATTGCCTTTATCAAAGACCTCAAAGCGCAGGCGGGTCCAGCCGGCTCCTTTCGCGATCTTGCCCCGGATCTCGACTTCAAGCAAAGAAGGGTTCTTGATCTCCTCGCGCACCTCAAGCACACAGCCGAGGTCGGTCCCCTTGCCGGAGAGGAAATAGCGCTCGGCTTTTTCCTCGATCCGTTCGCCCGGTTTGCCAAAGCCGGAAAATTTCGGTTTTTTGCTCTCCTGCATATTTTGAATTGTAGCACAAATGGGAACAAGGGGGAAGAAAAAGAGGTTTGCTTACCAGATGCCGCTCAGCGATATTCGGTGGACATTGCTTGACGAGAGTTCCCGATTATTGACATAAGCGTAATCAACCCTCGCCTGATTGATGGCAAATCCGGCCCCGGCTGTGAGGCCGCTCCCCGCGTAGCCGACCCGAAACGACAAGAACCTGTCGGCCCACTCGTAACCGGCGGAAACATCGGGGGAATAGTTTGATCTCATTGTTTGGGAAACATCAACGGCGAAGGTGCCGGGGTTAGGCGCGTGATACGCCAAGCCAAGCCGAAGCTTGGGCGGGACTTTCTCTACAGTGCCGGTGCCCCATTGTTGTTGATTGAGGGCGTCGTCAAGTTTGAGGCCAATTGTTACGATGGACGAAGGACGAGAGACGATGGACGATAATCTGATCAGCAAGCCAGGGGTTACGCTATAACCGCTACCCTGCCCGCCGCTGATGCCCGCCATATCACTTGTTAGATACTTGCCGGTCAGGCCGACCGAGATATGGTCATTGAGATTCTTGCCGTAAGCAAGAAGATAGGCGTTTGAAAAGTAGCTGAAGATACTGAGATTCTGCACCTCGTTATTGATATCGACCTCCGCCGAGGTCTGGCTGATACTGCCGAGACCGATCTGGATCCAGGAAATACCGAGCGTGCCGCCCAGCGCGGGGCGGACATAGCTGATATAGTAATGGTCGGCATCGGTTGAGAGTTTGGTCTGCATAGTCGTGATCTCGCTCGAAGTAACCTGCCCTAACCCAGCCGGGTTCCAGTAGGGAGCGTCGGCATTGTCCGCGATCGCCGTGAAGGCACTGCCCATGCCAAGGGCGCGGGCGCCGACGCCGGCGTTGAGGATGGCGATGTCTGTTCCCGCTTGTCCTTGCGCAAACGCGCAATGAACAATTAACAATGACACAATGAACAACAAGGTTAAATATCTCATTATTTGAGCACCGCGATCTTGCCGCGACCGCTGACAGACCTGTCTCCAAGTCGCGCCGTCACTTCAAATGGATATATTCCGTTCATGACAATGTCCCCTCTTCCATTCCTCCCATCCCACTCGACATCGTTATATTTGCCCCAGATGCTCGAGGCCTCTCCGGCAGTCGTGCCATCAAGCTCAGTGACAAGGGCGCCGGTGACATCGTAGATCCTGATCTTAACCTCGCTCGCGTCGGTCGAGAGGCGGTAGCGGAGTTTTGTCTTTTCCCTGTTCGGGTTGAAAGGATTGGGGTAATTGGTAATATCGGTCAGGGTCAGATCGGGGGCAATTGTGAAAGACCAGACCTCCGATGTTGCCGCTTCATTCGTCGAGAGCGCTGTGACTTTCCAATAATAAGTGTCCTTATCCAGTCCCGGATCGAATTCGTGGATGGCATAGTTGAAGTAATAAAGCGTTGCGTCGGTCTTATCGGGAGACCCGGCGTTGGCGGACTTATTGAATGTCTGATGGGCAATCGAGAATGTGTCGTTTTTGGCGATGTCGATATTGTATTGGGTCGCGTTGCCTTTTCGGTGCTTCCATTCGAAGGTGGGGCGGAGGGAAGAGACGTTCTCTTTTTTGTCTGCTGGGGTGATGAGGAGAGGGGTTTCGATGGTGGCGGACATACTTACGATAACTGGCTGCGTTTCCGCTTTAATTACCGCACCTTGGACACTTCCAGTTATCCGGGCAAAGTTAGATGGGATTTTTTGGAAATAGATCTCTCGCCCTCCAGCCGGGTTATCGCGAGTATCTTCCCAGGCGACATATGCGTTTCCATTATTATCCGCCGTGACCGTAGGGGCCGATCTTGTTCCTCCGCCATAAACAGGAACTGCATTTGTAATATTGACCCAGGCCGATGAGCCGCGCTTGTACCAGATTTTTGAGCTTTCCGCCTTGACTGAATGGACGCCACTTGTCGTTATTCCGCCAGTAGGGCCGTCCACTATTTGTGGCCCTAATATGCTGCCCCAGGATTGCCCGAAATTTGAACCGGCGGATGAATATTGGCTGAACTTACGATCAATATAATTCACCTTGGTATAGCCGCTGCCGCTTCCAAAGCGAAAGTCCAAACTCACATTAGCATAATAGCTGCCAATGCCCAAATATACGAGATGCGTTTCCTCACCACCGCCTGTGCCATTTGGCTCAGACCAAACAAGCTGATTTAAATTAGTATAAATCCTGTGCCTTTCGATATATTCGCCGTCAGCCCGACAATATACTATGACCATCTGCCGATGATCAATGTAAAATGCCGCGTTAGCTGCCAAATCGTCCTTCGCAGCAACCCAGCCGGTACTTACTGCCGCGTCGGCCATTACCGCCCTGCTATCGTCAGCCCCACCCTCAATCCACTGCAAATTCAAATTATTTCCCTGCCCGGCAAACAAATAGGGAGAAGACGAATCGCTGGCATTGTTCGTGATCCTTTGATCATCCCGCAGGCCTATGCTGGAATATTTCGTGGTTGAATTACCCGCTCCATCTGAAGCCGTAACTTCCAGCCCATAATCCCCATCATTCTCATAATCATTATTATCATTTGTTCCGTTCCAGGTTATATGATAATTGGAGTTTCCATCATTAATTACGCTCAATGATTTAACGGTCCGGCCAGTATAGATTATCCTGGCAGAAAGAGAAAACCCTGATTGCCCCGGGTCGGAAGCGGTAAAATTTGCCGTGACACTCCCGTTCGTATATGGGTTAAAAGTCAATTCTCCCGGCATTGTAACAACCGGCGCTTGCGAATCAACATAAAACGTGTAAATAGACGACGAAACATTCTGACCGACATTATCGTCAACCCGGAGCTGAACAGTATGGATCCCTTCCGGCAGCTGGAAGCTCCATGGGGAGCCAATCAAATAAGTGCCGGGATCCGTCCCGGAATCTCGATCATTCTTACCCCAGTATTCTCCATCGACATAGCCGATATAGCGTGAAACCCCTGAACTGGCATCCGCACCGGAGAAGTTGCAGGTTGTATTAAAGTTATTCGTCCAGGTGCTTGGCTGAGCGCCAGAAAAGCCGATCGAATTAAAATATGGATTGGCCGTATCCTTCTTCACAAAAAAGACATCATTTTGCGCGATCGAATTCCCAGCGTAATCGACAGCGCTGACGGAAACATAATAGCCCCCCTCGCCACAAAGCCCAAAGATATCCGATCCCCAATCGGTCGTAAAAGAATTGGCGTTCAGCTCATCCGGGAAAATGGTCGTCCAGCCGATCTGGCGGGTGCCGGTCTGATTTGACGCGGTATAAACCGTGTAATGCGCATATCTTAGTTTCGAAGCATAAGCATTGTGGTCATCATAGAGATCGACATTATAACTCTTGCCGGAATTGCTCCAGGGAGTAGTCGGTAAAGTTGTCGGCTCACTATTTACAATCCGTGGCGGATTATTATCGACCGTCACGGTCATGGTTAATAGATTATTCTCGGCTTGGCCGCCGATATAATCGCGGGCGTCAATTTCGATCTTATAATTCCCATCCGTTACGTAACTACCGGGCGTCAGTTTGTCGGCCCCTGTTCCATTTTTCCCATCCCAGACCTCATATATTATTGTGTTTGAATCGAGAGGCGCGTCTTTGGCTACTGTCCTGATCAGCGTCGTCTTGCTTTCATCCCAAACCCTGACCGTGTAAGTCCCAATCAACTTTTTGTCGCCGACCCATTTGAAGTCATCCGGAATTGCCAAAACCCCTATCCTCTCCGGCAAGAGCGGCTCGGCAGGAGCGACTCCGAGTTTAACCCTGAACCAAACGGTTGTTGTGTCCAAACTGCCGTCACCGTTCGGTGAAAAGAATTTTGGCCGCGGGTTGTCGCCTCCAATTTCCACCGCATCGGGCTGGCCGAGTGAGAGAACATTATCCTGGATCCAGCAGGTACCGCCCCATTTCCCTTCGATGACGTTGCCGGCCCGATCCTTCACTTCCACGATGAAAGCGTATTTACCGGGATCGGCAAAGCCGTTGCCGTTAAGATCATAAGCAGATTGATTCGCCTGGATCGTTCCGTCCCAGACCCGATAATGTTCCCCGCCACTCCGCCAACCATCGTCAAATGAGGCGACAAGATTGTTATCGTTAAAATCCGACCGAACATATACTGTCTGGCTGTTAGGCACTTTGTGGATCTTCACGCTCACCTGCCCGTACTCACTCGTTTCATATCGCAATCTGGTCTGGCGGTGGCCGACTTCCGACGAGGCGTTAGTCGAGAATGGGCTTGGCTCGGCGATCATGCCCGGGTCGGATGAGATCACAACGGTTGGCTTGACCAGATCGATGACAAAACTCTCCGCAGAAGTTGACGTTTCCGCTGTCCCCTCATTATTCGCAAAGTCGAAGCCGGAGATCGAAACGGTAGCGTTGCCGTTAATGTCGGAATTCGTGATCGGATATTTATAAGTATATTCCCCAAGATTGAGGGAATCATAAGCAGCAGAATTCCCATTCACTTTTACATCAGGGTTAAACTTGAGATTTTCCGATGATTGGAAGCGGATAGTGACCTCTGACCCCTCTTTGGCAAACTTGGTAAATTCCGGGTTGCTGCCGATGGAGCTGGCAATGTTGCTGATGACGGGCTTGGTCGTGTCAATCGTTAAAATGTTCCAGGTTCTAAGTTCTATGTTGCCTGCTAAATCAGTCACTTCGATGGTAATGAGAGCCGGGCCGTCGTAACCGCTCACAACGTCATATTTGGCTTCGCACCGGCCATTAGCCACTTGCCACTGGCCACTAGTAACTAGTTGCTGAGGAGCGGCCTCGTTCTGTGTTACGTAAACCTTTGGCGCTTCCTTGAGCGGCTCGCTGACATTAAACTTAATACTCACCTGCCCGGAAACTTCCGGAATGCTGGCCGGGTTGGGGCTGACGGAAAGGTTGCTGACTTCGGGGCTGGTTTTGTCAACTATCAACCCCTCGACTGCGCTCGTGGTGAACGAATCGGTGTTTCCGGCCAAGTCGGTCGCTTCGATGGTAACGGGTGTGGCGCCGTCGGGATCGGTTCCGGTAATAGTGTATGAATACGAATAGTCAATACGGCTAGAGGAATAAATAATCTTGCTCTCTTTGGTCGCGCTATTGCCGCCGACTTTGACGATCGGGTCGTCGAGCAAAGTCTCGGATGCGCTGAAGTCAATCGTTACCTTGCTTCCCAACTTTGCATACTGAGGATTAATGTCAACATTCGAGATGCTCGGCGGCGTCTGGTCAAGAATAACCGTTTGACTGTCACTTTGTACGCTCACATTGCCCGCCGCATCGGTTGCCGTGGCATAAATGCTGTTATTGCCGATACTCAAAGCAATGGTCTGGCTGAAACTTTCGTCACTGCCCGCATTGCCCTTTGAAACCTGCAAACCGTTTTTGTAAATCTTAACATTTGAACCCGGTTCCGCTGTTCCGGCTACTATAATACTATCTGAATTAGTAAACTGCGGGAGAGTTGCTAAAACCGGTTTGGCAGGAGCAAGTGTATCAATCGTCAATAAATTGTTTGAAACGGATTGTGTAATATTGAAAGCTAAATCAGTTGCTTCGATGGAAATGATCGCGGGACCTTGTTGGTCGAAGTTCGTGATGTTGTAAGCGTAAACGTATCGCCAGGAACCTGAGAATAAATTCTCGGTTCCTGGAACTTTAGCCGCGAGTTCTCCGTTTACTTTGACAACCGGATCGGCTTCAAGAGTCTCAGGCACTTCGAAGGTCATGGTTAAACTCCCGGCTTTAGCGGGATTAGGCGAGACTGAAAGATTGGAGACGACAGGATAAATCGTATCGACTACAAAATTTGATGTCTTCGAGCCGGAATTTCCCGCCAGGTCGATTCCCTGAATCTGAATCGTCGCGGTTCCTTGAGTCTCGGCATTAGTAACATTGTAGTTGTAAGTATAAGTCAAATTATTAAGAGAGCCGAAAGAAACAGAATTATTGTTAACGGTAACGAGCGGATTCGCTTCGAGCGTCTTTGAAGAAACAAATGTTATGGCGGCAGGCCCGGCCCGTGCCGGATTGGGATTAATGTTCACACTGCTGAACACCGGGTTCTGCGTGTCAAAAATAACCACTTGAGATTCGTTTGAAACGCTCTCGTTGCTCGCCGAATCAGTCGCGGTCGCGTAAATAGCGTTAGACCCGAGCTCTAATTCTATCTGTTGGCTGAAAAGTCCGTTTCCCCCGGCGGTCGTTTCTCCCGCCAGGGCCCCGTTTCGATAAATCTTTATCTTTGAATTCGCTTCCGCTTCGCCCGTAACCACTTTCTCCTGCTGGTTGGTGTTTGCGGGCAGCAGAGAAAGAATCGGCTTCTCCGGCAAAATAGTGTCGATTGTCAAGAGATTGTTAGATTGATAGATTGTTAGATTGTTAGCGAGGTCGGTCGCCTCGATCGTGATAGAGGCAAGGCCCTGCTGGTCGGCCGAGGTGACATTGTAAGAATATTCATAATTCAAGTCGTTTGAGGTCGGAAACCGGCGACTGAACGTCGCGGTTTCCTGATTGATCCGAACTATTGGATTGGCCTCAAGTGTTTCCGAAACCTCAAAAGTCAGAGTGAAAGTCCCGACTTTTGCCGGATTGAGGGGAACCTGAAGATCCGAAACGATTGGCGCGTCAGTTTCATAATTGACAGTTTGGACGGCTGAATAATCGGTAATATTCCCGGCGACATCCTGTGACTTTGCTTTGACCTCATTAGTTCCGCCAGAGAGATTAATAGAAACGCTAAACCTGCCGAGACTGTCAACAGAACCGGAGTCGGCTGAGCTGTCATTGTCATAGACAATTATGGCGGAACCGATCTCCCCTGCCCCTGTGATTAGGCAGGCTGCCTCATTGGTATAACCTGGCAGAGTATCAACAACAGGGACAGGTGGAAGAGTGTTATCAACCTCGACGGTCTTTTCCGTCTTATGAGTATTCCCCGCGGCATCAATGACGGATATCTCGATCGTGTAAGTCCCATCACGAGTCGCGAGTCCCGAGTCGAGAGTCCCATCCCAAATGTGAGTCGGGATGCCCATAGTTTTGACTTTCTTCGCCGACAAGCCAGAGGCCGGGACATACGCCTCCGTTAGTTTATCCGCTTCAAGCGTTCTGATGATCGTGTCGCCCTGTTTGATTTTCACCGTTACATACGACTGCTTGGCCAAGGCATGGCTGATGACAACCTGGTCGTTCACCCCATTCGGCTGGGGCGAAAAGATCGCCGGTTCAACCGAGAGATTCGAAATAGTCGGCTGGCTGTAATCAACGGCGAGATTAGCCGTGACCGGGATAGCCGCCGTGCCGAGGGGGTCTTCGGCGGAGAGGCGGACGGTGTAGTTGCCGGTTGCCAGTTGCCGGTTGCCGGTTAAAAGGCCATCAAATTCGTAAACATAACTCCCCGGCGTGCGATTGAAAACCTGGCTCCAGACCGCTTCGCCGGAGGAATTGATAATTTCGATCTTGACCAGCGCCTCGCCTGTCAGATAGAGGGTCGGATAATTGACCGAATAATTGAAAGTGACAGTGTCTTTCGAGTTGTCGCCGTTAGGGGAAAAGATAGCCGGAGAGATGGATAGATTGATAGATGGCTTGGAAGAAACGGCTAAGATCGATCCGCGGGATTCGGTTTTTGCCCCGAGTGGATCTGTCGCACTGATCTGATATTCATAATTGCCATCCGGGGCCAGCTGTTTCGCATCGTTCAATCCGTCCCAAATAAATGACCAGGTCCCGCCGGATTGCGATTCATTATCAGCCAGCCGCTTAACCGTCGCGCCGGATTGAGAAAGGATATTGACTGAAACCGTATACGGCTCCACACCGCCACTAAGCTTGTAGCTGATCCTTGTTTGGTCCGAACGGCTGTCGCCATTGGGCGTGAAGGTGGCGGGGGTCGCGGAGTGGGCTGCGACGCGCAAGTCGTTGATCGGAAGGACAGAAAAGAGCTCGCTCTTCCGCTCCGCCTGGTTAAACGCTTTATCGATCGCCGAGATCTTGATATATCTCTCTTCTTTGGCCGGCGTTTCAGGTTGATAAACGATCGTATATATCCCCGGCTTTTTCGCGATCGAATTCTCAAGCTCGGCGACCAGATTGTCATTCACATCGTAGACGGCAGTTTCAACCGAGGCGGTCTCGGGGATCGAATACTTGATACTGGCTGTCTTCTTTATTGAGTCAACAGCAACTGGCCCGGCAATGATATTGGGAGGAACGTTGTCCACGAGTACGGTGTTGGAAGTGATCGCCGGATTAACTTCATCACTGGCGGATGCGGCAACGCGGAACTCCCAGGCGCCGTCCGCCACTTTGCTTTTGTCATTGGCGGCCTTCGGGCCGTCATATGCCGGACCAAAGTCGCCAAGCCATTTGACCGAATGATCGCCTTTATCCTGGACAGCGCCATCAACTAATTTCTTGACGAGCCGGCCTTCCTTGCCGACCACCTCGACTGTGACAGTAAGCCCATTCCGGGAGAGGTAATACTTGATCTCGCTAAAATCATTCTTCGGATTGACAGGCGAGAACGGGTCCGGCTCGGCAAAAGCGAATGGCACAAGGGAGGGAGAATATTCAACCACAACTGTTGCGGCTTCAGATGAAGTAATATTCCCGGCCCGGTCTTCGGCGATCAGTGAATACGGGTGTTCTTCGCCAAGGATTTCGCCATGGAAGCCCGCCCCATCCCATTTGTAGCCGCCTTTGGTAACGTCATACTGGCGGTAGTCCCTGAACAATATTGCGCCATTATCTCTGAAGATATTCAGTTCGGTATTGCATGGTTCGGAGAGAGCATAGCTGAAATATGTCTTATCTTTGATCCCGTCATTATTGGGCGAGAACGGATTGGGGCTGGCGGCAAAGCTCTCGATCGAGGGAGGCACGGTATCAACGACGACCGTTTGCGGCTCGCAGGTGCCGATGTTACCGGCGGTATCGGAAGCGGTGAGGCGGATATAATAGCTGCCGTCAGGAAGCACCTCACCCGCTGACACCAACCGGCCTCCCTCTCCACTAACGTGGAGAGGGGAAATGCTGCCTTCCCAGGTGATGCTGTGTTCGCCAGGTTCAAGCTCGATGTCTTGGGCGATCACAGCCGTTTCCTTGTCCTCTTTATCTACCGCGATAATTGTCACAGGCATATTGACCGCATAATTATCACTTAGATGAAAACTGATCTCGGTATTATCTTTTCTGCTATCGCCATTGGGAGAGAAGTAAGGATTGGAGAGCTTAACATTTTCGATCCTGGGCGGCTGGGCGTCGACAAGAACCGTTTCGGAGGTTGTCACACTATTGCCGGCAAGGTCGGCAACCGTTGCTTCGAGAGTATAGTTGCCTTCAAGGACATAACCGCCAATCTTTCCCAGCCAGGTAATATCGCGGGTATCATTTTGGCCTGCTTTGGAATAGTCGAGGGTGGAAACGCGATGGCCGTCTTTCCAGAGAGTTAACGTGGCTTCAAGTGTCGGGGAGAGATTATCAGAGAACGCGGAATGGATCGTCAGTTTGTCATTTATGCCGTCATTGTTAGGCGAAACCGCCGGCGGCGCGCGGTCGAGAGAAATGGTTGGGGCAGTATTGTCGATATTGATATCGATAGTTTTACTCTTAACGTAGTCGCCGAAGACGGCGGAAACCTTGAGGATATATTGGCCTTCGGGGATGGCCGCTTCGGAAGAACCGGAGGCGGATGAGGCCGAAACAACCGATATTTTCCCGTTCCATGTTTCTTCCCGATCCCCTGCTCCTCTTTCGCCCTGGATAATTGTATATTCACTCAAGCTTTCTCCGGCACTCGCGGCCAAACGCTTAGGTATCAACTTGACCGTTATAGCGGCCGGCTGGGTCAGGGAGTAATCAAATATTAAAGGATTGGCAAGGGCAGATGCCCATTTACTCGGGGCAGTGATGTCAGAGAGCTCGCCCCCTATCGACCAAATCAATGGCTGGTTATGGTCGGCGTCAGCGATGAATATCTTCCCTTCCCTCACTTTCAGCTTCAGCGGATTGATCGAATATTCCTCCGTCCTGTAGTCACGGAGATAGTTGCCAGCAGAGTCAAATTCAGCGATTCTCTGGTTACCAGTGTCCGCCACCCAAACATTACCGAAAGAATCGACATCAATGCCTTTGGGCGACCTGAGAATGGCTTCACCAAACTTGGCGGCAAACGAGCCGTCGGGGTTGAATTTTTGAATCCGGTTGTTGCCGGTATCGGAAAGACAGAGCCCACCAGCTAGATCAGCAGTAACACCTAAAGGCCGCGAAAAAAGGCCTCCGCTGCCAACATGATAAAAGCTAGGCATCTCTCCCCGATAAAAGGATAACGCATCATTCAGGGAATTCGAGTAAACATTGTAATAATCATATTTTCTCGCTATCCAAAAATCATTCTTGCGGATGAGCGTTAAACCCACATCACTCGCCCCGTAAGGAACGCCGATTATGACTCCATCATCCCACATCTTTTGCACTTCAGATGTAAAATCCGCCACCTTTTGAGGAAAGATGGATGTTTCCCCGTCCCGGTTGAACTTCAATAACCTATTTTTATTCTCATCAATCACATAAATATCGCCTGAGGCCGTGATTTTTACATCTGAAGGGAGATCAAATCCTTCTCGATCATGATACGAGCTGTATTCAGGGTAAACATCACCGGATCTAACAATAATACAGTATTCATCATGATGCTTCGCTTTATGTAATTCTTGGTAGACATATTTGCCCTTTATCTCCTTGATTGGAGCAAGATTTTGATCATAAATCAACACCCGATTGGCGTAAGTATCTGCCACATATATCCGGTCGCCGGAGGGGGAGACGGCGAGGCCGAGGGGAAGCCGAAATTCAGAAGTCCCGACTCCGGTTATTGCTTTAATGATATTTCCGCTCGGATCATATTTGACCAGTTTGTTGTACCTGCCGTATAGTACATATTGGTTGCCGGAATGATCAAAGGCGATATCGGAAACTCTTGGCCGATCTTCCCACTTTGGCAATTCGGGAAGCGCCGGCTCGGACACTTCGATTGTAATCGAGGGCGCGGTATAATCTCCGCTTTTATTCACGGATACAACCGGCGAATACGCTTTTGCGATATTCCCGGCCACATCAGTCATTACATACTGCAGGCGATAAAAGCCGTCCGGGAATGCAATTGCATCTTCCCATTCAACCGTCTCTTCCTTGTCTTTTTCCGAATAAGGAGTGGAATAGATATTATCTTCAACTACCGAATAATCTCTGTCTTTAACCACATTAACCAACAAACTACTTAAATCCTCTGATGGCCTGAAAGAGGCCGAAATAGTCTGTTCAGCAGTCGAAATGGTATTTGTCGCCATTGAAATATAAGCAGAAGGCACTTTATTATCAATTATAATTGTATCGTATGACTCGTAAGTAGTTATACCAGCTGAATTCGAAGCGGTGACTGTAAAGCTAAATAATCCTTCCGATCCTTTTCCTCCCCATTCCGTCCTTAACCAATCCTGCCCTTTCACCTTTATCTCATCAACCTTAGAGTCGGCCTCATTAAAGATTTGTATTGACCAATCGGACTTGCCCCTTGTGCGCGCCTCAATAATTGCCTTTTGCTGAAAACTGGGATCCACATCAATCAGATTGTTACTTATGACATTGTTGTTGGCATAGGCATAAAAGACCTCGGGCGGCTGGGGTGCTTCTGCGGCTGCAGCTCTTATCCCGCCGGAGGGCGCAAATGTGGTTGATGCAAGCATTATGCCTTTATCGGCAATGTCGGCTGGCAACCAGGCATAAGAAATGCTCGGGTCATACCAATCAAGATCGCTGGTTTTATTGCCGTTTAAGCCGACCGTTATTTCTCTTTGGGCAATCACCGGTTCGCTTAAGTGAAAACCGGCGTCACCTGGCCCGGTACGATAACAAGAATAAATTTTGGCATTGATAATGTATTCGCCAGCTGTGGGAGAGAATTTTACGCCATAATAATCTTCGGTCGACGCGGTGGTCGTATAAGGTCTTGAAAAATTGTAGACGTCTCCCCTGACATTCATATTCGCTTTGGCATCAAATATAATTGATTGAGTCAATGTCGGGAAATCGTTCGGGCCTTTAATTTTCTTTATCTCAAATTCGATTTTATACGGGACCGACCTAGTTTTATTATTTCTACCAATCATATGATACCCGGACACCACTGCTTTCAACAAAGCCCCCGGCTTGGGGATGTTAATAACATCATTTTTGTCACTATAGATAACTTCATTACTTCCCCCAAATGTTTCGTCGCTTCCGGTAGCCAATAACCTGATCTTAAAGCCTTTTGGGTCTGGTTTTATCTTCAAAACGCCATATTTTGGCTGTATAAGACCTGCCTGAATAGGGTTTTCAGTATTTATGGGGGCAAGATCGTTTCTCGTTAATCTATTATTCCCAATACTGAAATGAAGATGTTCCGCGTCAGATGCGCCAGTATTACCTGAAAGCCCTAATTCATCATTAATGCTCACATGCTGTCCACTTGACATAAATATCTTGCTCAAATGGGCATATCGGGTTTGATATGTGCCATGATCTACAATGACGCAATTCCCCCAGCCTCTTTTTCCTCCTATCAAGCCATTCATTAATGTTTTTTTTAATGCGTCTGATACCGCACAATTTTCTATACTCGCATTTGTTGTGTTTGGCTGAAAAACAAGGGTCGATTGAGTGGGGTCGACAAATAATTTTTGAACTGTGCCGAACTCGGCGGCGGGGATTATCGATCTCGCTACATGTTTTGTAGGATCGGGATAAACATAAGCCGTACCAGATGCTATCGGGTATATTTTGGAATGTGTTTCCCAATCAAATATTCTCATGTCCACACCGTCATGAAAATAAGATGAAGATCTATATTCGCCGTAGTTGTGGCTGATATACCTATTTTCTGTTATCGTGTCCGTTGGATATTCAATAGGCCGAACCTTATTAAATGGATAATCAGCAACGCCTATGCCCTGGGCAAGCGAACAAAACAAAACAATTGCAGATATTTTACTGCTTATTCGCATTTTTCCTTATTGAATAGACTATTAGCAGGAGCTCTTCCGCCCCGGATTCGGATTCCAAGCCAATTACTAGAAGGGCGTCTCTATCTTGAAGATAAAAGAACGCTATATCCGGCTTATCCCCATGGTAATAAATCAGGCAGCCGTCGTAGGCTAATTTGAGCTTCTTTATGACACTATTTTTGTCCCCGACATAGAGATTGTGCTTTCTCGCCAGGAACAGGATTTTCTCAAAAGGGTCTGACGGGATTGACAGCTTATCCACATCGCGGGAGATGCCATCCACTACACCAACACTAATTAATACCCAAGGTTCATTTGTTGAATGTGTTGATTCTGGATTGTCCACATCATGATTATAAATGTCGAACGGTCGATTGCCCTCTTCACCGCTTCTTGGGTCTATGTCTTCCTTCAAATACCAATCTACTGGGTATGATAACGAAAACCCCCATTTACTCACATAAGTTTTCCGGTCCTTAGGAATTTCAGATTTTGCTCCGGCCGATATTGTTGCTCCTTCCTTTTTCTCGGCTTTCTGCCCCTTCCCAACGCAATCTAAAAGACCAATTAATACGACTCCAATTATTAATAAGAATAAAACTGTTTGCTTTTTCATATAAGCGGCTCCTTTTAATATATCGTCAGATTTTCTCGGATATTCCATTGAATCCTCCCCCCATATTATCCATCTTTTTCAATCCCTTTTATAGTATTAGCAAGCTTATTGTCACACCTTTAAAATTCAATTTTTCGCGTCCTTTCAACATTTTCATCAATTTGCCCCTCGTCAACTGTCGCGTTTTTAGTCACTGCTGACCTGCCTACCGGCAGGCAGGCGAAATTTCGACACCCCGATCAAGCTCCAATAACCAAGATACAAGAAACAAAAAAGACGGGCTCTCTCGACTCGGCCGATAAATCGACCTCGCTCGAGACAAGTCCGTCAATGCCTAAGTGATTAGCTAACTATAATCTAGTAAGCTAACCCGAGACCCCGGCTATAAACTGGGGTGGCGTGCACCAACTTGTCCGCCGTGGCGGACGAATCCGCCCTATCGCGGATCATGGCTTTATTATTCACAAGTATCTGTTCGATCGATCCTAATGTAATATTGTCAGCAACCCGGATCCCTGCCGAACGCAGCCATTGGATTGATTTAAGACAGGCGTCCGCGATCTTATCTTCGGCTGTTCGGCGCGTGGCAAGAATGTAGTATAAGAGGGCAAGCTCAAAGGCGGTGGACCGTTCTCCTTTGAGGAGATAGGCGAGGCGTCTATTGCGTATTTTGTCGTCTAATTTCATCTGCGTTCCTTTAAGGAATCGATCGGGCTTTCCTAATAATTATCGTAAGATTTCGGGCGAAATTTCAAACGACTTTCGGGTCACTAATATATTATCGAACCGATAACGCGCGAACTTGCACCAGTCGTTTGGCCAGTCGATGAAATGCTGGCAGGGCGGGGATGCTTGTCTAATCTGTCCGATTATCGATCATGCCCCCAATTATCTGGGCCTTTAAAGAAGGCGTGCTATTGTCCGCGATCCTCTCCAAAATCGCCTTTCTCACGCCTGGCTCCGCGAATCGAGGCAGATTATTGTAAATTTTAACCGGAATGAGATCAATATGATTGACTCGGCCGTCTTGATAATTCAGCCGTATGGTCAATCCCTGCTTCACCGCCGAGGACTGATATTGGTCAAAAACAAAATTGCCTAATGAATAAAAGATCAGCCCCCATTTGTATTTCTCTATCCCTTGAACAACATGAGGATGGTGCCCTATTATGATATCCGCTCCCGCGTCAACAAATTTGCGAGCAATCATATTCTGGACATTATTTTGCTTGCCCTGATACTCCTCACCCCAATGAACGGACACGATCGAAAGGCCTGAGATCAGTTTCGAACCCCGTATTTTTCTTAAAGCGTCGTCAGCATTAAATCCCCTTCTGGTCAGATCAAACGCCAAGAGAGAGATTTTTGATTTTTTATGTGAATATATCGCCGGCTCATCGGAGTTTACGGGCGTAATGCCCGCGCCGACCAGCAATGCATTCGACTCTTCCCATTCCCTGCGGCCATAATCCAGATTATGATTATTAATTACGCTCAGATAATTGAATCCCGCAGATTTTAACCCATCTAAGGACGATCTATTCGCCTTAAATCTCAGGCCAGGATCATATTTGAACAAATCTTTTGATAATATGCTTTCAAGATTGCCAAACACCAAATCGCTTCCCTCAAAAATATGTTTTGCCTCAAGAAATGGATGCTCGGCGCCATTTCTCAGCATCGCTTGACCCACATCCCTGGCAAGCATAATATCGCCGCAGAAACTAAGCTTTAACGGTTCATTTTGATCGGGCCTTGAAAAAAGGATAGAGAAATAAGAGGTGGAGTTATCTACATTTCGATCGAACATGATGCCGGAATTGGAATGTTGGCTTATTGAAACTGTATTTGCCTTTTTAGTCTCCATCGCCCTTAAAATCGCCAAGAGAACGTTAGGCGAATCCACATGATCATTCCCATAATCGAAAATATGCTCATATCCCCGCTCATAAATAGATCTAATGGTTTCCCGGTCATTCAGCTCAGCCTGTTGCGATGACAAGTAATGAGAAAAATCAAGAGACGCGACAAGTAATGTTCTTGGGCCTAAATATCCGCTTAAAACCCCTCCCAACTCCATTGCCCGTTGCCTTGATAAAGAGGCGCTGATAATGATAGGCACGATTTTTGCTCTAACAAAATATTTTTTTATAAAAGGGATTATTATACTTACCGAGTGTTCGTCCGAAAGAATTATGTCATCCAAAGACAAGATCCCTCCGGTAACCAGCTTTTTAACAACGGCCCGATCACAGTAGGTAATACCAAAAGGCGTCGTCCAGTCTGCCTGGCTGGACAAGATCGGAGACCTTCCGATCTCGCGATGATTTGGGCCAATAAGGATGATCGTATCCGGATCGGCCGTTAGAGAAATCCTCTGAAAGAAATCCGCGATGATATCTGCAGCCAATAAGTGATGAGGGACGATCCCGCCTATTATTCCATCGGGAGACGCGACCCTATTCGGCTCACAGGCCTTTAAGCCGCTATAAAATCTTTCCTCAATAAAGTTCTTGCGATCGAGGGGGATAATGGTTCCCGGGTAAGCCAATTTCGGGGATAAGCAAAAAAAGCAGGCCAACAACAAAGTCACGAATAAACCGCGCTTTAGCTTACTTAATTTCAATTTTACTCGAATCGGACAGGTTCAAGATTTCGGTATTGATAAATGAGCGTATCACAGCGGGCTCGGCCACATATTCCCCTTTATTGATGACCATAGCATAATAATAGTAAAATTCGGGCTGTTGGTCACTCTTATAAACTGCGAATTTTAGCTGTTGGTTATTGATCTCATAAGGAGATAGACGCCGCCATGACAGTGAACCGCCTCTGGCATACGGGTTATTGACATATTTTAAACCGCTGGGAAGGATCTCCATGATCTGATACGCGGAGCCAAGAGCGTTTGGCCCAATCCTGGCATACAATCGCACCTGGACCAAATCACCCTCGCTAAGAGTATTAACCTCCATGTCGTCAACATAATATTTTCTTTGGATCGCGATATTGGGGTCCCGATCCAATTGCGCAGGGCTGATGACCTGATCATAATACGCGGTTATGCCAACCTCACCTTTAATATCATAATATTTAATATTCGCCAACTCGCCTGGTCCAACTTCCATTCTAAAAATATCGCCTTTATTGAGCTCGATACGCTCATGCTTTTGCTTATCGGTCCTGACAGAAAAACTGACGGCATTACCGGGTAATTTATTGATTACCTCATTCAGATACATAATTTCTTCAAGGTTCAACAATATATCAGTCGTAGAATTATCCATTACATAGTTCCAAAGAAGATCCCTTTCCGGAGCGCCCAATTTAGCGGCAAAAATTGCCGCTAATGATGTGACGGAAAGCCTATCATCCATGTCTTGGCCGACTTCAAGCCAAGCATGCCGGCCTTTGATCTTTGAATAGGCCCGCAATATTTGGCTGTAGATTTCCTTAGCCAGATCCTCGTCTCCAATTTTATGAGCCGCCAGCCCGAGATATAAGCGGTTCATCGCCGAAACATTCGGATTAGTCAAAATAAGCTTTATCTGCACCAGGTCGGCCTTGCCTAAGTTAGCCAGCCCGAATATTGCCGGGCATTTTTCATCCAACCCGGCGCTTTCATTCCCCACAATGGAATACAAATATGAAAACAAGCCCGTTCTAGAGAAAAGCTCGGGATCAAGAGCGGCGATCTTTGCGCTCAGAGGAACTTCGGCGCCACTGTAAGGCAGGATCGCTATGCCTCCGGATGGCATTTGATAGCCCGAAACCTTGATCTCTTCATCCGTCCGGACATCATCATTAAAATATTTTTTCAAGTACTGCCGGCCGAATAGCCGCGATAATTTTTGTTCGATCCGATCGCCCCAGGTCCAGGCCAGAGTTCCGAGAAAATAATAAAACCGTCCCCGGCTTTGGTCACAGAAAACAAGTCCGGTCCGCCCTTTATTGTTGCCATGAATTTTCAGGCCGGCTTTGACCTGATAGAAATCACTTTTTCTTTTAGTAAAGCGCGATTTGACAACCATTATTGGTTTTACGATCGAATCCTTATTATCGGCCACGGCGCCCGAGACTCCCACCCGGTGCTCCCCCTCTTTTAAAGCCGGCAACGGGAAATAGGCGGATTTGAAAGCAAAAGCCGATAACAACGGGCTCGATTCCAGGCCCAGGGTCGGCGCGAAAACATGATATTGAACCTTTTGTTTTTCCTTTAGCGCTTTTCCAAACGACCTGATCTTAATTATCGGCCTATCTTGCGAATTAAACTCCTTGTTATAAGTTGTTTCCACAAAAAAGGGCAATGACACCGGTATATTTTTAACCGTATGACCGGCATACATATCGGGGGATATGGCTTGAGCCGTGATCCGCCATGAGGTTAGATTGTCCGGCAGATTGAATTTAACTCCGGCATTACCGCCCGGATCTGTAATGACCGATCCGAAGTAGGCCATGTCACGGAAGTTTTCCCTGATGCTCTCATCTTTTTGATTATGCACATAAACATCTTCAGCGAAATACGTATGACGATCATTGGTTTTTAGATTATAGACCTTTAACCTTCCGGGATTATATTCAAGAGAATTCACAACGACCTCGTTGTTGTTTTTATCCAAGAAAATATCGCCGAGCACGGCTTCCCCTGCCGTCTTCCATGATTTATTGATAAAGATGCGGTGTCCCGGCGTCACCTTAATCCGACCGTTAATGGTTAAACAGCCGTTAACATCATGAACAAACGTTTTTTCAACCACATCTTTCACAAGAATTGGGACGATATCGCTCTTTCTGGTCAGGATATCATCGCCGGCTTTTACGTCTTCGATGTTTTTATATGAACCATCGCCCATCAATATCTTCGTTCCGGCGGCAAAGCACCCCCCCTTCTCCGCACCACTCTCCAATTCCGGATACTGATGGGACATGTATGAATCAATGATCCCGCTTGATAGCCCGGCAAATATTTCATTTAACGGATCGACCTGTTCCGGGCTCAACATATAAAATGCTTCGTCCACCAAATTAAGATTGACCTCGGCCTTAACCGGCAAGCCTTTTGCGTCAGTCACATTGACCTTTAAGTCGACCAAGTCCTTAGGCTTGTACTGTGCCTTGTCCGTAGAGATTTTTACCAGGAGTTTTTTGTTTTCAACATTATAACGGACTTCGCTGCCGGCCGACACATAACTGCGGCCATCGAAGTAAATGCCTGTAACGCTGAGATTAGGGACATGCTTTGCGTTAAAATCAAAAGTATAGGCCGGTGAATTCTGAACATTGTAAGACAATATCCCCTGTTGCGCGTTATAAAACAAATATCTATTGTTTCCGCCGGAGGGAAGCGCCCGGCCACCTTTTACGAATTCAAATTCGACCTTATCGCCTACAGAGTAGGCAGGCGGCGCCCAATTGTCATAATATCCCCCGTAATAATCGTCAAATATCCTTTGGCGGCCGCCTTTTTTCTTGTTTATTAAAGCGGGCTGATCAGAATAATTATCATAATAATATGACATGTCTCCCCATAGATAAGCGGTTTCGGAAGTCTCATGGCCCAAACCGTCCTGCGCCGACAACCTGACCTCATAATACTTATCAGGGTCAACCTTAAAAGAATATTCACATTCGCCAGACGGCCCGGTCGTTAATTTTTGCGAGCCGAGCTCTTTTTCTATTCGATTGTACCGATAAAGCTTGTAGACCCGTTTGTTGATGAAATCATAACTTTCTCCGGCATCTTCTTTTTCATAATGGATTTCGGTTAATGCAAGGTCGACCGCCTGCCCAGCGATCGGCCTGCCAAGATAATCAGCCTGATCATTTTCCGTGCCTGAATTTAGCCTTGAAATATCGACCGCGTAAGCTTTAACCTTAAGATTGCCATCTACCTTGTTTTTGACATTGGCCTCCGTTATAAGCTTGACATGGGACCTGAAAACCTGAACTTGCGCTTCTCCAACGATCTCAGCCTCTTCTGCGTTGGCCGGCACGACAAAGAGATGGGCCGTTGAGGGGTCAGAAGGGATATCGCGCCCCTTGTATTCGACGATCTTCTCCCCGTTTATGTCCGTAAAAATCGCCTTGCCTTCTCTCCTCCCGTAATAATATCTATCAAAAGAGAAGGAGAAGCTGAGTTCCTGCGACGCGAACGGCGTTCCCTCAAAAAACACGGACCTGACCTTAAAAGCAGCCTTATCGTTATTAAAGATCGCTTTCCTATCCTGGTCGATCTCAATTTTAAAGGCCGGCTTTGTATATGTTTGTATCTGGAAATATTTATTTGTCAAAAACTCTTTGCCAAGTTTAAACTCAAGACGATAATGACCGGGCTGGAGCGCCGCAAAATTAAATTCATCGCTGAAAGTGCCGAGCGCAGAAAGCCGCACCTCCTTCTTGGAGATATGCACGGACGGCCAGGATTCCTTTACCAATTCGACCGACACCTTGGAAGCGTCAAAATTGCCCGCACGTTTTCTGACAATACCCCATATTTTTACCATGTCGGTCGGCTGATAAAGCTTCCGGTCCGTATAAACATAAAACCAATATTTATCCCAGACAGAGGCCGACTCATTGCGCAATGACAGCGGCAAATAAAGATTTTTGTGCCCAGACAAGGCAATATCCAGATAGCTCCCTTTCTGCCTGACATCTTCCGGCAAATCGGAGAAAGCAAGCCCTGTTTTATCAGTTCTGGCCACAAACCCCGTTCCCGCGACTTTAACCAATGCTCCTTCGGCAGGAGTCTTCGAGCCGATCCTATTAACCCAAGTCAAAACACCTGATCTGCTATTAACCGCATAAGCCACAACATCGCTTATCTGGAGAAAAGCCTGGGCCTTCTTCCCTTTCATTTCCGCCTCAACCAGATAATAGCCGTCTGTTAATTTGCCCGGGAACCTTATAAAAGTTGTCCAGGGATTCGCCTGCAACACATTTGCGCTGAAATTCAGCGTCTTATAATATTTATCCGTATCCAAATTCCGCTGGCTGTAGCGCGCCCAATTAAGCAACCCTTCTTTTTTTATTATCGCTTGCCTAAACTCATCTATGGTCTTAAATTCAAAAACGTTGACTTTTAAGGTTTTGCCTTCAAGGCCATAAGAATATATGTCCATTACGGGCGCTTCTCCCACGCCGAACTGATATAAGCTATCCCTAAAATCGATCCGGGAATGATCTTCTATGCGATTTTTTGACCCGGTTTCGAATTTGAACTGGTAATCCGCTCCCAGTGTATCTTTGCTTGTGGTCAAACCCAATCCTTTGCCGACAACTACCGTATAGATCGTCTTAGCCCTAAGGCGCTTTGGGATAAAAACGAGCGTGTTCTTATGCTTTTCAAATCTGCCCTCGGTCGTCGGGAAAATAGTAAAATTATCTTGATAATCTTTATACTCGGAAAAATTAAAATTGAGCTCGATGCCCGAATTAAGCGGGATATCAGTGGCCTCATCCCTTGGCAGCGTCCCGACAACTTTAAATTTTTCCCGCGCCTGGAAGGCCCAGTTCCGGTTTTTGATCGCCATTGAAATCTTATAGACCTTGTTTCTCTCAAGACCGGCCCTTGGCTTTAATATAAACTCCCTGCCGTCAATTGCCAGCACATCATAGTCGACTTCCGGGTCGAATTTAATGATCTTTTTTACATCCCTCGTTGAAATGCGCTTCTCGCTCTTTAAAATGAAGACAGCATCAATATCTATGCCATAAAGGTCATCATGAGAGGGCGTTAATTCATAATTATTGGCGACCAATTCAGATAAGGGGGTTGTCCTAACAAAATTATAATAAAGGAAAAATGCGGCAATGAAGACTGCCAAAAAGCCAAGGACCAAATATATTTTGCGGGTTTGTATTATAATCTCCCCCTTGCTAACTGCAACGATTTTCCCACTTATAAAGGATAAAATCAAGCGGGACGTAATGTATGCAATAAGGGGTTGATTCGTGCTTCCGGCTGTGGGAAAATGAAACCGCATAAGGGGGAGGAAGAATATGGGCAAACCTTTGATCATGGTGGTGGATGACGAAAGAGATTTTGCGAACAATATCGCCGATACGATCAGAAAAACGGGGAAATATGAAGTAATAACGGCCTATTCGGGCAAAGAAGCGCTTTATGAGTTAGGGAAGAATAAGTCGTTTCTTGGGATTGCCGGCAATAAGGTCAAACTGATACTGCTCGACATCAAAATGCCCGATATGGACGGCCTGCAATTCCTCGAGGAAATGAGAAAGAAATACAACGACGACCAGATCGGCGTGATGATGCTGACCGCATACGAAGACGAGGAAAAATGGGATCGCGCCACATCGGGATTCGTGGCCGGCTACATTAAGAAAACTGAAATAAAGGATCAGTTGCTCACATCGATCGAACGATTTTTCATTAATCCAGATAAACGCTATAAAATGACAATTGAAACCTTTGAAAAACACATTGATAAAAAAGACGAGTGGAAAAAGGGGGCCGCCTAAGCTTTCGCCGGAAATTTAAGAACGAATGTCGCCCCCTGCCCCGGCTGACTTTTAACCTCGATACTACCTAAATGTTCCCTGATGATCCTGAAAACGATCGAGAGGCCAAGCCCTCTCCCCTTGGTGACATGCGTGCTGAAAAACGGCTCAAAGATCTTGTCCTGATTTTCTTTTGGGATGCCAATTCCTGTGTCAGAGATTTCCGCCACGACTATTGGCGCGTTGTCTTCCCTGGCAGCGGAGGTCTTGATGGTTATCGTCCCCTTGTCAGGGATCGCCTCCCGCGCGTTCTTGACCAGATTAATGAAAACCAGCTTTAAATCTTCAAAATCGCCCTTGATGACCGGCAGTGAATTTAGCGCCTTGACCAAATCGGCGCCGATCGGCTGATAAAAGGCGAGCGCGCCTTCTATCACTTCATTTAAATCGACATCGGTTTCGTGGCGCTCCTTGGGCTTGCTCAAGCGCAGAGTGTTATCGACGATATCGCTTGCCCGGCTGATCTGTTTTTGAAAGTACTCCTTAACCTCTTTAAAATCGCTGATTTTCCTGCAGTCATCCGGCAGGGCGAGAATTTTACTGCTCATGATGGCCAGCGGCGTCCTGATCTCGTGGTTGTATTCCTGGATCAGATGAGCCATGGAGGCGATTTTCTCCGATCTCGCCAGCAGGCGTTCGGTGTCATAGAGTTTCTTCTGGTTGGCCTCGAATTCGTGTTTAATCTTTTCGTACGGCCTGATGCGGTCAAGGATCGCCAGCGCCTGGACCATTATTGTGCGGAAGATCGTAAGGTCCTGCTCGCTATAGGGGTCTTCCGAGATCTTTTGCTCCAGAATGAGAGCGCCTTCGACCCCTTCGGAGGAAGAAAGCGGCATTACGAGGCCGGGCTTTGTCTGCGTCAGATCAGTCGCGGCAACCTTTTGTTTGTCCGTAATGATCTCAATATTCTTAATCTTGACGGCTGACTTTAGTTCATCCGCGATGATCTTGAAAACCTCACCCCTCTCAAGAACCGGCACAAGCTTCCGGGCAATGCCGTTAATCAATTTATCCGAATTGTAACAGCCGGGGATCCATTTTTCTTCAAGCGGGGTCTGGATGAAACCGCGCAGGCGGTGAGCCGCCCAGGCCCAGAACAAGGCCAAAGCCGCGCCGATCATAAGCGCTAAGGGTACATTGAGAGGGAATAAATAAAGAGCAGCAAAAGAGGCGACGATCAAAACGCCGACAGAGCTGTAAGCGGCGGAGCGGCTGATCGCGACCCGGATATCCATGAGTTCATGCTTGGTGATGGCGTAAAATATCAGCATCGTGTAAAAACTTAAGATCAGGTTGTCAACGGGAGGGATTTCTACGCCGAATAAAGAAGGGAAATAGACGAACGACGCGGAAAAAGCAACCAGGGTCGCCAACAATAGATAATTCAACTGATTCCTGAACTCGCCCCTGGAATTCGGGTAAGCATAAATAATTTTAAATAATCCGTATATTCCGCTGAAATAATAAAGTCCGATGAACAGAAAATAGAAGGCCCCGCCTTCAACTCCCAATCTTACCGTGTTATAGGGAAGGGCTTCCCTTTTTAATCCCGGGATAAAATAATCCGTGAAAACCGAACCGGCGATAATGAGGGTCAAAATAATGAACAGAAACCGCAGGGGGGCGCTCATCTTCGATCTTGTCGCCGAGGCAATAAAAAAAGCGTAAAATGCCGCGATAAAGACCGAGAAGAAATAAAGGGTTCTGGCAATAATCAGAGAAGACGGCCCGCCGGACTGTGGCAATAATAGGGAGAAGAGATCCCAGAGAATCCAACAAAACAAACTAGCGCAGGTCAGCCCGAAAAGTCTTTTTGTCAGGTCGATGGGCTTATAAGTGAAAGAGAGAATTGCCAATAAGAAATTGATGCCGGCCGACAAAAGAGACGAAACAAAATAAAAGCTCAATTAAGCGCGACCTTTTCTTTGATTTTACCGATTACCGAGAGCGCCCTTTCAAGCGCTTCTTTGCTATGAGTTGCCATCGAGCTTATCCTGATTATCGACTTGTTTTTTTCAACGGCTGGGAAAGAGACGGGGTTAACAATAATGCCATTATCATACAAATCCCTGACAATTCGATGAGTTAACTTCTCATCTCCAATAAAAACAGGAATAATCGCGCTATTGCTGTTTAAAGTGTCAAATTTCATCTCACGCAAGCCGTCTTTAAACATTTTGATATTTTTCCACAACCTGGCAATCAACGCCGGGTCCGCCTCAATGATTTCCAGCGCTTTTATCAGTCCCGCGACTATCGGCACCGGGAGACTGGTCGCGAAAATAAATGATCGCGCCGTGTGCTTTAAGCAATTTGCTATATCCTTGTCACAAACTATGAACCCGCCCAGGCCGCCCAATGCCTTGCTGAGTGTGCCGACACCAATATCAACTCGCGCCTCACATTTAAAATACTCAACGATCCCGCTGCCATGCTCACCCAATACACCGGTGGAATGAGCCTCATCGACGATGATCGACGCCTTATGGGTATCCGCCAGTTTTCTGATCTCGTCCAATGGGGCGATATCGCCATCCATACTAAAGACGCCTTCAGTAATAATAGCTGTGGTCCCATTTTGCCGTTTGATTGATTGCAATTTTTCCCCCAAGGAAAGCATGTCATTATGAGAAAATGTAACGATCTTTGCCCTTGAGAGAACAGCGCCATCGATGATGCTCGCATGACATTTCTTGTCTATGACCAGGGTATCCCCGGCAGAAAACATCGAGGAAAGCACGCCCAGATTCGCCATGTAGCCAGTGCTGAAAACAACAGCGGCCTCTTGCCTCTTAAATTGTGCCAGCTTGAGCTCGAGCTTCTCATGCAATTCAGAAGTGCCGGTTAAGAACCGGGAAGCACCCGTCCCCATTCCATATTTTGCCAGGGCTTTCTGGACGGCTTCTTTTACCCGAGGATCATTTGCCAGCCCCAAATAGTTATTGGAAGAAAAATTAATGAATTTTCTGCCATTGATAACGATCGTTGAATCCTGCGG
The DNA here is from genome assembly GCA_001772335.1 of candidate division WOR-1 bacterium RIFCSPHIGHO2_01_FULL_53_15. Taxonomy (GTDB): domain Bacteria; phylum Margulisbacteria; class WOR-1; order O2-12-FULL-45-9; family XYB2-FULL-48-7; genus 2-01-FULL-53-15. The sequence goes on from METM01000016.1 coordinate 107,396, forward strand.
CGAATTCAATTTATGCATATAAAAATATGCGTTCTGCTCTTGCAGGGCGGCAATTCTTTCAAGAATCACAGCGTGTTTATTTAGAAAATTTTCGTTTTTCATTTGTCAAATTCTATCATTTTATCCCGATATATTCAAAATAATTTCACTATTTTTTAGTTTATTAACCCGTGCTCAGAAAAAGGGCCCTTGAGGCAATTTTTTCAATAATGGAAGGGAAATCATGAGATTCGAGGTTGATCGGAATTTTATGCTATAATTGCCGCATCGTGAGCGACTCGGAAGTTGTAAAAAAAGGCAAATTGGCAAAAGCGGCCTCGCGCCAGCTGGCCGTCACCTCGACCAAAGTGAAAAACTACGCGCTCGAGCGGATGGCTGAAGCCCTCGACAAGAATGCCAAAATTATCCTTGACGCCAACTCCCTTGACCTCGAAGCCGGCGAGAAAAAAGAGCTCTCCCGCGCGCTCCTCGACCGCCTGTCGCTCGACGGGAAAAGGATATCGGGGATGATCGAGGGTATCCAGGTTATCAAGTCGCTGCCTGATCCAGTCGGCGAGATCATTTCGGAGTGGCAGAGACCCAACGGCCTGAAGATCAAGAAAGTCCGCGTGCCGCTCGGCGTCATCGGCATAATTTATGAAGCCCGGCCCAATGTCACGGTCGACTCGGCCGCTCTCTGTCTCAAGGCCGGCAATGCCGTCATCCTGCGCGGGGGCTCGGATGTGATTCAAACGAATATCGAGATTACCAAGGTTATCCAGGACGCCGCCTATAACGCCGGCCTGCCGGAAAACTCGATCCAGCTCATCGCCGACACGCGGCGCGAGACCGCCGAGGAACTGATGAGAGCGCGCGACTATGTCGACGTCCTCATTCCGCGCGGCGGCCGCAGTTTGATCCAGGCGGTCGTTGAAAATTCGACGATCCCCGTCATCGAAACGGGCGAAGGGAACTGCCACGCTTATGTCGAGAGAACGGCCGATCTGAAAATGGCCGCCGATATCGTCTTTAACGCCAAGTGCAGCCGGCCTTCGGTCTGCAACGCGATCGAAAACCTCCTGGTTGACGACGCGATCGCCGCCGAGTTCCTGCCGCTGGTCAAGCAACGGCTTGATGAGGGCCACGTTCAGCTGCGCGGCTCGGAGCGGGTCAGAAAGATCCTGCCCGGCATAAAGTTGGCCACCGAGGAAGACTGGCGGACCGAGTTCCTGGCGCTGATCCTGGCGGTCAACACCGTGGCCGGGGTTGATGACGCCATCAACCACATCAATAAGTACGGCACCAAACATTCGGAAACGATAATTACGAGGGACAAAAATGCGGCCCAGAAATTCCAGGCCGAAATCGACGCCGCCGTGGTTTATGTCAACGCTTCAACGCGCTTTACCGACGGCTTTGAGTTCGGCTTCGGCGCGGAGATCGGTATTTCGACACAAAAGCTGCACGCCCGCGGGCCGATGGGTTTAAATGAATTAACTTCTTATAAGTATCTTGTAGATGGCAGCGGCCAGATCCGTGTTTAACTCACCCCCTCTTTCCCCCTCTCTTTTCAAGAGAGGGGGAGGGTTAACTTTAAGTTTGCGGGGGGTGAGTTGAAGATGAAGCGCATCGGCATCATGGGGGGGACGTTCAACCCCGTCCACAAGGGGCACCTCGCGCTGGCCAGGGCGGCGCAAGCGGAGTTCGCGCTCGATAAGCTCATCTTTATCCCGACCGGCACCCCGCCCCACAAGGCGCTCGGCACCGTCGTTGACAAAGAACACCGGCTGAACATGGTCCAGCTGGCGATCAAAGGCCAACCCGACTACGCTGTCTCGCGTATCGAGCTGGATCGGCCGGGCTACTCATACGCGATCGATACTTTCCGCGCGCTCAAGAAAAAATTTGGCCAGAAGACCAAGCTCTTTTATATCATGGGGCTCGATTCGATCAACGAGATACTCGAGTGGCGAAAACCGCTCGAGCTCTTCAAACTCTGCGAGTTCATTGTCGGCGCGCGTCCGGGGACTAAGATCAGGACGTTCCGCCGGCTGGTCAAGTTCCCGCCCCTGCGGAAAGAGGTCGACAAAATTCATCTGATGGAGCTCAAGGAGAACGTTTCGGCCTCGGAGATCAGGCAGAGATTGAAAGTTGGCAAGTCGGTTAGTTTGTTAGTGCCGAAAGTTATTGAAAACTACATAAAAAAGAACAGGTTATACAAATGACGACCAGCCCGCAGGCGAAGAAGATCATCCTCCCCAACGGCCTGCGGGTCGTGACCGAAGAGATCGGGGCGATGCGCTCGGTTTCGATGGGGATCCTGGCCGGGGTCGGCTCGGGCTCGGAAGCCATGAAGGAGGCCGGCCTCACCCACTGCATCGAGCACATGATGTTCAAAGGGACCAAGAAGCGCTCGGCCTACGAAATCGCCCACGCCCTCGACGCGATCGGCGGCAAGATGAACGCCTACACCAGCAAGGAGACAACGGTCTATTACGCCGTTGTTCTCGACCGCCACATCGGCACCGAGATCGACGTCCTCTGCGACATGGTGCTCGGCTCCGTCTTTGACCCGAAAGAGCTCGAGACCGAAAAAGGGGTCATCCTCGAAGAGATCAAGATGTACGAAGATACGCCCGACGAGCTGATCCACGACCTCTTCGCCGAAAAGATCCTGCACGGCCACCCGCTCGGCCAGCCGACGATCGGCCAGGCTGAAACGGTCCGCTCGTTCAAGCGCGAGAACATCCTCGACTATATTGGGCGATTCTACTCGCCGAAGAACATGGTCGTTTCGCTCGCCGGCGCGATACCGGGCAACGTCGTTGAACTCCTCAAGCCATATTTTGAAAAATACGAAGGGAAAGAGGTCCCGCTCAAACAGCCCCAGCCGGCGATCAAGGGAACGATCAGCTTAAAAAAGAAAAAGACGGAGCAGTCGCATTTTTGTCTTGGCGCCGGCGGCCCGTCACAGCTTGACGATGACCGCTTCGCTTTCGCCATTCTTGACAATATCATGGGGGGCAGTATGAGCTCGCACCTCTTCCAGGAAGTGCGCGAAAAACGCGGCCTCGCCTACTCCATCTACTCCACCTCTTCACCCTTCCGCGATTTCGGCATCGCCTACACCTATGCCGGCATCAGCAAAGAGAACCTCGAGCAGGTCGTCGGCCTGATCCTGAAAGAATTCACCCGGATGAAAAAAGAAGGGCTGACGGCGGCGGAGATCGAGCGCGCGAAAGAATACATGAAGGGAACGACGGTCTTAGGGCTTGAATCGACCGCCTCGCGCATGTCTTATATCATGCGCTCGGAGTTTTATTACAACCGGATCGTGACGATCGACGAGGTCTTCGAGAAGATCGACCGGGTGAGAAACGATGATATAATTAGATTGGCGAACCAATATTTCAAGGACGAGTATTTAACATTGGCGGTTATCGGCGATCTTGAGGAACTGCCGGTCAAGGAGTTAAGATGCTAAAAATGCAAATCAAAGTCCTGCCGCACGGCCAAGACCTGCCGCTCCCCAAATATATGAGCGCCCACGCCGCCGGGATGGATCTTTATGCGGCGGTCAATCCTGAAATAGTTATTGGTCCAGGGGAATGGAAGCTGGTGCCGACCGGCCTTGCCATGGCTCTCCCCCCCGGCTATGAAGCTCAAGTCAGGCCGAGGTCGGGCTTGGCCCTCAAGCAAGGCGTTTCGATCCTCAACACGCCGGGTACCGTCGACTCTGACTATCGCGGCGAGGTCGGCGTCATCTTGATGAATCATGCGAAGACCGATCTTGTCATCAAGAGAGGCGATCGCATCGCCCAGATGATAATCAATAAGATCGAAAAAGTAACTATCGAAGAAGTCGCCGAGCTCCCGGAGACCGAACGAGGAGCCGGGGGATTTGGGTCAACAGGAGGCAAAGCATGATCAAAGTAATCGTCAACGGAGCAAAAGGCAAGATGGGAATGGAAACTGTTAAAGCAGTGCAGAAAGAATCGGACCTCGCCCTCGTCGGCCAGACCGACATGGGGGACGATCTCGTCCAGGCCATCAAAGATAAAAGCGCGGAGGTCGTCGTCGATTTCACCAACCCGCAGAGCGTGATGAGCAATATCCGGGCGATCTTAAACGCCGGCGCGCACGGCGTCATCGGCACGACCGGCATTACCGAAAACGACCTCCATGAGATCAGGGAACTGTGTGAAAAGAACCGGGTCAACTGCCTGATCGCCCCCAACTTTGCGATCGGCGCGGTCCTCATGATGCAGTTCGCGCAGGCGGCGGTCAAACACATGCCGAGCGCCGAGATCATCGAGTTCCACCACGAAACGAAAGTCGACAAACCGTCGGGAACCGCGCTGCGGACGGCGCGCCTGATGGGGGGTAAAGTCCCGATCCACTCGGTCCGCTTGCCCGGCCTCGTCGCCCATCAGGAAGTCGTCTTCGGCGGCCTCGGGCAAACCTTAACCATCCGCCACGACTCGCTCTCCCGCGAATCATTCATGCCCGGGGTCATCCTCGCTGTCAGGAAAATCAAGGGATTGAAAGGGTTGATTCACGGCCTCGAAGCTATTTTATAAGCCGCCGCTTCATGAAGAAAAGCGCCAGATAGAACGCGACCGCCATCGGCGCGACTATCGCCAGTAAATTCAGCCAGTGCCCGGAGTTTAACTGGTTGTCAAACGTCGCCCGCGCGATCACGACGGCGTGGGTGAGCGGGAAAAGATTGGCGATGAATTTTATCCACTCGGGCATTTTATCCAGCGGAAAGAAGACCCCGGAGAAAAAGAAGATCGGCGAGACGACGAGCTCGGTGTAATAGTTGAAGAAATCAAAGCTCGGGGCGAACGACGTCACGATCATCGCCAGCGAACCAAAGAGAATGCCGATCAGGACCATCAGGACAAAAAGAGTGAGAACGATCGAAGGAGAGACCGGCAGGACGCCCAAAAGCGCCGCCACAAGATACATTAAAAAGCCGCTGATGACGCCGCGAAACATGCCCCAGACAATATCGCCGGCGATGATGTCTTCCGCCAAGAGCGGCGTGGCGATCAGCGCGTCCCAGATCTTCTCGAGCACCATCCTGACGTAAGAATCGTAGAGGCATTCGAAGGTTGAGGTGAGCATGGCCGAGGCGACGATGAGACCGGAAGCTAAAAAGTGAATATAACTTTGTCCGCCAAAGAGCCCCATATAGGCGCCAAGCCCGATCCCCATCGCGATTAGATAAAAGAACGGCTCGCCCAAACTGATGAGGAGCGTCGGGATGACGAACCGTTTATAGGCCGCCAGATTCCTGCGCCAAACATAATAAAAGCGATATGATAAGTTCACTCTATCAAATGTCTCCCGGTCAGCTTGAGAAAGACGTCTTCCAAAGTCGCCGGCCGTCGAAAGACCCGCTCCTTGGCGTCCTTCACCTCGATCATCTCGGCGCCGAATTCTTCCCTGATCAGTTGATCGGGCGCCCCCTGTCTGATGATCTTCCCCTGATGCATAATGACGATCTCGTCGCAGAGCTGTTCGGCCTCCTCCATATACTGCGTCGTCAGGACCATCGTCGTCCCTCGTTTTTTCAGCTCGCGCAGGCGCTGCCAGATCAAGTGGCGGGCCTGCGGGTCGAGGCCGGTCGTCGGCTCGTCGGCGATGATGAGTTTTGGCTGGTTGACCAGGGCGCGCGCGATCTGCAGCCGGCGCTTCATGCCGGTCGAGAGCTGGGTGATCCGGTTTTTCATCTTGGCTTTCAGTTCGACGAACTCGAGCAGTTCCATGATCCGCTCTCTCGCCTCAGGCCGGGGGATGTCGAAAAAACCGGCGTAGAGGACAAGATTTTCGTAGGTGGTGAGATCCTCATCGAGATTGAGCTCCTGCGGGATGACGCCGAGCAGGCGCTTGATGTCTCGGTTATCGACGCCGGCGTCGAGCCCCGCCACCCTGAGCTCGCCCGAGTTTTTGGGCGAAACGCAGTGGATCATGCGAATGGTAGTGGTTTTTCCCGCGCCGTTCGGCCCGAGGAAACCGAAGCATTCTCCCTCTTTGATCTCAAACGAGATGCCGTCGACGGCGGTAAAACCGTTGAATTTTTTAACAAGATCTTTCGCGGCCACAATCGACGACATGGCTGATATTATAGTATAATTATAAAGCTGTGGCCAAGTACTTTAAAATTGTCGCGGAGAACCGCAAGGCCCGGTTTGACTACGCGATCCTCGAAAGCTGCAAGGCCGGCCTTGTCCTGACCGGGAACGAAGTCAAATCGCTGCGCCAGGGGGGAGTCAACCTCAAGGACAGCTTCGCCCGCGCCGAACGGGGCGAACTCTGGATCTACAACATGCACGTCTCCCCCTACTCGACCGCCGGCCAGAACAAGATCGATCCTCTGCGCAAGCGAAAAGTCCTTTTGGAAAAGCGCGAGTTGGTGAAATTAACGGGTAAAGCCGCCGAAAAAGGATTGACAGTTGTCCCTCTTAAGGTATACTTTGATGGCAACTGGGCCAAAGTCGAACTCGGGCTGGCCAAAGCCAAAAAGAAATACGAAAAACGTGACAAGCTTAGACGTCAAACGGCTGAAAGAGAAATTGAAAGCGCTTTTAAAGGAAAAATTTATGGTCGAAAAAATAGGCAATAAACAGACATTCACCGTGGCCGATCTCTACGCCGAAGCCGCCAAAATGGCGCGCGAAGAATTCGGCGCGATGAAGGACAAGCCGCTGACCGCCCAGGAGCAGGAAAATATCGACAAGCTGGCTAAGACAATCTCAAAGTCGGTCCTCAAGGAGATGCGGCTCGTATGAGCATCAAGGGACCGGCGGAGCGGCCTTTTATCCCCCAGATCACGCCCAAAGAGATCAAGCCGGAAAAAGGGCCGGAAGAGAAACTGACGCCGCAGCCGGCCGTTAAAATGCCGATCCAGCCGGGGATCGGCCGCGGCCCCGAGCTTGACGCCCACGCCATCGCCACGCGCCTGGCGCTGCTGGCCACCGAAGCCAAAGAGAAAGAATTGAAATTCGCCGACATTATCGACCGGATCATCGCCGAGACCGGCATGACGAATCCGCAGGGGGCGATGGAAGAGGCCAACCGCAAGATCCAGCGCGAGATCGAAGAGGAGATCGCCAAGATCAAGGAGAACAAGGAGCTGATGGACGAAGCCGAGGGCTGGCAGATGCTCGAGCGCATGCTTTTGGCAATGAATGAAGAGCAAGCCGGCGCGTTCCTTGGCCTCCTTCGGGAAGCGGTCAAGGGGCTGTAAGGGTTTTGACGGGGAGTTGTGGTTGCGCGAGTTGCGAGCCGAGGGTGCTATTTGCCTCGTAAAACACGGTAGCCAACGTCACAAATGCAGACGTAAAAGAAGCAATGAAGGGCGTGACTTGGGCCTGGACGAATAGTTCAGTGCTTGAGCCCGCTCTTGCCGCAGCTTAATAATATAAGCTGTCCGTCCCCCGGGTTCGCCGAAGAGCCCGGGTCAGACGCTATAATTTCGGCTGCGCCGTTCGCTTTTTCCGGTTAGCGGGCGGCAAAGCAAAAGACATCGGATAGCTTGGGAAATTCCTCGTTTCGGGTCAAATCCCAGGCGAACTATTAATTGAAGCTACGCTCGTAGCGGCTTTCGCGATCGCCTGTCCGGACGCGGGTTCGATCAAAGGTCGACCCAGAGAGCGATCTCTGGTGATAAACCCGGCTTAAATCAGGGAAACCCTACGTACTTACTTGCCGACGGGCAGGAAGTCGAGGGCAATCCTGAGGGGTTAACGCCCTGCAGAGACTGAAGCGTTTTGCTGAGATAGGAGGTGAACTCGTTGGACAAGACCGGGAGGGCTTATTTAGCTGGAATAATTGATGGCGAAGGGACCGTGTCGTTACTGCGAAAACGGTCGAGTGAAACTCCATCGCCAAATGTCTCAATAGCTAACAGCAATCTACCATTGCTAAAATGGGTGAAGAAGAATTTCGGCGGCTGCATATCAACTAAACGAAAATATCAGCCTCACCATCGCCAGGCTTATGCCTGGTGCCTAACCCATGATAAAGCTCTCCGTCTGCTCTTTGAAATTAAAGAGTTTCTGATAATTAAAAGGCCGCAGGCAGACTTAATCCTTAGGGAATATAAATCTACCACGGTACGGACCGGAAAATATTCTCCGAAGATGTTAAAGGCCAAAATGAAGCTTGTGGCAAAGGTCAGGAAGCTTAACCAGCGAGAATTTATGCCTCCTATAAAACGCCGGGCTCCCGATTAATTCGGGATGAAGAGATAGTCCACGCCACTAGGAATAGTGGACTCAAGTGTCCCGCCAGCTCCACCAAACCGCCGCCCTAAACCAGCGGCGGTTTTTTCTTTCCCATGATATCCTGATACCCTAATCCCCACTTCCTGATCACCTGATCTCCTGATATCCCAATTTATTGCCACGCTCAAGGGGAAAGAATAATGGCGGGATTTCCGTCAATGAGGCAACGGCTTAGAAGCTGTGGCTCAAAGTGAAGCGGACGTTGCTGGCTTCAAGCAAGAGGATAAGCCGATCAGAAGTGCGAGTAATAGATAAACTTCGGAGGGCAAGCTCCGCACTTTAAACCCTGGCGTATTTGTAAGATATCCCGTATTCGACCTGATCCTGGATCGAGCCAAGGCAACCCTGGCAAATGAAGACCACTCGCTTGAGCATATTGGGCTCGAAGCCGATATGATCGATCCCCTCGTTAATGGGAACGAGGAACGAGTGGCAAACGCAACATTTTCTCATGGAAATCACCTCCTATCGAAGAAATCCAAACTACAAACTTCAAACTACAAAACAAATCCAAACCGCAAACAAAAAACTACAAAATAAAAACGAAGCAATGGGAGGCAAGATCGGGAGGAAGAGAGGCACCGCCGCCGCAGAGGAAGACGAGGACCGGAAGACCGCGGGAGACGGCGTGGCGCACGGTGAAGAGCGTGCCCCGAGAGGGGCCGTGAAGGAAAGCAGCCAAACAACAGGAGGCAGAAACGAGAGCGCGAGAGCGGGCAAACAAACCGGAAACGACGGCATGGCGGGACGAGCCGGGCGAGACCGAGCCCCAAACGACCTGACCGCCGGTGGCGAAAAAGCGCGGAGCGCGCAGCAGCCCCTCGACGCTGCTCGGGGCAAGCCCCCTGCCCCAGCAGAGCAGAGAGGGCAAACGCATCAGCGCCCGACGCGCCGCCCGAGGCAACACCGAAGCCCCGACCAACCAGGAGAGAGACAAGCGAGGAAACAAGCGGGGCGAAAGAAGCAGGCAGAGAGCGGGAACCGACGACGCCAACGAGACGAGCCACAGGAAACCACCTCCCAACAAAAATATAGCGGGAGCAGATAAATCCTAATGGGCGTCAGCAAGCGTATTAATATTACGCGGGCAAACCTAAGCCAGCAAAGGCATTGCCGAAGACGACAATATTTAGAGAGTGCGGCCCGACCTCCATCTGTTCGGAGCAAAAAATGTTTACCCCGATTCCCACATCGGGGCTACAATGGAAATGCTGGGAGCAGTAAAACTATTTAGCCATCTTAATCAAATCATTAAAACGTATTGGCGGTAGTGTAAATTCTTCTGTGTAAATGGGACAATAGGTGTATTCCGGATCCCATTATGAAAACAGGAGGATTTAGTATGACAACGGATAAAATTGCTCCAATCGACCTCGACGATCTCCAAGCCGAGATCAAGAACTGTAAGACCATGGATGACATCACCGGCAAAAACGGCATCTTGAAGCGGCTCCTCAAAAACATGGTCGAGAACATCCTGGAAGCCGAGATGAGCGAAAACCTCGGCTACGACAAGTATGCTGCCGAAGGAAAAAATTCCGGGAACAGCCGCAACGGCAAAACGGCCAAGATGGTAAGGAACGACTTTGGTGAATTTCCGCTCGAAACACCCCGAGACCGTAAGGGTGAGTTCGAGCCGGCTCTGGTCAAGAAGCGGCAGACCGATATCAGCTCTTTCGATGAAAAGATAATCTCCATGTACGCGAAGGGAATGACGGTCCGCGATATTCAGGATCATCTGAACGAGATGTACGGGGTCGATGTCTCTCCGACTACGGTCTCGACCATCACCGATAAAGTCATGTCGCTGGTGACTGAATGGCAATCCCATCCGCTCCACGCGCTGTATCCGATCGTTTTCTTTGATGCGATCCATTACAAGGTGCGGAGCGAAGGGAAGGTGCTGTCTAAAGCGGCCTACACCTGCCTGGGCGTTGATATTCGCGGCAGGAAAGAGATTTTAGGCATTTGGGTTGGGGAGAACGAAGGGGCCCATTTCTGGCTGGCAATCTGCAATGAGCTTAAGAACCGCGGGGTGGAAGATATTTTGATCGCCTGTGTAGATGGATTGAAAGGATTTCCCGACGCGATCAATACCGTCTTTCCGAAAACCGAGATTCAGCTTTGCATCGTCCACATGCGGTGTGTTAGTCAAGAAATTGCGCATTGCCGATCCTTATTTGTCAGTCCCAAATCTTTGTTAAACTGCCGTCTCATCGCGAATGTCCTTTGCTTGATCACCTCTCTTTCCGCCATTATGCGCCGCCATTCGCCGTTGTGTTTTTGACTCGGCGTCACCATGCCGATGCGCGTATGAAGATGCTCATCATTGTACCAGCGAAAGAATTCGATGAAATATTTGACAGCCTTTTCCAGTGAAGGAAAGGCAACCGGATAATTCGGATGCGTCTTGACCGTGGCAAATAATGATTCGATGAACGGATTGTCATTGGGCGTGCGCGGGCGGGCGAATAACTGTGCTATCCCTAAATCCTGGAAAAATTCCCTGGTCGAATGCGCCCGCATCTGCGCTCCCCGATCGGAAAGCGACTTCGGCGCATTTGCGGTGGTCAGACCTTCAGCGATAAGGGCGGCGTCCCACGTGGCTTTTGCCAGTCGTGTATCGGCATGATCGCTTATCTGCCAGCCGACCGCTTTGCGGCTGTATTGGTCAATGACCGCGCAGAGATACCAGAACCGGTGAGGCTGGCCAGTCGGCAGTTTGGTGAAGTCCCAATCCCACAACTGATTGGGGCCGTTCAGGAAAGAAGTGTCGGGCGCCTCGCCGCGGTGGCGGCCCATTAGTCGCCGCTTGCCCCGATGACCGGCCAGGCCATGTTGCTTTTCGTATTCCCAAATAGCGACATGAGAAACATACAAGCCGTCTTGCTCCATCAGCTTGATAGAAAGTTCGCGGCAACTCAAGTCCGCCCATTCCGTGTGGCCGACCGCTCTTTCAATCGCTTTGCTCTCTGCCGGTGTCAGGGCGTTAAAGGGGCGGGTTAAAGAAGATTTTGAGCGCCGCTCATATTCTCCTGATTGAGCGCGCTGTCGCCAATCTTGAAAACGCCGCACGCTGATGCCCATGGCTTCGCAGGCTTTCTGCTCGGTTAAACCAAGCGCCATTGCTTCTTCAATCACCGTCATCATTGTTTGCCTCCGCTGGCCGCGAACATGTATTCCTTTGAGTGACCCTTCAAAACCGAGAATTCGCTTTTTTTAAGCAGCGTATATTCGACCGCTAGATCGGCCAAAACTTTTTCCTTTCGAGCCAGCTCTTGAACCAGCGCCCCATAATCCGCCAAACTGACTGATTCCGTTGCCGAGCCGTTTGTGTATCGTCCTTTCAAAGCCTTAACCGCGGCCCGCTCAACTGCTGCTTCGATTTGCCGAAGATCATTCAGATGCACACCGTACCGCCGCAGAACTTCTCCAACATTTGCTTCATTCCGCTTGGCTTCCAGATACAATTCGAATTTCCGTTTCGCCGTTAACCGTTTCCGATTCTCTTCCATTTTTATCTGCCTCCTTGGGTTGCTTATTATACCCTCAACAAGGCGCAGATTTCAGACTAACACATGGTGATCCGCAATTCGCTAAAGTATATCGCCTCGAAATATCAGAAGGAGTTCATGGCCGATCTGAAACCGGTCTATCGGGCACCGACCGAGGAGAAAGCTCGGCTGGAGCTTAAAAATCTGGGCCAGAAATGGGGGAACCGTTATCCGCTGGTGATCAAGTCCTGGGAAAAGAACTGGCCAAATCTCTCGACCTATTTCAAATATCCCGAGAGCGTCCGCCGGATTATTTACACCACCAACGCCGTAGAGAGCTTGCACAGGCAATTCCGGAAAGTGACTAAAAATCGCTCCCTGTTCCCGAACGACGAAGCGCTGCTGAAAATCCTATTTCTGGCGACTCGGGACATCACGAAAAAATGGACCATGCCGGTGCGGGATTGGGGATTTACAATTTCTCAGTTTGCTGTTATGTTTGAAGGGAGGGTGATGCTGGACATATGATGACTCACCCGTTTACACAGTTAGATTTACACTCTCTATTTTTAGTTATTGTTCAGCCATTTCCTTTGCTTGATAATTTCGTTTCTATTTCAGGTGGTTGGGATATGCCCTTCTCAATCTTTTCCTTCTCCTCTTTCATTTTTATTTCTTCTTGCTTTTTCCTTGCATCATCAATTGAACGAAATGTTTGCACAGTATTTTGAAAATGCGATACATCCTGAGCGATGGATAATCCGGGTAAAGTGCCTCCTGTAGCTAGATTCGCCATATAGGAAGAAATTATACCTACTATTTCTACTTCATTTTTATCATTTGATAAAATAACCGGACCACCGCTAACTCCATTTATTGACACGCCATCAATCAAATAGGCATTTCGGTCTTCACGTCTTGCACTAATTGAACCTGAAAAGAAACATAATTTATATGGTTCGAGATATGGATAACCTATCCAACCCACTTTTTCACCAATATCTAATATCTTATCAATAGGTCGAAAAGGTATTGGATTTTCCGGCAAAACAGGTTTTTCCGGTTTCTCAAAGAGTATTATTGCTGAATCTGTCTTCCAATCAGGATAAATTACTCTTTTGTAACCTTCTAAGTATATTTGTTCAAATGATGGTAATTGCAATATTTTAATCGGTTGATTCCAATCATTCGCATAGGATACCACATGTAGAGCAGTTGCTATTCCACAATATCTTCTATCTTGACTATAAAAACAAAGAAATCCTGTCCCACTGCCTGCTGGTGTTTCAATTTTTACAATATGCGGTTTAACTTTTTCGACAATTTCATTCCATTCCATGATAGTCCTCCATTCTAATTCAATAAATTATTTACCCGCATCTTACCAGAAAGCAGGTCATCCATTAACCCATGCTTCAGGGCAAGAAGCTTTTGTTTGTAGATTTCTTCTTTTTCAATGCTTTCATTGCTATTTCTCCCAAACCCTTTGCATCAACGCATTGTAGAAAATACAATTAAAAGATTTATTCACCTTTCGCCTCCACCACCTTTATCTCCTCCTCCGTCAGCCCGTATAACTTATAAACCATCTGGTCAATTTGTTTCTCATATTCGCGGACTTTGTCTTTCTTGACTGAGCTGTCTAAATAGTCGTCGTCTTTGGCAATTGCAAGTATTTTATCTACAATAGAAATAATACGCGAGCGCTGCACGCCAGCAGCATTAATAATAGGGATGTTATTGATTTCGCTCGTAGTTATGTTTGTATTTGTACTAGTTTGTTTAAAATGAAAGTTAATTAGATTCGAATTGAGGATGCCTAATACCAGTCTCAAATCGTAAGCATCATTTTTTGGAATATAATTAGTGGAATTCGCACATAAGTTGCCTCCCGGTATTATTGTCATAATCAACCGAGCATTAGAATCCACCCCTGTTATTCTTTGCATAACTATTCGTTCATTTGCTATGTGTTCTTTTCTTTCAGCAGAGAATTCCGACAATCTAATATTTAAATATATTACATCGCCTTGAGTCGGGGCCATTGTGGTCCGATATCGTAATACTTGGGCCCCTGTAAACACCCTATATCCAGATTTGGCAAGATCAAACTTATTCCTATATTTAGTCATATCAATTTCGCCAGAAGAGGCGTTTACATTAAGGACGTTGTTTTTCTTCTTTAGCTTTCTTAATATTCTAAAAGCTGCTTGTGTCGACAGTGGGAATATTAAGTTGTCAGGATAAATACATGTTATGTCAGACAAATGAATATTAAGAACATGTCCATTTCGAAAATACCTATCATACCAAACATTAATATCAAAGCTATAATCGTTAGCCTAAGTTCAATAAGTAAACGCACCACTTTGGGTACAATAGAGATAGGAGGTATCCGAAGTGGGCAGAAAACACAATCATTTGAGTTTGGAA
>METM01000017.1 GCA_001772335.1 candidate division WOR-1 bacterium RIFCSPHIGHO2_01_FULL_53_15
GCCATCACGTAATCGCTGAGGAGGCCGAGCCCGGCTGTGATACCCAGCCAATACCATCCTGTGCTCTGTGTTCTATGTTCTACGTTTTGTGTTTTTATAATCTTGACCAGCAAATAGAAGCTCAACGACCAGAAAAGGAAGAGGACGGTCTGCGGCACGAGGAACATCCCGCCGCCGAAGAATGTCGGCAGAAGATTAAAGATGACGGCGGCCAGAGCGCCTGCTCTTTTGTCGTAAAGCTCTTTCCCGGTCAGATAAATTATCCAGGAGATCAGAAGGACAATGCCAATCGCCCCGAGGCGGACGGCCAGTTCATTCTGTCCGAACAACGACGTTAAAATGAAGTTTACATAGGCGATCATGGGCGGATGATCGACGTAGGAGAGGTCAAGATGCCGCGACCAGAGCCAGTAATAGGCCTCATCGCCGATGAGGGGAAAGTAGCGCGCCATTGCCAGCTTGAAGAGGTTGATGGCCACAAGGAATAAGACGAAATACATGATAAAATTATAACATGGCGAGCGTGCAAAATATCGGACTGATGCTGACGCGCGACGAGGAAGATGTCATCGAAGAGGTCATGGAGACCAATAAAAAATACTTCGACAAGATATTGGTCCTCGACGGCTCAAGCGACCGCACCGAAGAGATCGTGCGCAGTTACGATTGCGTCAAATATTTTCTGAAAGACACGGAGATCATCGATAAGCTTCCGAACCACAAATTTGTTGACAGCGCGCGGCAGTTCTTATTGGAAAAGGCCCAGGAAATGTTTGCGATCGAGGGCTGGTTTTCGATCTTGCACGGGGACGAGATCTGGCATGACGATCCTAATTGGGTGGCAGAAGAGGCGGAAAAAGCGCGGGCGGAAAAAGTAAACTGGTATGTCATGAATTTCTTTCTGCATATCTCGGATAAGGGGCGCGACCTTGAGGCCATAAGGTCGGTTCAGGAGCGGGTGCTCTGGTATTGTCCGGGTTATTTGGAGATTCGTTCATTCAAGAATAAACGAGGCATCCATTATGACCTAAATAAACATCATATTATCCTGCCAGAGGGAATTGGCTGGCAGATCTATAAATATTTCCCCATTTACAAGCATTATCCTTTTCGATCGGTTGCTCAAATATTGAATAAACATATTAAAAGCAAGGACTCAGCTTTTACCCCGACTTATAAAGACAAGAATAATTATGACAGTTGTTTTCAGGCTATTTTGCCGAATTACAAGGTCGCGCGAAAATACGACGGTTCGTTCCATGAGTTCGAGATCAAGAATCAGGGCTCGCTGCTGCGGCGGTGGCTGCGCGGGCACAGGTATATTACGTGGTAAAAATATTAATCGTTAAGCTTGGCGCGATCGGCGATGTCCTGCGGACAACGTCGCTCTTGCCCGGGCTGAGGGAAAAGCATCCGGCGGCCCAAATTGATTGGTTAACATCGTCGGCCGCCAGCGATCTGCTGGAATGGAACGAATACCTCGGCCGGGTGCCGACCTGGGAGGAGCGCGACACGATCGGGACTTATGACCTTGTCATCGGGCTCGAAGACGAGAAGGATGTCTGCCGGTTCGTCTCGTCCGTCAGCGCGCGAAAGATCATCGGCGCCTATCTCGATAAAGGCAAGATCGTTTACACTCCCTCCGCCTGGTTCGATATGTCGATCATCTCGAGATTCGACCTCGAGCAGGCCAATCGGCTTAAAAAGAGCAATCAAAAGACATATCAGCAGCACATGGCCGACCTGCTTGATATCAATGTCTCGCCCTATGTTTTTAAATTGACGCCAGAAGAATTGGAATACGGCCGCAAAGTCGTCCGCGATCTTGGCGTCTCGAAAACAGACCGGGTGATCGGCGTTAATACCGGGGCGGGCCGGCGCTGGCCGCAGAAGAGTTGGGGGATCGAACAAACGATCGACCTGGTCAACAAAGTGAAAAAAGAGCTTGGGGCCGTCTCGCTGATCCTCGGCGGCATCGATGAGCGGGCGCGCAACGCGACAATCGTTAAAGAAACCGGCATGCCCGATGCCGGCGTCCATTCGCTGCGCGAATTCGCCGCCATTATCGGCCGGTGCCGGGGACTCATCTCAAGCGACAGCCTGGCCATGCATTTTGGCATCGCGCTCGGCAAGCGGCTGGTTGTGCTCTTCGGCCCGACCTCGGCGGCGGAAATAGAGCTTTATGGTCTGGGGAAAAAATTTTGCGCTCCACTTGATTGTTTGGTCTGTTATAAGAAAGGGTGCGAGCTTAAGCCGGACTGCATGGATAGTTTGCCGATGGATGAGGTCTTTCAGGCGGTCAAGCAAGAACTGGCCGGCTAGAACACTCGCTGATTTGACCGGGACTGATAATGATCAGCCAGATCGCCGATCCCGGTAAAATCCGAACCGTCATCCGAGAGATAAAAAACAGGGAAGGCCATTGTTAGGCCAGTTAATAGAGCAGAGACCTTAACCTTAAGCGGGGTATGGGCGAATGCGTGAATAAGATTGATATCATATAAATGATAGAAATCCCGCAGATCGAACAAGGACATACGTTTTAATTTATCTTCCGGAATATGCCAGACGCGCCAGGCCTGGCTTTGCAGGATCGCCACGATTCGTTTGGCTCGCTGATCATCTCCGCAGACCAGGATATTTAAGCTTAAGCGGAGACGTTCCATTTTTTCCTCTGCGGGAAAGAGTCCCCCTTGTCCGCCGAGCAGATCGGCGATCGCTTGCGCGACCTCGGCCGTGCCGATCTCCGCGGTACAGAGGTTGTAATTGCAGGTCGGCGGCCGGCAGGGATAGGGGCAGCTGGAGACGGCTTTTATGATCTTGTGCCGGTTTGCCCAGGGTGCCCAGCGCCCCGGTTTCTGGAATTTTGAAGTATAAAGAATGACCGAGGGGACCTGGAGCGCCGCGGCAAGGTGGGCCGGGCCGGTGTTGTTGGCGACGTAGACCTGCATCTGGCTCAACAGGCCGATCAGGTCGGCCAGCGAGAGATCGAGCAAAACTACGGCCTGGCCGCTGATCCGGGAAGCGATCGCTTCAATCAGCGGCTTTTCATTGGGCCCGCCCAGGACGATGACTTTTGTCCGGTATTGCCTGGCCACGAGGGTGATCAATTCGCTGAACTTATTGAGCGCCCATGGTTTGTCGCTGCCGCTCGTCCCGATGTTAAAAGCGATCAGGGGTTTGCCTTTCAGGCCGTGCTCGGCAATGAGTTTTTGGCCCGCGGCTACCGACGCGGCGGCCGGGATGACTTTTAACTTAGCGTCCGGCTTTAGCTTGATCCCGAGCGGCGCCAGCAGTTCAAAATGATGCTCAACCTCATGGACCGCCCAGCTATTAAAACGCTGGAGCACCGGATAATTATAAAGCCAGCGGTAGAGGAGGCGGCCCTTGTCGCCGATCCGGTAGCGGACCCCGGCGAGAAAAATGATCAGGGCGTAAGCAAACTCACCGCTAAAATTGATCGCCAGGTCGTAATGCTCTTGCCTGATCGCTTTGGCCCAGCGCCAATAACGGCTCCAGCCGATTGGCTGGCGCTGGCGGATCAGGGGATAAAGATCATCTTCGATGATCCGATCGATGTCCGGATTGTTTTCGATGACCGGTCGGTTGTAGCGGCGGCCCCAGACGACGATCTCCGCCTCCGGAAACTTTTCCCGGAGAGCGCCGATCGCCGGGGTGGCGGTGACCATGTCGCCGATCGCGTCAGGCCGGATCACCAGGATCTTTTTGACCGAAGTGAGGTCTAGACCCGGCACTGTTTTATTTTAGCTTCCAGCAGCTCGTCAATGCGGTCGATCGCGTTGTTCCGTTCTTTGTTGCTGAGATCGATGTTGTGCTTTAGCTGCGCGACCCGCTTGCAGCTCGTCCCTTTAACGCGCACCTGATCCTCAAAATCCCAGAGCCGGATATTCGTTGCCGACAAAATATCAATTAATTGGCCGAGCTGCCTGATCTGCTTCAGGGCCAGTTTGGACGGGGGGTTGCGGTATAACTTGACCTTTGGCTCCCTGATAACGACCTTGCCCTTAACGGCTTTTTTGAGGAAATCCTCAACTTCGGCCGTATAATTGACGATTTGCTCATTGATCAATCGAGTGGCGCGGCTGATCTTGGGCGACCGGCGCATCTGCTCCAGATGGTGCAGACGGATCCGTTTGATGATAAGTTTATCGATGATACTGCCGAGTGTTTCCGCCATGTTTGAATTTATCTCAAGTATATTATAACATGGCGCTATGGCCGCGATGAGTGAAAAATATCCAAAAGTCTATATTATCGTTCTCAACTGGAACGGCTGGCGGGACACGATAGAGTGCCTCGAGTCGGTTCTGAAGCTTTCTTACCAAAACTTCTCGGTTGTTATCGTCGATAACGGCTCGACGGACGGCTCGGCCGCGAAGATCAAGGAATGGATCGCGAAACAAGGCCGGCAAGACACACTCGTATTTATCGAAACCGGGAAAAATCTCGGCTACGCCGGCGGCAATAATGCCGGTCTGCGCTACGCGCTTGATCGGGGCGACCTCGAATATGCCTGGGTGTTGAATAATGATACGGTCGTCGATCCTGACGCGCTGGCGCAATTGGTCAAAAGGATCGAGGAAAAACCCGGCGCCGGGTTTTGCGGTTCACTCGTGCTCTATTATAATGATCGGGGCAGGGTCTCGGCAGTGGGGGGCGGTTTTTACGACAAATGGCTCGGCCAGGCGGTCCATCCGGGAGCAGCCAAGCCACATGAGCCTGACAAGATCGAAAAATATATAGGGTTTGAGAGCAAGATCAATTACATTGAAGGGGCTTCGACACTTGTCTCACGCGGTTTTTTGCATGACATCGGGTTGATGAGCGAAGATTATTTCCTTTTCTTCGAAGAGATCGACTGGGCGACGCGCGCGCGAGGGAAATATTCCTTGGCCATCGCGCCCAAAAGTTTAGTCTATCACAAGGGCGGGGCCAGCGTTAAGAGCAATAGGATATTTGACCATTACAACACGAGGAATCGCATCTTGTTTACGAGGAAATATTATCCCTATGCCTTGCCGACGGTCTTATTGAGCGTCCTTGGCTATTGTCTGGACCGGGCGATTCATGGCGAATGGGAGAATGCCCGGATCATCGTCAAAGCTGCGGCTGAGATTCTCTTCACTCCGCCCCACTGAGGCTTGCTCGCTTTGCCGAGGCGGCCCATCTCCGCCAGCCGCTTCTCATCATGCAATAATTCAAGTATTTTTTCCGTTTTTTGCTTAATGTTGCCGGGGAGGATCAGCATTGAATCGCCGGTGATCTTATGTATCTCCTGCCAGCGGCGAAGCGTCGTCTGGGCGCCGCTGCCCGAAAAACAGACGACCGGTTTGCCAAAGGCGGCCGCCTGTTCGTTGGCGATGCCGGCGAGACCAATGATCAGTTTTGAACGCAGACAGACGTCGCCGAATTTGCCTTCGGCGATCAGGACAGTCGATCCTTTCTTTGAAACAAGTTTGCCGGTCAGCGAGTGTTCGTTAAGCGGCGAGAAAGCCCAGCCGAGAGAGGCGGCCTGCTTGCCGATCTTTTCTTTGTCGAGCGTTGAGGCGACGAGGCCGACCATATTTTCGCCGCGAATCTCGTCGAAGAGGTTAAGGCAGAGGAGCAGGTTGTCGTAGGCCTCCTCGCGCGTGCCGGGTAGGATGCCGATCACGGTCTTATCTTTGGCAATGCCGAAATCTTCGCCCGTCACCGGCACATAATCCATGATCCAGCTGCCGAGATATTCGGCCGGGATGCCGTTCTTTATCAAATAGTCCGCGGTTTCTTTGTCCTGCACGACCACTTTTTGGCAGTATTTCTTGAGCAGCCATTTTTCGATCGGCCAGTAGCCCTCGATCCTGACCGATTTCGGTCCGTCGACAAAGAGGAGCGGCTTGCGCCCAAAGAGGCCGCAGAGCGCGACCACATACGCGTCGCCGACCGCGACGATGAGATCAGCATTCTTTGCTTCGGCCCGTAGAATGGCGATCTGCTTCGTGAACTGGCCGAAAAGACCCGCCGCGAGATCTTGGAGAAAATGGGCCAGTCCCTCTTTGGCGAAGCCGCCGCTGGGGAGTATCTTCTTCAAACCGAGATTTGGGATGCTCTGTTTATCATAGGCCTTGCCCAGGCCGACGAGGGGCAGAGCCCGCAGTTCAATCTCGGGCAAGGAATTTCTTATTTCCGCGCCGATCGCCGCGGCGGCGAGGTCCTCCGCGTGACCGTTGGAAATGAGAAGAAGGGAAGGGGCATGAGGGATGGGGTATGGAGTGAGCTTGCCTGTTAAACAGATCGAAAAGATCTGAATAAAAGCTGGGAGCTTTTGCTTGTTCTTTAATAAAGGATAAAAGAGCAGGCTAAAGAGCGCGGCGATGAGCATGGCAACGGCAAGCAGGGCGCGGTAGATCTGATAAACAAAAGAACCATAATGCTTTTTGGCGAAATAGAGGCCGCCGCGAAAGCCCTCGACAAAGATTTTCTGGTTGAATTTCTTGATCGTGTAGCCGCCGAAGTGGGTGACTTTTGCTTCGGGGACAAAATAGATGCGCCAGCCGGCGGCCCGGAGCCTGCGGCACCAGTCGAGGTCTTCATTGGAAAAGAAGAAATTCTCATCCAGCCCGCCGACTTTATCTATTACCTCGCGTCTGACCATCAGGCAGGCGCCGATGACATAATCGACCGCCACCGGCGTTTTCGACAGCCAGAATCTTTTATTGAATAAGCCGCCCTGATGCTGGGGAGTGCCGTCGGTATTGAGCAGTTTGGGGCCACAGGCGCCGGCCTCCGGGTGCGTGTCCATGAACTCGACCAGCCGGTCAAAAGCCCCGTCTTTGACGACCGTATCGGTGTTGAGGAGGAGAGCGTATTTCCCCCGATAGATCTTTAGCCCCTGGTTGTTGGCCCGGCAAAAGCCAAAATTGGCCGGGTTTTCGATCACCTGAACTTTCGGATAAGTGTGTCTGACGAACTCGACCGAATTATCGGAGGAATGGTTGTCGACAAAGATTATCTCAAACGATACCCGGCGTGTGGAATTATAGATCGAATCGAGGCAATCTTTGAGGAAGCCGCGGTTGTTGTAGTTTACGATGATG
>METM01000018.1 GCA_001772335.1 candidate division WOR-1 bacterium RIFCSPHIGHO2_01_FULL_53_15
CCAGCAGCGCCCAGCCGAATATTTTCATGCGAGTCCTCCTTTACCCCGAGCGAACTTGTCCCGAGTCCCATCGAGGGAGTCGAGCTTACCCCCTATCTTATCAGCTTTCAGCTCCCTTCGGCAACCCCACACTAAAGCCCTCTTGACAAACCGGTTCTCCTGCTATATAAATACATTTAAATATACTTTTGAGGAGACAAAAGCATGAGCGTTGCTTTGATTATAAAGGAGCTGATCTTTAATGGCAAAGTTAACCGAAGAGATGAAAAAATTCTTTAATGAGCAAAGGGATCCCAGCATGGTTTTTGTCGGCACCGCCAGCAAGGAAGGAACTCCCAATGTGGTCGTCAAAGGCACTTTCATAAAATTGCTGGATGACGAAACCCTGGTTTATGCGGATGTTTATTCCGGCAAAACACTGAAAAATATCGCCGAAAACCCTCAAGTCACCATGGCGGCGGTAAACACCAAAACCTTTAAGGGCTATCAGTTTAAGGGAAAAGCCGAAGTGGTAACCAGCGGCTCTCTTCTCGACGAAGCCAAAGGGCTTAAACCGCCTCAACTTAAGTCAGTAACCAAAATAAAGGTAGAGGAAATTTACCGATTGGATTACGGCCCGAAAGCCGGGGAAAAGTTAGCCTAAAAGGGGGTGATGCGTGAGGACGCCTGGTGTAAGGCCGAAAATTTAAGAGGAGGTTTTAGTTATGGAAGCCGGCAAGAAGAACATCATATTTGGTTGGTCCTGGTTAATTCTCTTTCTTATTTTAGGATTTTATTTGTTTTTAAGGGCGGCAGATCCAAGTTGGGCGGGATTGCAGCGCATGGCCTGGAGAGCCGCCCACGTTCATGGGAATGTCCTCGCCTTCCTCAATATTCTTTACGGTTTAACAATTGATAAAACCAATCTTGGCAGCGGCTTAAAGCAGGCTGGCAGCTGGCTGGCCATTATTGGAGCAATCCTCCTCTCGGGATCGCTTCTCTTGATGCCTTTCTTCATGCAAATAGCCCTGGTGGAAATGATCGGAGGAGCAGTAATAATTTTAGCCGTAGCCATTATGATTTATGGTCAGCTCTTTGCCAGAGTCTAAGATAAGGGCCTCATAATTTGAGGCCCTTTCCCTAAAAAAACCATTTAACCTGCGCGTAATAGACATTCGCCAACGCGTTGTATTCACTGCCGGCCCGCCCGTTCACCAAATATCCTCCCGCCGCCCACGAAGAGTTTTCCGTCAGCGCATAGTCGAGAAAAGGATTGGCAAAGTAACTGCCGTCGCTCATATTATACAGGAAATAGGCGCCGCCTTTCAGCAGGGAAAAAATATCGTAGGTTAAACCCGCGAACTCATAGCCCGCTCCGCTCTGCCCGTTGAAATAATACTCGGTGAGAAAATATAAGCTATTGGGGAATGTGTAATCATAGCCGAGCACAAAGCTCGGGCGGCCCCTCGTGTAGGCAGCTTCGCCCCGCACGCCGCCATCAAAGAGCTGGCCGGCAAAATCAAAGCCGAGGAGATAATCCGCGCCGGGCTTCGCCCCGACCAGGGAAAGATCAAGGCCGGCTAGATTGGTCTTCAGCCGCCCGCCAAAAGCGGCGCTCTCCCGGCTGGCGGCCAGGACCAGATTGAGCCCGGCCAGGGGGCCCAGCGGCAGGTCAACGCTTAGCGCGTCCACCCCCGCCCTCTCTTCTCGCTCAAGGCTGGTGAAGTCAATAGGATTAAAAGGATCGGTCGGGTTCCAGACCCGCCCCACGCCCCAGGGGATTCTCTGGCGGCCGACGCGCAGGTCGGCGCCAGGAAAAGAATATGTGAAATAACCACGGTAAATCTTTGTACGAAAATTAGGCTTAGCGTAAGTACTGCCCAGGTATGCTTCAAAATCATACTGTATATCGCCTGAAAAATTCTCGGAAAATTGCGGTCTGACCTGAAGCCGAAAGCGGTTGAGATCGAGCTGAAGTGAATTTGAGGCCGAGAATAAATTTTTATAACTGCCGGCAACGTCAAAATTCAGGGCGCAGGCGTAAGAAGCCAACACGGCAATAGCCGCGATGACGGTTAACGGCTTAAACAAACCGGATCGCTTCCACGGGCTTGAGCCGCGCCGCTTTCATTGAGGGATAAAACGCGATAATAACCGTCACCGCGAAAAGGATCAGCGAGGGAATGACCAAATGCTGAAGCACGATTTTAGGATAAATCACCGCCATGGCGCCCGGCAAAGTTTTGAGCGAAGGCGCCAGGCCGGAAAGATTGAGCCCAAACTTGCCGAAGATTGAGATCAAAAGGGAGCCGGCCGCGTTGCCCAGCAGGACGCCGAACAATCCAAGAAAAACGGTCTCAAAAATGATCAGCCTGACGACCTGCGACCCTTTTGTGCCGATCGCCATCACGATCCCGAACTCCCGCGTCCGTTCGATGACCGACATCATGATGGTATTGGCAATCCCAATGGCAATCACCACAAAAACAATCCCCAAAATAATATTCAGCACCAGATTAAAAAGGCCGATCATCTGCACGAGAATCGGCATGATCTCCTCCCAGGTTTGAATGTCATAACGATCTTGCCCCAGCGCCGTTTTCAACTCCTGGCTTGTTTTATCGGCCAGGGTCTTATCCTTTAAGGCCGCCACAAACGAAGTGACGTTGTTTTCTAGGGCGAGAATTCTCTGCGCTCCTTTCAAAGTGACAAAGGCGAAATAATTGTCGAAACTTTCGATGCCGGTCTCAAGGATGCCTTTGACGCGGAAGGCCTCCTGAGCCAGAGTTCCGTCCGCCGCGGAAACCGTCACCACCAGTTTTTCGCCCACCCCGACGCCTAACTTCTCCGCCAATTTTTTCCCCAGAATTATTGACTGGCCGTCTTCCGCCCCAAGATATTCGCCCTCCTTGACCGCCGTGGAGAGAACCGTCACCCTGGCTTCGTTTTCCGGGTCGATGCCGGTCAGAAGGACCCCCGTCGATTTCGCCGCGCTGTTTAAGAAGGCCTGCGTTTCAATGCGCGGAGAAAAACTTTGGACTTGATTATTGCTTTTTAAAACATCCGCAATTCTTTCCGGCTGCGGGAGGGAAAGTTTTGGATCATACTCGACTCGAAAACCCCGGGCGCTCACCTGAATATGGCCCAGATAAAAACCGGTTGAGTTGTCGACCAGCTGGGCGTAGAAACCGTCGGCCAGCGCCCAGAGGAAAACAAAAAGGGCAAGCCCGAAGCCGATCGCCGAAACCGTGATCAACGTGCGCGACGGCCGGCGCAAAACATTGCGCCAGGCCATTTTGAGAAAAATCATCAGACCGTCTCCATGTGGCGGATCGCCGCTACCGGCTTGAGCCGCGCCGCCTTTATCGCCGGGTAAACCGCCGCCAGGACAGCAAAAAAGAAAATCAGGATTGCGAGAAAGGCCAGCCGGTCAAGCCGGACGATCGGATAAATGACCGCGCCGATCCCCGGCATCACCTCCATTGCCTTGCCATAGCGGGAAAAATCGAGACCGGTTCTCCCCGTCAGCAGAGTCAATAAAACTCCCAACCCTCCCCCAATAAGAATTCCGACCGCCCCGAGCAGGATCGATTCCAGGATCACCAGCAAGACCACCTGCCGTCCATTCGTGCCCAACGCCATCATGACGCCAAACTCCCGCACTCTTTCCACCACCGACATTAAAATGGTGTTCAAAATCCCGATGGCAACGATAAGAAAAACAACGGTTAAAATAATTGAGGCCGAAACTTCGTGTAAAACGAAGGACATGGCTATCTCCGGGATCAGCGCCCACCAGTCAAGGACCTCAAATCTCTGCGAATCAAGTTCCCCGGCCAGGGATTTTTTCAGGCGGGGAACGACCGAACGGTTTTGCGCGGTCATAACAATTCCCGTCGATCTGCCCCACAGCGCGTACAGGTCCTGCGCCGCCGGCAGAGTTATAAAGGCGTAAACGCCGTCAAAAGTGTCGGTGCCGGTTGAGTAAATTCCAGCCACCTTGTATTTGGCGGCGCCCAGACTTCCATCCGCCGCCTGGGTCAGGACCGCCACTTCACCGCCGAGGGAAATTTTCAAGCGTTCGGCCAAAGCCGAGCCGATCACGATGGCAGAAGTATCGGCTGGCTCCAAATATCTTCCCGTTTTGACCGCCTGCCAGAGCGTCGTCACTTTAATCTCTTTTTCCGGCTCGACCCCGACAAGAACCGCGCCGGCGGTCTTTTCGCCCGCCGAAAAGAGCGCCTGCCCTTCGATCCGCTGAGCATAATTTTTAATTTCTTTTAAAGCCGGAAGTTTTGAGAGAACTGCCTGCGGGTTATCGAGCGCGAAGAAAATGCTCATATCTTTGTGAAAACCCTTCTTGTGGATCTGCAGGTGGCCGGAGAGATATGAGGTGGAGTTATCGATCATCTGCTCGTTGGTCCCGTCCATGAACCCCCAAATAAAGATGAGCGCCGCCAGGCCCACCGAGATGGCCGCGATGGTAAAAAGCGACCGCCGCCAATTCCGGAAAATATTGCGCCAGGCGATCTTAATGAACGAGCTCATGCCTCGATCATGCCGTCTTTGAGGCGGATCAATCTCTGCGCTCTCTGCATGACCATGGGATCGTGAGTGGAGAAAACGA
Source organism: candidate division WOR-1 bacterium RIFCSPHIGHO2_01_FULL_53_15 (assembly GCA_001772335.1). Classification (GTDB taxonomy): domain Bacteria; phylum Margulisbacteria; class WOR-1; order O2-12-FULL-45-9; family XYB2-FULL-48-7; genus 2-01-FULL-53-15. Next base: position 4,607 of record METM01000018.1, read on the forward strand.
AAGTGACGCCCTTCTTCTGGTTGAGCTCGTGCATCAGGTCGATCAACGCCGCGCCGGTCTTGGAATCAAGATTGGCGGTCGGCTCGTCGGCCAGAACGATCTTCGGCTCCGAAGCGATGGCGCGGGCAACCGCCACCCTCTGCTGCTGGCCCCCGCTCATGTCGGCCGGCCGGCGGTTGGCAAATCCCTCGAGGCCGACTTCTTTCAAGAGAGCAAAAGCTTTTTCTCTTCTCTTTTTTTCCGGCCAACCCTGCAGCAGCATGACATACTCAATATTTTCAATTGCGGTTAAAACCGGAATTAAGTTGTAGGCCTGGAAAACGAAGCCGATCTTTTTCAGGCGGATCTCCGCCAGACGGGCCGGCCGCGCGGCCGTCAAATCTTCTTCTTCGAAAAAGATTTTTCCATGGGAAGGAGAATCAAGCGCGCCGATCATGTTGAGGAGCGTGGTCTTGCCCGAGCCGGAAGGACCGACGATCGCCAAAAATTCTCCCGGTTCAATGGCCAGGTCGATCATGCACAGCGCCGCCACCTCGATCTGCCCGGTCCTGTAAGTGCGGCCCAAATTATCGGTCCTGACTATCGGCATATTATTTGCCTCACTTTCCCGTCTGCAAATTTCGCAGAGAAAAGATGCTGCCCGGAATCGCGATCTCAAACTGCATTTCAGATAATCTAAGCGTGGTCTGGCTGTTTTCCTTGCCCGTCGATTTCATGATCATCAAAGTCGGGATGACGCGACCGCCCATCGCCTTTATCTCTTTAAATTCGAGCACTTTAATTAAGTTGCCTTTTTCATCGTAAAATTCGTTAAGCAGCGGAACAGCGTCACTTTTCCTCGACCAGTAATAAACCTTCCCCCAGACGACCGGGGCATTCGGTTTGGGCAGGGCTTCGATCTTATAGGCGTCAAAACCATCAACCTTTTCTTCGCCCATGATCTTATGATCGTAGTCCTCGACGATCGAGCTTTCTTTCACAATATCGTCGTTGGTAAAGTCCGAGCCCATCCAGGAAGCCATCATCATCGAAGGCGGGACTTTGATGATCTTTTCGATCGAGGGGAGATAATTCCACATCTCCGCGCCGATCTTGAGCGTTGCCGTCCCCGCCTCCTTGGCCGGCGAGGCGATGCGCACGAAGGTTTTCTTGAAGCCCTTGTTCCAGATCTTCATCTTCAGCGTCCGCGTAAAATAGGGGGTGGTGATCGTCATCTCAAGATTCCCCCGGTTGGTCGTGCCGCGGATGAGCTGGTCGGATTTTCTAACGATCTCTTTAGCCGGCGGCTGAGCCAGAGCCAGCCCGGCCGTCAGAAAGACAGCCAAAAAAAATGCGCTTCCCTTCATTTTTTCTCTTCTGTCCCCGATATTTTTGAAACATATTTCTCCGGTTCTCTCTCAAAGCTTGCCTTACAGCCCTCAGAACAGAAATAATAGGTACTACCTTTATAGATGCTCGTGACCTTGCTGTCCGAGCATTCCATGCCGCAGACCGGATCTTTCTCAACCGCCATCTCTTCTCACCTCCTTAAAAAATAAACGGAACAAACATTTTGGTCCTGCTTTTATATTCCAAAAATTTCTGGCCGAATTCTTTCTCTAACGTCTTTTCCTCGTTCAGCGACAGCCGGTAATACATGAAAATTAAAACCGGGAACATAGCCACGGTAATGATCGTCGGCCACTGGATTATAAAGCCGGCCAGGATCAAATACAATCCTAAATATTGCGGATGGCGGATATAAGCGTAAAGCCCCTCGGTCACCAGCTCGCCTTTACCCTGATAGATCAGGCGCCAGCCGTAACCCATGACCAAGAGGCCGGCGAAGATCAAAAAATTACTGATGATGTGGATCCAGTTCATCATGGCCGGCCCGCCGCCGAAAAAAGTCAGCCAGAGGTGGCCGTAGGCGTGGGAGAAAGGATTGAGCGCCGGGTAGCTGTCTTTAAGCCAGGAAGTCAGAATGAAAATGGTCAGCGGAAAGCCATACATCTCGGTGAAGAGAGCGACGAAGAAAGCGGCTATCATCTTAAAGTTTCGCCATTCGATCTTCTTTTTCGGCACCAGGAAACTGGAAGTGAAAAACAAAAAAATCAAGACATTAGTTATCACCACCAGCCAGAAACCGTAAGCGT
>METM01000019.1 GCA_001772335.1 candidate division WOR-1 bacterium RIFCSPHIGHO2_01_FULL_53_15
GACCGCTTCGGGCTGGACGAGTGAAGCGAGCTTTACATTCAGCTGGCCGCCGGCAACCGAAACCCAGTCAGACACCGAAAGCGGCCTGCGGGTTTTAGCTCCCAGTCGCTTTCCATATCATTATCTTTGGAACAACACATCAAATTATAGCCCATTCGAGTACCCGGCCTATAATCCAAGCGGGACAACGTATGTCGTGGCCAATACAGGGACAGGCACGGACCAGAAAACGGCGGCGGTCACGGTCGGTTCCGGCGTTGAAAATACTTTTTACTTCCATGTCGCGGCCGAAGACGACGTTAGGGAGCCGGTTGGCAACTTGAGTTATTTGAAGGCGACGGGCATTAAAGTCGATACCAAGCCGCCATCGATCATGAATTTTATTCCGGCCACTCCGCCCCCGTGCCCCATCGATGTGGATATGGTCATCACCTTTGACGATGAAATGGACCCCGCTACTTTGGTCTTTAAAATCTCGCCGGATGTCACGAATCTGGCTTACAGCTGGAGCCCTGACAAAAAAACATTAACCATGACGCACGACACTTTTGCTTACGCCACCATTTATACGGCCACCGTTGAGGCGATCAAGGATAAGGTCGGCTGGGATCTGACCGGCTTGCCGCAGACCTTTACTTTTACCACCGTCATACCGAGTCTGCCGCCGCTGGTCACGGATAGCCGCGCCCTGGCCGATCCGAACAGCGGCGATATCACCTTAAAGTGGAAGAACCCGGACAGCAATTATTCGGGAGCGTTAGTGGCCTATACCACTGATTATTCTTTATGGGACGGCATTGCCGAGGGCTCGGCGAATTTTACCGCCCTCGCCGTCTCCGGCGAAGCGGGACAGGAAACGGCGCAGACCGTCAGCGGACTTTCCACGCAGGAGGTATATTACTTTAAGCTCTTCTCTTACGTTGACCAGCCGGGCGGGCGGTTCTATAATGACGGTGCGGCAACCGGCGCCGGCGTCAAAGTGGCCGCCCTGCCGTTCCGCTGGATGGGCGGGATCGGCACGCGGGAAACCGTGGTCGTGACGGTGGAAGGCGGAGCGATTAGCTTCACTTTCCTGATCCGCAAATCCGAGCCGGGCAAGCTGGTCATCAACACGATCAGTTTGCCGGGGCGGCGGCTGACGCGGCCGGCCGAGACCGAGCTGAGCGTCGCCAGCGAATTGGTGAGGGTGATCAACCAGGCGGCCGGCGGGAGCGCGGTCATTGCCGTCAGCGTCTGGGACCCGGAGGCGGGGCGCGCCCGCGGCTTCGCGCCGATCTATGATGAGGCCGGGAACGTGACGGCGCAGCGCGGCGAGGACTTTGCCGTTTCGGCCGGCATCGGCTACCAGATATTTTTGAACCGCGACCTGGAGATAACTTTTGAGGGACGATAATAAAAGTTTGTTGGTTGGTTTGTTGGTTGGTTTGTTAGTCAACTGGCTGACGCCGGCTGTCCTGGCGCAGGCGTATTACCCGATCTATTGGGTCGGCGGCAGTGTGCAGGCGGCAGGAGACATCACCGTGGATGGCCGCCAGGTCGCGCTCTATGAGAGCGAAGAGAAGCGGCTGGCGGGCTACTTTGTTTCTGATACGGTCGGCGCCGGCGGCGCCTCGGGCCAGCCCGGGCAGTTCCTCATCAACGCTTTTGCGGCCGAAGAGCCGTTTGCCGGCATCGGCCTGAAATATTTTGTCGCCATCCCGCGGGGGAGCGACGGCTACGGCGCGGCGCCGGTCGAGGTGGCTTTGAGCGGCAACGGCGTTGACATTGTGCCGACCCCGCTGGTCCTGGCTTACGCGACGGGGCCGGTCGAGACCGGGGCGCAGCCGCCGGCCATCAGCGACGTCCGCTTCGGCACGCGGCTCTACCAGAGGACGCTGGTCGAAAAAGGAGAAAAGTTCATCGTGTCCGAAACGCCCAAGATCTCGGCCAAAATAGAGAGCGCGACGCCGCTCGACGTCAACAGCTTCCGGATCAGCGCGTCGAGCAAAAGCGGCGCGGCCTCGCCCCAGACATACTTGCTCGGCGCCGCCGACGTGACGGCCAAAGCGGCGGCCGGCGAGCCGGCGCGCAGTGTCAGCGTCAGCTATGACATCCCGCCGGAGACCAAACTGCCGGAGGGCGACAATGAGGTCGCCATCACCGCCGCCAACGCTTTTGCCGCGACCACCGAGACCTTGGCCGTGACGGTGATGGGCGGCCCCCTGCAGGTGATCGGGCCGGTACTCGCCTTTCCCGCCCCCTTCAGCGTCACCAAGCACGGCACGGCGACGATCCAGTACCAGCTTTCGCGCGACGGCGAGATCGAGCTTAACCTGTTAAGCGCCGCCGGGCGGACGATCAAAAGTTTCGCGTTCCAGGCCGGCGAGGAAGGCGGTGCGGCCGGCTATAACAAGGTCAGCTGGAACGGCGTGACCAATCTCGGGCTGAAGGCCGGCAACGCCGTTTACGTCGGCATAGTCGTCGCCCGCCGCGAAGGCCGGACGCTGGCGCGGTTCAAATTGTCGGTGGTGGACTAGGTTCGTAATGATAAAAAAATATTGCGTTATTATCGGGGATATTGTTCAATCGAAAGAAATTAAAAACCGCGGGCTCTTACAGCAGAAATTTTATGCGGCGCTGGAAAAAATAAATAAACAATTTGCTTCACAAATTGTTTCGAAATTTACCGTCACTTTAGGAGACGAGTTTCAGGGGGTGCTGAAGGACCTGAGCTCGGGTTACGCGGTCGTCAATGTGATTCAGGAAATGTTTTTTCCGGTTAAACTGCGTTTTGGGGTGGGGCGGGGGAGGATCGCCACCCGGCTTAGAAAAGAGGCGATGGGCATGGACGGCCCGGCTTTTCATTTTGCCCGGGAAGCGGTGGAAGAGGCCAGGGAAAAGAAGCGGGAAATTATTTATCATACCGGTTTTAAGGAGAAAGATGCGGCAATTAATGCCCTGCTATTTGCGATTTCCGTCTTCAGGGAAGGGAGGACGCAGAGGCAATTTCAGGCAGTTTCCGCTTATCGAAAATACCGGACGCAAAAAAAAGCGTCCCGCGCCATGGGCATCGATCGAACCACTCTGACCAAGATGCTCAAGGCGGCGAAGTGGGATCAGGTATCCGAGCTGGAAAATGCGGCGAACGCCTATGTGGCTTATTTTAGCCACAATTAGTTTAGGTGGCTTATTTTAGCCACATAAATGCTGATTAAAGGAATGTTAAAATGAGGTTATTTTATTTATTGCTTTTAGCGCATCTGCTGACGGACTTTGTCTTTCAGGGGAAGGCGCTGGCGCAAAAGAAAAAAGAAAGTCCGGCGGCAATTGCCGGACACTGCCTGATCTTTTTGCTGTCTGCCGCCATTCTCTTGCGGCTTTTTGGCTTTCCCCTTTTAGCGGGCAAGCTGGCGATTGTTCTGCTGGTTTTAACAGCGGCGCGCTGCCTGATTGACGGGCTGAAAAATTATCTGGCAGGCGCCTTCCCCCGGCATAAATTTGAGTGGTTGATTTTTAATCAGGCCCTTCACGGGGGAGCAATTTTCGCCGCCGCCCTGTATGTGAATCCGGCTTCTTTTGCCGCTTTGCCGGAAATTTTGAAAATTAAATCTTTTTCGGACGGGATCATTTTAATTTCGATCGGCTATGTCCTGATGTGGGGAGGAACGCATTTTGTAAGGAATCTTCTGGAAAAAATCCCGCCCCTTAAAGCCGAGCCAGCCGAATTTAATGTCGGTTTAATCATCGGTAATTTGGAAAGAATTTTGATTTTTACTTTAGTGCTGGTTGATCAATATGCGGCGATCGGTCTGGTTTTAGCCGCCAAGTCCATTGCTCGTTTTGAGGACTTGAAAAAAAGAGAATTTGCGGAATACTATTTAATCGGCACGCTGTTAAGCGCTTTAATCGCAATCGCAGCCGGGATCGTGGTAAAATATTTAATTGGTTGATGGCGGCCAAATTTAAATTATCGGTCGTGGACTAATGGGAGGAGTAAAAATGACAAAATCCAAACGGCCCTCACCCGCTGTTGTTAACCGACCCCCCTCTCCATCTACGATGGAGAGGGGAATGAATTCTCCGTCGAAGACGGAGAAGAAAGGGGTGAGGTGGATTTGGGTATTAGCGATTGTCATTTGTCATTTGTCATTTGTCATTGCGCCGCAGGCGGCCCAGGCGACGACCTATTATGTCAGCACGGCGGGCAGCAACGGTAACAACGGTCTGACGGCGGGAACCGCCTGGCGAACCGTCACTTACGCGGTCGGTCAGGCGACGACCAGCGGCGACATCATTCGCGTGGCGGCGGGCAGTTACCAGACGGAGACCTTTCCTTTCACCATTTCGTCCGGCGTCACGGTCACGGGCGAGAGCCGCGCGACGACGACGATCGAAGCCACCGCCGCCGCGGCCGCCATGATCACCATGAACAGCAGCAGCGTCCTGGCTAATTTGACCGTCCGGGGCATGTCGACCAGCGGCGGCACCAGCAGTTTTATCAACATGTTTTCTTCGGGGGCGGAGGTCAATAACTGCATCATCGATACCGGGACTTTGCCCGCCGCCGCCGACAGTTTTGCGGTTGGGATTGAGATCCGCGCCCAAAGCTGTCAAGTCAGAAATTCGGTTTTTTATGCCGCGGGAGGAGCCGTCGCAGTGAGCGGTGGAGCCGACCGCTTTAATATTGGAGTTTTTCTGGGACGCTTTGCCGCCGGCGCGGCTATAAACACGGAAGGAGCGATAATTGAGAAAAACGAATTTCGAGACATTGGAGTCGGCATCTGGGTCGCCGCCAACAACTCCGGAGCCGGCGCCGCCATCTCCAAGAACACGCTGGCGGGCTGCGGCTGGAGCATTTATTTCCAGAACACGGGCGCGGGCGTCACGGGAAATTATACTATAAAGAATAATATCCTGGCCAGCGCCGTTTCAGCTGGAGGCAGCGGCGGTTACGGGTTGAAAGTTGACGCAGTAATCAGCCCGGTGATCAACTATTCTTATAACTGCACTTACGAGGCCGCGCCGGACATCAGCGGAGGCACTTTCAATAATCTGGGCAACAACAAAGACAACCAGAACCCGCTTTTTTATTGGGCGGCCCGGAAAGATTATCGGCTCTTCTCGGATTCCCCGGCGGTCGGCGCGGCGGATGACGGGAGCAACATGGGGGCTTACGAAGGGTCGGTTGCGATCCCTGCCGGCACCTATTTTGTGAGCACATCCGGCAGTAATGACAACGACGGCCTGACCGCGGCGACCGCCTTCCGCACGATCACTTACGCCGTCGGCGCGCCGCGGGTGAAGGCGGTCAATGTGGCGGCGGGGACCTATAATGCGGCGGGGGGCGAGAGCTTTCCGATAACCATTCCGAGTAATGTCAGGGTCAGCGGCGAAAGCCGGTCATCGGTGACGGTTGAGGCCTCGGCGATCGCCGGGGTCATTACCATGGGGACGAATTCCACCGTGGAAGGCATGACCGTCAACGGTTCTCTTTCCGCCTTCGGTACGGTTTTCACGGTGGGCAGCAACGGAGCGGATATTAATGACTGCGTCATCCGCCTGACGGGAGATGCGGGAAACAAGTTTTATGTAGGGGTGACCGTCAGCGGCGCGTCCAATGCCCGGCTGAGAAATTCGCTCGTTTACACGACCGACGCGAAATATACCGACCCGGGAGCGGGCGAGATGAATATTGGCGTTTGGGGCGGAGCAGCGCCGGGGGGGGCGGCCGCCTCGGTTTCCGGCCTGCAGATAACCGGCAACGAAATCCGCAACCTCGGTTTCGGAATCTTAATAATACAGGATACCGGCACCGGCGCGACCATCAATAATAATACCGTGGTTGACAATGCGTACGGGATCTGGCTCCCCTCCGGGGCGGATGTGGGGGGAGGGCCGGACAATGCCGGGACCTACCCCATCACCAACACCATTGTCGCCAGTTCCGACACTTATGGCATAATCCGCGGCAGCGGCACCGTCACTTCCACTTATAACGACGTCTATGCCAATGCGGCCAATTACACCGGCCTCTCCGCCGGCACGGGCGACATCAGTCAAAACCCGGTGTTCGTGGATTACGCCGGCAACGATTTCAACTTGCAGGTCACTTCTCCCTGTATTGACGCGGGAACGCCTTCGGGAACCGATATCGGGGCCTATAGTTACGCGGGCAGTCTCGCCGCTCCCACGGTCACGGTTGAGGCGCCCAACGGCGGTGAAACGATCGCCGTAAGTTCAACCTACAATATTACCTGGTCGGTCTCGTCTCCGGTCGGCCTTAAGGCCAGCCCAATCACCTTGCGGCTGTCGACCAACAGCGGCAGCAGCTGGAGTTTGATCGCCAGCGGCGAAGCCAATGATGGAACCTACAGCTGGGCCGCTCCCTCCACCCAGTTGACCAGCTGCCGGATCAGTGTCGAAGCCGAAGATTTGCGGGGCAGCGTGGGAGCCGACCGGAGCAACAGCGATTTCAGCGTTGTCGCCGGCTTGCCCACTGCGCCGACCGGCCTGATCGGAACGGCGGAATCGACTGCCGCCATCCGCTGGAGCTGGTCGCACGACGGCTCGGAATTAGGCGGTTTTTACCTGCTTGACACCGACAATGCGGTCAAGGCGACCATTGCCGCGGCCACCTCGGCCAACACGCTTGAAGCGGGGCTGTCAGCCAACACCGCCTACACGCGCAAGGTCCGCGCTTACAATGCCAACGGCAGCACGGACTCTTCAACCGCCTCCCGCTACACTTTGGCCTCTGTGCCGACGAGTTTAGCCGCCACCGCTATTTCTTCAACCGAGGCATCGCTCGCCTGGCAGGGCGACGGCACGAGCTACCGGCTGGAGCGGTCGTTTGACGGCACAAATTACGATGTTATCGTGAGCGGAATCGCGCCGCTCGAGCCGCGCGGAGCGGCGGTCTATACCGCCGGCGACCTCCTGCCCGAAAAACAGGTCTGGTTCCGGGTCAGGGCGGTCAACGGCGACGGCATCGTGACCGAGCCGGGCGCGGCGATCTCCCTCTCAACCCTGGCTTATCTGACGGCGCCGATCATCGTCTCGCTGGAGATCGACCGGCATACTTTTTTCAGCGGCGACGTTATTTCGACCAAGCCAAAGGTCGCGGCCATCGTCCGCAGCCGGGCCAGTTTAAACAGGGACGCCGCCGCCCTGACTTTTACCCGCGCTTCGGACAACAAGGTCTACGGCCCCTACGGCCGGATCAACTATTTGCGCACGACCGGCGAGAACAGTTATGAAGTCGGCTGGATCCACGGCCTGATCGATAAAATGGAAGGCGGGAATTACCGGATAAATGTCAGTTTGAGCGACGCCTTCGGCAATACCGGCACCTATGAGGCGTCGTCCGTGATCTATGATGAAAAGACGACGGCGCCGGCCCTGGCGCCGGGCACGACGCCAAGGACCGGCTCGCCCGATTTTTCGCCGGCGGGCGGCGAAACGATGGCGATCGGCTACTCGCTGACCGTGCCGGCCGACCTGCAGATGATCATCTTCAACCAGGGCGGGCGCGAGATCTACCGCGCCACTTACGTCTCCGGCGAAGAAGGGGCGGCGGCCGGTTACAATGTGGTCAGCTGGGGCGGCCGCGACATGAGCGGGCGCGCGGCGCCCCGGGGTATCTATGTCGGCTGGCTCATTGCCGGCGGCCAGCCGATCGGCAAATTCTATACGGTGGTGAAATAAGATGAATAAAAGTCTGAGCTTTGTCCCAATGGCTCTCTGCTGTCTGACCCTGTCGTCATTGGCGGCGCCGACCGTCACCTCGCTCACGCCGGCCGCGGCCGTGGAAGGCAGGATCATGCTGGCCACGATCGAGGGAACGGGCTTCGTCAGCGGCGCGACGGTGACTTTTGAGGCCGGCGGCATCGAGGACGCGCGCACCGCCGCCGAAACTATTTCCACCGAGGTCAAGAGCGCGACAAAACTCGAGGTCTACCTCAACGTGACGGCCGGCTCTTTTACCGGCGCGGCGCGGGACCTGACGGTGACCAATAACGACGGCAGCGGCTCGGGCGTCCTCCTCGGGGCGCTCAATGTCACCTCCAATTCCGGCGCGACCGTCATTAACCGGCCGAAATTTTCCGCGCCGGGCGGCCTGACCGATTACACCAGCGGCCTGGCCATCGACCCGACGACGCTTTATTTCTCGGCGGTGGTCAGCGCCGACGCCGGCCTCTCGACCGGCCAGATCAACGCCAAGGTCCTTTTGGACCACCAGCTCTTCGCCGACAACCTGGGGAGCCGTTTCAGCCCGGAGGCCGGCGCCAAGACCGGGACTTTTTATTATCACGCTGATTACGCCGCGGGCACGACCGGCGACCACATCGTTTCCCTTTACGCCGAAGATGACAGCGGCACGCCGGATATTTATGATTGTTTGGTCTCCATCGCCGCTCCGACCGCGGAAGCGAAAGTGACCTACAGCCCGGTTCTGCCGAGCGCCAACAAGGACCCGACGGCGGCCGACCCGGTCGTCTTGCAGTTCAAGATCGACGGCCCGGTGACCAGGCCGCTGACGCTCCGGATCCACGGCTCTTCGATGGTCTTTAGCCGGGTGATCAGCCCGGCCAAGATCTTGAGCGCCCTGGCCGCGACGACCGAAGCCGGCTACGTCGATGAGCCCTGGGACGGCCGGACGAATATCGGCCGGCCGGCGCGGAGCGGGATCTATATCGTGACGGTTGATGACGGGGAGCAGATACGGGCCAAAGGGAAATTAGTGATCTTTCGGCCATAAAAATTATGATGAAAGTTAATTGGCTGGTTGGTTTGTTGGTTAGTTTGTTAGTCGGAGCGGCGACGGCCTCCGAATTCGTCGCCTGGGATCCGAGCCGGCACGCGCCGAACGCCCGGGTGTTAGGGCTGGGCCGCGCTTATGTCGCCCTGGCCGATGACGCCGGCGCCGTTTATGTCAATCCGGCCGGCCTGGCGGAGCGCGACCGCTGGCAGTTAGCCACCATGTCCGGCCGCTTCTTGGAAGAATATCTCTACTATTCCGCCACCGGCTATTATCCCCTGCCGTTAGGCGCGGTCGGCCTGGGCTTTGCCGGCTCGGCCATCTATGGCGCCAATGTGACCAGAGTCAAGGAGGGCTCTGACCCGGCGGACCCGATCTATGAGATCGATTATTCACAGCCGCCGGTCTCCAATACCAGCAATGTTTTCCTCCTCTCTTACGGGTCGCGGTTGGGCGATTGGCTGAGGCAGTTCAAGTTGAAGATCGATCAGTTAGAAAAGATCGACCTGGGCGTTAGCTTGAAGCTCTTCAGCGCCGGCCTGGTGGGCGACGGCATTATCAACGGCACGGGGACCGGCGTCGAGCTTGACCTCGGCCTGCAATACCAGACGCCGTTCCCCTGGCTGAAGGCCGGGGCGTCCCTGCAGAACGCCCTGCCGTTCGCCCTGGGCGGCAAATTGCGCTACGCCAACGGCCACGAAGAGACATATCCGGCCCTCTTGAGCGGCGGCCTGGCCGTCAAGCTGATGGGGCCCAAAGGGGCGCTCCGCACGGCGCCGCAGGCTGTCACGCTGGTCTATGACATTGATTACCAGCCGACGCTCGCCGGTTATCCGCTCATCCACCACGCCGGCCTCGAGTGGCAGGTGGCGCCGGTGCTTGCCCTGCGGGCCGGCCTTGATCAGGATATCGGCGGCGACATCAGCACCGGACTGACGACCATCTCCAACTTGACGGCGGGCGCCGGGCTTAATTACGGCGGCTTCCAGTTCGACTACGCTTACATGGAACTGAAATCGGCGCCCGGCATCATCAACCACTATTTTTCCCTGGGCTTTTCGCCGCCGGAGCGGACGCGCATAGCCGCCAAGGATTACCTGCGGGTCAACCAGCCGCCTGACAAGCTGATCACTTTCGACCCGAAGATCCTGGTGGCGGCGCAGGCGCTTGAGCCGGAGGCAAAACGCGTTTACATTAATAAGAACGAGATCCGCCTGGGCGGGCAGGTATCTTTTGAGGCCGAGATCCCCCTGAATTTCGGCAAGAACAAGATATTGGTCGAGGCCTACGGCGAGAAGGGGCGCATCGGCGAGATCTTTGAAGCGGAAACGATCAGGATCCTGCGCCTGGCCGGGTTTTTTGACGTGGCGCCCGACTACTGGGCGGCCAAACCGATCTCTCTTTTGGCGATGGCCAAAGTCGTGGCCGGCTACCCGGGCGGCGATTTCCGGCCGGAGGGGAATATCACGAGGGCGGAGATGTGTTCTTTGCTTATGAAGACGAAAGTAACGGGTAACGAGGAACGAGTAACGAGTTTTGCTGATGTGCCGGAGACGCACTGGGCCGCGAAGTTCATTGCTGATGCGGCGGCGGCGGGGATCGTTAAAGGTTATCCGGGCAACCTGTTCAAGCCGGGCGGCCGGATCACCAGGGCCGAGGGGATCGCGATGGTCGCGCGCTTTGCCGGCCTCTCCGAAGAAGCGTACGAGAACGAGTTTTCCGACTTGCCGTCGACGCACTGGTCGGCGCGGCTCGCGGCCGGGGCCTCTAAGGCCGGCCTGCTCGATTTCTTAAAAGGCAAAAGGTTTGAGGCCGACAAGCCGCTGACGCGGGCCGAGACGGTCAGCATGCTTTACGCGACAGGGGTTGTGCGGGGGCTGCTTGGGAAAGATTTGTTGAATTGGGAATTATACTAGAATTAAGGATTAAGGATTAAGGATTAAGGATTAGGAATTAAGGATTAAGTGGGAAGTGAAGACGTTTCGTGATTTGATCGTTTGGCAAAAGGCGCACAAAGGCTTCTGCCGCGACGAATATCGTGGAAGGATTCAAGAGGACGAGCGGCAAGGAAAATTTGCATTTCCTGAACATGTCTGATGGGTCGCTGGAGGAAACGAAGTACCATTTGTTGCTGGCTAGAGACCTGGGTTACATTGAAGAAAATGAATTCAAGTTTGTGGAAGAGTTGAGCGATGAGGTCGGCCGGCTGTTATGCGGCTACCAAAAGGCGCTGAAGAGTAAAGAATATGGTAGGATTTAGGATC
>METM01000020.1 GCA_001772335.1 candidate division WOR-1 bacterium RIFCSPHIGHO2_01_FULL_53_15
AAACCGGCATCGATCCAACCTCATACCTCTTGCCCCGCACCCCAGACCTCCCCTTGCCCTGGGATTACATCGAGACCGGCGTGCCAAAAGCGGCATTATTACACCATGCAAAAGATCAAAGTTAAATACCGCAAGGGCGAAGAGGTCAAGTTCATCTCGCACCGCGATCTGATGCGCGCGTTCCAGCGGGCGATCCGGCGGGCGGACCTGCCGGTCGCCTACTCGCAGGGCTTTAACCCGCACATGAAGATTTCCTGGGGCAACGCCCTCAAAGTCGGCGCCGTTTCAGAGGCCGAATTCGCCGAGATCCAGATCGACGGCTGGATCAGGCCGCACGAGCTGGTCGAGCGCCTCAACCGCCAGCTGCCCCGGGGGCTTGAAATACTCGAGGCAAATCTGGTATAATGTGACAGGAAATCCGAAGATCAGGGGATCAGGGTTTGGAGATCGGGTGATCAGGGGATCAGGATTAAATAATGTCCCCGATATCCTGATATTCTGATACCCACTTCCTGATTCCCTGATATCCTGATACCCTAAAAGGAGAACCATGTACGCAATCATTGAAACCGGCGCCAAGCAATACCGGGTCAGCCCGGGCGATATTATCGATGTCGAACTGCTTGCAGATAAGCAGAGCGTGACTTTTGGCAATGTCCTCCTTTTCGCCGACGGCGATAAGATCGAGATCGGCACTCCTTATCTTAAGGAGACCAAAGTTTCGGCCAAGGTCCTCGGCGTCAACAAGGACAAAAAAGTCACCACTTTTAAGTACAAACACAAGATCAATTACCATCGGACCATCGGCCACCGGCAGAATTATACCCGGGTCGAGATCGAGGAGATCAAACATGGCGCATAAAAAAGGGGGCGGTACCTCCCGTAACGGCCGCGATTCCAACGCCCAGCGGCTGGGCACCAAGGTTTTCGGCGGACAGCAGATCAACGCCGGCGGCATCATCGTCCGCCAGCGCGGATCCAAGTTCTATCCCGGCGAGAACGCCGGTCAGGGCTCTGATTTTACGATCTTTGCCAAGGCGACCGGCACCGTCGTCTTTACCGGCAACACGATCAGCGTCAAGCCGGCCTAGTCCCCTTCTGTCAAATGGCCAACAAATCCTACAAGACCCTGATCATCAAGATCGGCTCCAGCACTCTGACGACTGCCAACGGCAAACTCGACCTCAATAACCTCAAAAGGATCGTCACCGAAGCCGCTCAACTGGTCAAAGAAAAGAAAAAAGTTCTCATCGTGACATCAGCCGCGATCGTCTCCGGCTCGGAAAAGCTCGGGTTAGGTAAACCAAAATCTATCCCCGAGAAACAGGCGGCGGCCGCCGTCGGCCAATCGCTCCTCATGCGGCAATATGAAAAGGCGTTCGAAGAATACGGAATAACTGTCGCCCAGGTACTTCTGACAGGCGACACGATCACCGATAGCGAGAGATCCCATAACGCAAAGAACTGCCTGAAGACCTTGCTCAACGAATCAGTCGTCCCCGTCATCAACGAAAATGATACTGTCGCCGTTGATGAAATCAAGATCGGCGACAACGACAACCTGGCCGCGCTGACGGCTAAGCTTATCAAGGCCGACGCCCTCATCGTCCTGACCGATGTCGACGGTTTCTATATGAAGAACGAAGAGGGTATTCCTTATTTGGCTGACGAGATCAATGAAATAAACTGGGCTGTTAAAAATGCCGCGGGTCGCCCTTCGACCCAGCTCGGCACCGGCGGCATGGCCACCAAGATCCAGGCGGCCGAAATTTGCCTCGGCGCCGGCATCGACATGCTGATCATCAACGGCCGGAAGCCGGGCCTGATCCAGGCCGTGGCGGCGGGTGAGCGGGTCGGCACACGATTTGTGATATAATTGTAAATCATTAGTTTAGGGAAGGGGTCTTTTTATGAAAATCCAAAATCCAAATGACAAAATCCAAATAAATCATTCAAATCAAAAATCCAAATATTTGAGATTTGGAATTGGGATTTTATTTGTCATTTGTTATTTGTCATTTGTCATTTCCCTCGATGGCTGCGCGCCGGCTAAGAAAGCCGGCGAAGAAAATGTCGTCGAGCTGTGGGTCATGCCCAACTCGCTCAACCCGGTCGGCGACATCGAGGCCCTGCTCAAACCGTTCGAGGAAAAAACCGGCATCAAAGTCAGGGTCACTTCCGTCGATTGGGGCGCCGGCTGGAGCAAGATCACAACCGCCGCAACCTCGGGCGATGTCCCCGACCTCGCCCAGCTCGGCTCGACCTGGGTCTCGGCCATTGCCGCCATGGGGGCGTTGGAAAAGATTTCCAAAGAAGCGGTCGCTTCGCTGGGCGGCGCGAAAGCATTCGTGCCAGTGGCCTGGCAAACGACCGGCATCGAGGGCTCCGGCGTTGTTTCGGCCATCCCCTGGTTTGTCGACGCCCGGGCGCTTTTTTATCGGACCGACGCTTTTGAGAAAGCCGGCGTGACCGGCAAAGACCTCGAGACCTGGGCTTCTTTCCAGTCAGCTCTTAAAAAACTCTACGACGCTGATCTCGTATTCGACGGCCAGCCGATGGCGCCGCTGGGCATCGCCGGCAAGAACGACTGGAACGTTATCCACTCGCTGGCCCCCTGGATCTGGATGGCCGGCGGCGACTTCCTCTCGGCCGACCGCAAGACCTGCGTCCTCGACAGCGAGCAGGCCGCCGCGGGGATCAGCTATTACATGAACCTTGTCAAAGAGGGCTATGTCCCGACCGAATATCTTGAGCTCAATACCGCGCAGGTCAGTGCCAACTATAACAGCGGCGTCGTTGCCATGTATTTCGACGGACCATACGAGGTCAAAACGCTGACCCGCCCGGCTTCGGAAGGCGGCGCCGGGGGCTCGCCGGCTGCGAAGAACTTCTCGGTCGCCGGTTATCCAAAAGGGCCGAAAGGGAGATTCACGTTTGTCGGCGGCTCGATGCTCGGCGTCTTCAAACAGGGGAAGAACAAGAAAGCCGCATTTGAAGTCATCAAATATCTGACCTCCAAGACGCCCCAGATCGAATACGCCAAGGTTTCCGGCTTTCTGCCGGCGCGCCGCGAGGCCTTCAATGACCCGTATTTTGCCGCCGATCCCAATCGCAAGCTCTTCAAAGACGCCGTTTACTATGGGCGCACCTATCCGGCCATTCCGGCCTGGGGCCTGTTAGAGCCGATCCTGACCAGGCGCCTCGGCATTCTCTGGGATTATGTCGCCGCCGGCCAGGACTTTAAGCCGGAGACGATCAAAGAACAGTTGAAATTGGCCAAAAAAGAAGTCGAAGCTATTCTGAATCAGAAGTAATAAAAATGGAACCTGCGAATAAATTCGCGGTTCCATTTTTTGCGAGGAACCGAGACTTCAGTCTCAGGTTCCGAGCATTTAGGAGACACTGTTAATTATGTGCGGAATATTTGGCTACGTTGGCTCAAAAGAAGCCCTCCCCTTCATCATTGAAGGGCTGAAAAAACTCGAATACCGCGGCTACGACTCGGCCGGCGTGGCGACGCTTGATAAGGGGAAGCTTTTTGTCAGCAAGTGCGTCGGCAAGATCGGCGAACTCGAAGGCCTGCTCGATCAGCAACCCCTGGCCGGCGCGATCGGCATCGGCCACACCCGTTGGGCGACCCACGGCCAGCCCTCCCACATTAATTCCCACCCACACGAGGATTGCAAATCCGAACTCGTCGTCGTCCACAACGGCATCATCGAGAACTACATGGAACTGCGCAAGGAGCTGATCGCCCGCGGCCACAACTTTAAATCGTCGACCGACACCGAAGTCCTCGCCCATCTGATCGAAGATTATTTAAAAGACGGTGATCTGTTCCCGGCGGTGCGGAAATCTTTGCACAAGATCCGCGGGACTTACGCGCTGGCCGTTCTCTATCAGCGCGAGCCGGGCAAGATCGTGGCCGCCCGCCACGGCAGTCCGCTCATCATTGGCCACGGCGAAAAAGAAAAATTCCTGGCCTCCGACGTTTCGGCCATGCTCAAGTACACCAGCCGGGTCGTCCATCTCGATAATGGGGAAATTGCTGAGATCGACTCGGAAGAGATCCGCGTCGTTACCCTCGCCGGCAAAAGCGTCGCCAAAGAGACCACTTTCATCTCCTGGGACCCGGAGTCGGCGGAAAAGGGCGGCTACTCCCACTTCATGCTCAAGGAGATCCACGAACAGCCCAACGCTATCCGCAAGACGATCGCAGGCCGGGTGACGGCCGACAGCCACAAGATCCATTTCGACGAGCTCAAGCTAAGCGATGAAGAGATCAAAAAGATCGACCGCGTTATCTTTACCGCCTGCGGCACCTCCTGGCACGCGGGGCTGGAGGGCGAATATCTTTTCGAGCAGATCGCCAAGCTCCCCTGCGAGGTCGAGTACGCGGCCGAATTCCGCTACCGCGACCCGATCCTTAACAAAAATACCCTGGTCATCGCCATCACCCAGTCGGGCGAGACCGCGGACACCCTGGCCGCCGTTTGGGAGGCAAAAGCGCGCGGGGCCAAGACGATCGCCATCTGCAACGTGGCCGGTTCGACCATCTCGCGCGAGGCCGACGGCGTCGTCTACACCAACGCCGGCCCGGAGATCGGCGTCGCCTCGACCAAGGCCTTTACCACCCAGCTGACGGTCATTTACCTGCTGGCCATCCTTTTTGCCAAAGTCCGCGGGCAGATCACCGAGACAGAAGCGATGCGGATGATCCAGGCCCTGATCGAGATCCCGCAAAAGATCGAACAGTGCCTGCAGACGGAGCCGCTGATCGAAGCAGTGGCCGAAAAGCTAAGCCAGGCCACCAACGCCCTGTATCTTGGGCGCGGCAAGGGTTTCCCCATCGCGCTCGAAGGGGCGCTCAAGCTCAAAGAGGTCTCCTACATCCACGCCGAGGGTTATCCGGCCGCCGAGATGAAGCACGGCCCCATCGCCCTGATCGACGAGAATATGCCGGTGGTAGTCCTCGCCCTGGCGGGGCGCCGCTACGAAAAGATCATGGGCAATATCGAAGAAGTTAAGGCGCGCGGCGGGCAGGTCATCGCCATCGCCGCCGAGGGCGACGAGCTCATCCGGGAAAAAGCCGATGAGGTGATCTTCATTCCCAACACGACCGGCCCGCTCTCCCCGATCATCGCCGTCGTGCCGCTCCAGCTCCTGGCCTACTACATCGCGGTAAAAAGAGGATGTCACGTCGACCAACCGAGAAATCTGGCCAAGTCCGTCACCGTTGAATAGTTTCTCCTTTTAAAGTAAAATTGGGCAATGGCCAAGCCGAAGTACTACATCTCCAAAGACAACGAATTTGTAATCGAAAATTACAACTCCGCGCCGACTTTCTCTAGCTTTTTCCCCGGCATCGCCGGCCCCTTCGGCTGTCCGATGTGGGTCTTCTACGCTAATCGCGGCCAGTGCATAACCTCGGCCGGCGTCCGGGACAAGAACGGCGCGATCCTCGAGTTTCAGCCGGCCAACAAGGCCTTCCGCGGCGTCTCGCTTGACGGCTTCCGGACTTTCATCAAGATCGACGGTTCTTTTTACGAACCCTTTAGCGAGCGCTCCGACTATCAAAGAGAGATGCGAATAACCCCCGATCGGCTCAAGCTCATTGAAGAGAACAAAAAGCTGAAGTTGCGGGTCGAGGTCGAATATTTCACGGTGCCCAACGAATCATTCCCGGCCCTGGCAAGAACACTAAAGATAATAAACTTGTCCGCGAAAAAGCGAAAGGTCGAAGTTATTGACGGACTGCCGATCATCATCCCTTTCGGTTTTGAGGATTCGCTCCTAAAGAGGATCAGCCAGACGATCGAGGCCTGGTGCTCGGTGGAAAATCTTGAGAATCAAGCGCCTTTCTACAAACTCAAGGTCATCCCTTCCGACGCGGCCGAGACGAAATATCTTAAAGCCGGCAATTTCTTCCTCTCGCCCGCCAGCCGGATCATAGTCGATCCCCGGGTCGTCTTTGGCGAGAGCTCGAGCTTGGAGCTGCCTCACAACTTTATCGAGAACCGTAATTTTAAGGTTCCGGCCAGTCAATTGACCGAGGGCATCACTCCAAGCGCTTTTGCCTGCAAGAAAGCGGCGCTTGAGGCACGGGGGGAACTCGAGATCTGTTCGCTCTTCGGCCATGCCGAGAATGTTGAGCTTCTCAACAGGATCAAGGCAGCTGTCTCGGGCCAGAAGTATTTTGAGAAGAAATCGTCAGAAAACAGTGAATTGATCAGCTCAATCTGCGCTCAGATGAAGTCGCAGAGCGCTTCAAAGGCCCTCGACCTCTATGCCGAACAGACCTTTCTCGACAATGTCATGCGCGGCGGCTTCCCTGTCCGTCTGGGCGGCAAGATCGCCTATCTCTATTACCGGAAACACGGCGACATGGAGCGCGACTATAATGATTTCAAGCTCATGCCGACCTATTATTCCCTTGGCAGCGGCAACTATCGCGACATCAACCAGAACCGGCGCAACGATATTTTCTTTAATCCGTCGGTGGGCGAAGACAATATTTTAAGATTCTTCAATCTTATTCAGCTCGACGGCTTTAATCCGTTGGTCGTTCTTGGCACCCAGTACTATCTTAACTCTCGCTCCGCGGCCGAATTCCTCCTTAATGAGCATATTAAAGATCCTGATGAAAAACTTGCCAAGTCGCTGACAGAGCCGTTCATCCTCGGCGAACTGCTCAAAAAGATCGAGACCGGCGGCTATCGGTACCGGACAGCGCGGGAGGAATTCGCGCGCGAGCTGGTCGAGACGGCCGAAGTCGAGGAAGGGGCCAGCCATGGCGAGGGCTTCTGGACCGACCACTTCACGTATAATACCGACCTCCTCGAAAGTTTCGAGTGTCTCTTTCCCGAAAAGATCGAGAAGCTTCTTTTCAGCGAAAAGAAATTCACATTTTACGACAATGACCATGTCGTCGTGAAAAGGGACGATAAATACCGCCTCTCTAACGGCAGTGTCCGGCAATACGGCAGTGTCAGGGTCGATGTCGAGAAATCAGGCCTCCTGAATATGAGGGAGAGCCGGCAGAATATCGTGCGGTCCGGTTCTGGCCAGGGCGAAATATTTTACACGACGCTGATCGTCAAACTGCTCTGCCTGGCGGCTAACAAAGCGGCCTCGTTTGACGCCGAGGGGATCGGTCTTGAGATGGAGGCGGACAAGCCCGACTGGTACGATGCCCTGAACGGCCTCCCCGGCCTCTGCGGCTCGTCACTTTCGGAAACTTTTGAGCTGAAAAGATTGTGCGGCTACGCGCTCAAACATCTGACGGCAATAGTTAAGATCGATCTGCCGGCCGAGCTGGCGGAGTTCATCGAAAAACTGAACGGACAGTTAGAGATGAAGGACGATTTCCAGGCCTGGGACGAGACCTATAAAAGCAAGGAGACATACCGGGAAAAGACAAAACTTGGCTTAAGCGGTGAAATGGCCAAGGTCGACGGCAAATATGCCGCCGATTTTCTCGCGCGCGTTATCGCCAGGTGCGACCGGGGCATCCAAAAGGCGGCCAAAAAATACGGCCCCTATCCCACCTACTTTATCAACGAGGCTGTCGAGCATGAACCAATAAACGGCCACAGCGTCAGGATCAAAAAGTTCAGGCAGACGCCGCTGCCTCTCTTCCTCGAGGGCTTCGTCCACGCCCTCAAAGTCGAGAAAGACAAGGCCATTTATCAGCAAGTGAAAAACAGCCCCCTCTATGATAAGGCGCTCAAAATGTACAAGGTCAACGCGCCGCTCAAGAGTGCGCCGGTCGAGATCGGTCGGGCAAGAATTTTCACCCCCGGCTGGCTCGAGAACGAATCGGTCTGGCTCCACATGGAGTACAAGTATTTGCTCGAATTGCTCAAGACAGGGATGCATCGCGAATTCTTCGCCGAGTTCAAGAGCGTTCTCGTGCCGTTCATGGACCCCAAGAAATATAAGCGCAGCATTCTGGAGAACTCTTCTTTTATCGTCTCAAGCGCCCATCACAATAAAGCCAACCACGGCCGCGGTTTTGTCGCCCGGCTCTCGGGCGCCTCGGCCGAGTTCATCGACATCTGGCTCATCATGACGACCGGCAAGAAGATCTTCTATCTCGACGAGAAAGGCAAACTCTGTTTCAAACTCGCCCCGGTCCTGCCCGCCTGGCTGTTCAAGGGCGGCAAGTTCAGCTTCAATCTGCTCGGCACGATAGGAACATCCTATCTCAACAGCCGCAAAAATGACTCTTTTGGCGCCGCTCCCGTCTCTTATAAGTTGACCCTTGAGGACGGCAAAGAGGTCGAAATAAACCAATCCTTCATCAGCGAACCCTATTCGAAAATGATTCGGGAAAGAAAGATCAGGAGTATTCTCGTCAAGTTGAGTTAACTGCCCTCATCCGCTTTATAACCTCACCCCCGCCAACGCTTAACCTTCTCACCCCCTCTCTTTTCAAGAGAGGGGGTTGGGGGTGAGTTAAATCTTTGCTATAATTACCCCATATGTTCCCTTTCGGCGTAACTTTTTACCCCGATCAGTGGCCGGTAGAAACCTGGGCCGAGAATTTCAAGAATATCAAGAACGCCGGGTTTAATATCGTCCGTTTCGGCGAGATGGCCTGGGATTGGGTCGAGCCGGACGCCGGCAAATTCAGCTTTGCCGGGCTGGACCGCGCCATGGACCTCTGCGCCAAACACGGCCTCAAAGTCCTGCTCGGCATTCCGACCTCACAGGTCCCGCCTTGGTTCCACCGCAAATATCCGGGCAGCCGCCCCGTCGCGCAGGACGGCACGCTCTATCCCGAAGCCGGCCCCCGGCCAAATATCTGCCGTGACAATCCCAATTACCGCAAACACGCCGAACGCCTGGCTCGTAAACTCGTGACTCGTTACTCGCGACATCCCGCCCTTCACATCTGGCAGATCGACAACGAGCCGGTCTACCCGCCCTTGACCACACGACGTCAAATGACTTCTGCCATTGCCAGGACTCCCGCCGCTCATTCATCGTCTGGGCAAAAAAGAAATACGGCTCGCTCGAAAAGCTCAACGAGGTCTGGGGGACAAAGTTCTGGACCAATACCCTGTCGAGATTCGATGCTATCCAGACACCAAAGGCCGGCGTCTGGGAAGCGGTCTCACCGCACATTTTTCTCGATTGGTTCCGGTTCAAGACCGACCGTCTGACCGATTGGCTCGATCATCTCGCGAAGATCGTCAAGGCCATTGATCCCAAGCACAAAGTCGGCGCCAACGGTTTTATCGGCCTCTGCACCCGCGTCCCCGACCACAGCCAGCTGGCGGGAAACCTTGATTGGTACGGCCTCGACATCTATCCCAAAGGCGGCAAGATGGGCGTGCGCGACTATGCCTTTATGCTCGACCTCTGGAAGAGCTACGTCCGCGGCAAAAAAGCCGAGTTCCAGATCACCGAGCTCCAGGGCGGCCAGAACGTGCGCTGGGGCAACCCGGATTATGTCGAGGGGCCGGAGATCGAGTGGTGGACCAGGATGGCGCTTGAGCGCGGCGCCAAAGCTCTCCTCTACCACGCCTGGCGGCCGCCCCTCTTCGGCGCGGAGACAGGGGGATTTGGGATATTAAAAGCCGACGGCTCGCCGACCAAGCGGTTGGAAGTAATAAAAAAACTGGCAAAAACCATTAATACCCCACACCCCATACCCCATACCAACAAGATCGCCGTCGCTTACCTCCGCTCCAGCGATATCCAAAGCTACCAGGAACAGGGCCCCCCTCGCGGCATTGCGGGGCAATGGGAAGCGGTGCGCGTCGATATCGGGCTGATGTATGGTATGACGTCGATCCGGGGCGCTTATCAGTTAGCTTATGACAAATACAAAGCCGCCGACTTCATCTTTGAGCAGGATCTGGAAGCGGGAAACCTTCCTTACTCCTCCCTGCTCCTCCCTAACCCTTACCTGTTATCCCTGAAACAATTCTCTAACTTGAGAAAATGGATTTCCCGAGGCGGCACCCTCATCACCGAAGCGCGCTTCGGCCTGAAAGACGAGAACGGCCATCTCTACCAAAGCCCGTTGTCGGAGAAGTTGCTCGGCTTGACCTACGATCGTAACGAGATTACGGAAGACGGATTTCTCGACGTGTTCGAAGGCAAGGGGAGAAAACATCAGTTGATCGAAAAGAAGATCGGCAAAGGCAAAGTGCTTTACGCCAACTTCAATGTATTTTCATTAATCAGAAAGGAATCTCGACAAGCTCGGTCTAAAGGAAAAAAGAAATGGCAAAGTACGGACACTTTGATCAGGAAAATAAAGAATTCGTTATAACCCGGCCGGACACCCCCCTGCCGTGGATCAACTATCTCGGAGCGGAGGAGTACTGCGCGCTGATGTCAAATACCGCGGGGGGCTACAGCTTCTACCGCGACCCCAAGGAGCGCCGGATTACGCGCTACCGCTACAACAACGTGCCGATGGACCGCGGCGGCCGCTACATCTACATCCGCGACAATAATAAGGGCGACTACTGGTCACCCTCCTGGCAGCCGGTCATGAAGCTCGACAAATACGAGTGCCGCCACGGCATGGGCTATACCACGATCAAGTCAGAGTTTGCCGGCGTCCAGACCAAAACGACCTATTTTGTCCCGCTCGGCGAAAACCTCGAGATCTGGATGCTCGAAGTGAAGTCAAACAAAGCCCGCGACTTATCGATCTTCCCCTTCGTCGAATTCTGTCTCTGGGATGCCTTGAACGACATGACCGATTACCAGTACAATCTTAATATCGGCCAGACCGAATTCAAGAATAACATCATTTACCACCTCTCACGCTACCGGGTCAACCATGATGTCGTCGGTTTTCTCGCCTGCGCCAATGCCACGCCCAAGGGCTTTGACACCCAGCGCCGCGACTTTATGGGGAGCTACGGCGACTTCTCAAATCCCCGGGCCGTGACCTCCGGCAGGATGAACAACTCGATCGCCTGCGGCTGGTCGCCCGTCGGCGCGCTGCAGCTCGCCTGCAAGCTCAAGGCCGGTGAAACGAAGACCTTCATTTTCGTCCTCGGCTTTACCGAAGACATCAAGGAGCCGCCGCTGAAGGTCAAAAAATTCGGCAATAAAGCAGCCATTGAAAAAGAGCTGGAGAAACTGAAAGATTACTGGGACGAGAACCTCAATAAATATTCCGTCCGCACTCCCGACTCCGAACTCGATACCATGGTCAATATCTGGAATCAGTATCAGTGCAGAACCACGTTCAACTGGTCGCGCTCGGCCTCCTATTATGAATCGGGGATCGGCCGCGGCATGGGCTTTCGCGATTCCAATCAGGACACGCTCGGTTTTGTCCACATGATTCCGGGCAAAGTCAAAGAGCGGATCAAAGACCTGGCCGCCACCCAACTCGCCGACGGCAGCGCCTATCACCAGTACTCGCCGCTGACCAAAAAGGCCAACCCCTCCGACCACAAATACGGCGACGACCACCTCTGGCTTATCTATTCGACCGCGAGTTATCTCAAGGAGACCGGCGATGCCGATTTCCTCAAAGAAAAAATCACTTTTGCCGGCGAGGACTCCGGCACGATGTACGACCATCTTGAGCGGGCGATCAAGTTCTCGCTCAAGAACATCGGCGCGCATGGCATTCCGAAAATATTGTTCGCCGACTGGAATGACTGCCTCAACCTCGACCAGGGCAAGGGCAAGGCCGAGTCGGTCATGGTCGCCCAAATGCTCGTCGGCGCGGCTTATGAGATGGGGCAGATCGCCGAATTCACCGGCAAGGGTAAAGATGTCAAGAAATATCAGGCCATCGCCGAGAAGATGAAGGCGACGATCAATAAAAAATCGTGGGATGGCGAGTGGTATGTGCGCGCCTACACCGACGAGCTGGAGCCAGTTGGCTCGAAAGTTAATAAAGAAGGAAAAATCTATCTCGAAACCCAGGCCTGGGCCGTCCTCTCAGGCACAGCCGACGAAGAGCGCGGCAAAAAATGTATGGACTCCGTCCGCAAACACCTCGCCACCGAGCATGGTATCCAGATCATGACGCCCCCCTATTCAAAATTCTACTGGCAGTTGGGCTCGATCGGCGTCTATCCTCCCGGTTTAAAAGAAAACGGCGCCATCTTCTGCCACCCCAACCCCTGGGCCATGGTCGCCGAATGTATGCTGGGCCGCGGCGAGCGCGCCTACGAGTATTACCGGGCGATACTCCCCGCCGCGCGCAACGCGATCGCAGATATATATAAAACCGAACCCTATGTCTACTGCCAGATGATCGCCGGGAAAGCTCACAAGGATTTCGGCGAGGGGAAGAACTCGTGGCTGACCGGCTCCGCCTGCTGGAACTTTGTCGCGGTCTCACAATACATCCTGGGCGTCCGGCCGGACTATAACGGTCTGTTGATCGATCCCTGCATCCCCAGGGACTGGCAGGGCTTCTCGGTCAAGCGGCGCTTCCGGGGGGTCGACTATTACATTACCGTAAGGAATCCCAAGGGTGTCAGCAAGGGGGTCAAGTTCATCGTCGTTGACGGTGAGAAGGCGACTTCAAACCTCATCCGGCCGGGCAAGGGCAAAAAGGATCGGCACGTCGAAGTCGTGATGGGTTAGCTTCTGGTCCCGAACCTCGTCTGGTAGACCCCGCCCAGGCCGCAGAACACCGCGATCATCTTAATGATAAAGCCGCCAACCGGTACAAGGCCGACGATTGAAAGCAGGACGATGCCGGTGACCGTTTCGGCCATCATCGATTGATTCGTTCGCCTGAAAGCCTGGAGCGCCTTTTTCCCGAGCAGGTGACCCGCCGCGATGTAGCCGAAGATGCAGGCCGCGCTGATCACGATCACCCAGACGGGGATCAAAACGACCCCGACAAGCGAAACAGCCAGCACGACGATCACGGGCACAAAAATGATCGTGATCAAAAGCCCGATCAGGAAATTGCGGAGGAAGTCCCTTTCCAGCGCGCCGGAGACGGCTCCAAGCTGCGGCGTGAACAGCGCGACCAGGATAACGGCCATGATGACAAAACTGATGAAAGTTAAGAGCGAAAAAACGGCCAGCCCCTTGAGCAGTCCGCCTTTGGCAAAGTAGGCGATGGCCGGCGAGAAACCCCCCGCGGAGATCTCGGTAATGTCGCCGCCGGTCGCCGCCCCCACCTCTTTGATAACCTTGCCGCCGATCGAGACGGTATCGCCGCCCACGGAAGCGGATTCTTTCAAAAAGACCGAGCCGCCCACCGCCACGACGTCCTCCCTGACCTGGCCCAAAACCGTGATCGAGCCGCCCACCGCCACGACCGATCGCACATCAGCCCCTAACGGAATCGTTACGCTCTCCCCAACCTTAATGACCGACTGTTTGCTCCCTTCCAGACCGATGACCACGGCAAGACATGAAGCGGCGGAAAAAACGAGGACGAAAATTACCAGGAGCGGGCCGACGATCTTCTTCAGCATTGCAACACCTCCACAGGCATTTGCCTTGATTATACAGGCGGCGCCCGACGGTTGTCAAATTAGCGCCGCTGTGTTAATCTTATATTTGATGCATATCCCGGACGGTTTTCTTGACCCCAAACTGTCGGGCGGGCTCGCCGGCGCGGCCGCCGTTGTCCTCTCCTACTGTCTCTCGCGGGTCTCCCAGGCGGTGACCGCCGTTGTGCCACAAGCGGCGCTGGCCTCCGCCGGGGCCGGCCTCTCCTCGATCAATTTCGGCGCCAAAAGGATCGTGACCTCTTTTGGCAGTAACCTGATCTCGAAAACCCTGGCAGTGGCCGGCCTGATCTTTCTACTGCAGATGTTCGATTTTCAGCTTCTCTCCGGCACGCCGGTCCATTTCTTGGGCGGCGCGCTGGCCGCCATTCTGTTAGGCCCTTTTGCCGGCGGGCTGGCTATGGGCGGCGTTGTCATTATTCAGGCGCTCGTCTTTCACGACGGCGGCTTGACCGCGTTAGGCGCGAATTTGATAAATATGGCGGTCATTGGGACCTTTCTCGCCTATAATGTCTATCTTTTTCTCAAACAAAAATTCGGCGAGGAAGCGGGCATCGCGGCGGCGGCGTGGTTTTCGGTCATGGCGGGAGCGTTCACCTGCGCCCTCGAGCTGTCGCTTTCCGGCACATTTGCCCAGAGCGCAATTTTCTTATCTGCGATGAAGGTCTACTTTCTCCTGGGGCTGGGCGAAGCGGCGGTTACGGTCGGGCTGGTGCAACTACTTCGGTCATTCCTCTTCAAGAATCAATAATTGACTGGGGGACAGGGACTTGAACCCCGATTCTCGCCTTCAAAGGGCGGTGTCCTGCCAATTAGACGATCCCCCAACGCTCGCTGATCTTATCAATCTCGGCAGAGGTCAGCTTTTTACCCCGCCGATCCATCATAATCTTGGCAGATTTGAGAAAAGCTTCCAAGCGATATTTTTCGCTCTCGCTCCATTGGAAGTCGGGCACATATTTGGGCGTCACACTGCCGCCCAGAACGTTCGCCCCAAAGCCGATCACGGCGCCGGTATTGATCAGCGTGCCGATGCCGGTTTTGGCATGGTCGCCGATAAAACAGCCGAGGAACTGCTGGCCGCTGTCGACCTCTTTGCCGTTGACCCAAACCTTGACCGTGCCGTAGGTGTTCTTTAAATTCGAATTCGTCGTCCCCGCCCCCAGGTTGACCCACTCCCCGATATACGAGTGGCCGATAAAGCCGTAGTGCGCCTTATTCGAATAGCCGTGAAAGATCGTGTGAGTCACCTCGCCGCCGATCCGGCACTCGTGGCCGATCGAGAGCGGACCCCGCAGATAGCTCTGCGGCCGAATGACCGTATTCTTGCCAATGTAAATCGGTCCGCTCCGCGCATCGAGCGCCGCGCAGGCCTCAACTTGCGCCCCTTCTTCGATCAGAACATTCTCCGGCGCGTAGATCACGGCTGAAGTATGAACCATGCCTCTTACCCCATACCCCATACCCGACAGATCTTCCTCCAGATCTTCTTTCAGGTTAACTATTAAATCCCAGAGGCGCTCAATTTTCCGTTTCGGATGATCTTTGACCGTCCTCGCTCCGCAACGCAACTCTTCAACGGAACGAAGATATGTCAAAGGAAGAAAATTTTTTGCGTTCGGCTTTCCGCTTTCTGCTTTCTGCTTTCTCATAACTTCCTCATATAATTCGCATTCTCAAACGAATATTTAAAGTGCGTGTGCGTCTCGTACCTGCCCTCAAGTATCGCGGCCACATCTTCGATAAAGACGATCTCCTCATCGGTCGGTATGACAAAGGCCTTGACCGGCGAGCCGTCGTTTGAGATGAGCGATTCTCTTTCGCGGCTGACGGCCGCTTCGTTCCGGTTCTTGTCGAGGACGATCCCCAGCGCCCCCATGTCATCAAGGACTTTTTCGCGCAGCTTCCAGTCGAGCTCCCCCGCCCCCGCCGTAAAGACCACGGCATCGACCCGACCGAGCGCCGCCAGGTAGGCCCCGATATATTTTTTCAGGCGGTAGGTCTCGATCTCAATCGCGAGATAAGCCCGGCGGTCGCCCTCGGCCGCCGCTTTTTCGATATCGCGGCGGTCCACGTATTTGCCGGTGATGCCGAGGAGGCCGCTCTTTTTATTGAGCACGGTGTCGAGCTCTTCGGCATAAAACCCTTCTTTTTCGATCATAAAGAGGACAATGGCGGGATCAAGATCGCCGCAACGGGTTCCCATCACGGCTCCCTCAAGCGGCGTCAGCCCCATGCTGGTGTCGACGGATACTCCCTCTTTGATGGCGGCGATCGACACGCCGTTGCCGATGTGCATCGTGATGAGATTCGTCTCGGCCGGCGGCTTGCCGAGAAGCAGCGCGGCGCGGCGCGAAACATAGAGGTGCGATGTGCCGTGGAAGCCGTAGCGCCGCACGCCGTACATGCCGTACCACTCATAAGGGACGGCGTAGAGGAAAGAGTGCTCGGGCATCGTCTGGTGGAAGGCGGTGTCAAAAACGGCGATGTGGGGAATATTGGGCAGGACTTCGCGCGCCGCTTCGATGCCGGCGATGTTGGGCGGATTGTGGAGCGGCGCCAGGTCTTTGACCTCTTTGATGGCGGAGAGGACTTCTTCGCTGATCAGGACGGAGCTCTTGAATTTTTCCCCGCCGTGGACAACCCGGTGGCCGACGGCCGAAATTTCGACAGAAGGGAGGCCGCTGATGATCTGCTTGAGCGCCGCGCGGTGGTCGGCCGGCCCACCGGCAATGCCGATCCGCTCGACCATCCCCCGGGCCAGGGCTTCACGTTTTTCCCAGTGATAAAGTTTGAATTTAACTGAAGAACTGCCGCAATTCAAAGCGAGTATGATCATATATATTACCGGCTTCTTTATGATATAATATACAGGCGGATTATTCAACCGACATGAACAAGGTCAAAGGGCTCAAATCAAAAGATCTACTCGGCCTCAAAGACCTCGAGATCGAGGAGATCAATCTCATTTTAGAGACCGCCCGCTCGATGAAAGAGGTCATCGCCCGCCCGATCCCCAAAGTCCCGACACTGCTGGGCAAACACATTGTCACTCTCTTTTACGAGCCCTCGACCCGCACCCGGACATCGTTTAACACCGCCGCCAAGGTTCTCTCGGCCAACGTCACCAACGTGGCGATCTCCTCATCGAGCGTCGCTAAAGGGGAGAACCTCATCGACACCGTCAAGAACCTCGAGGTCATGGGGCTTGACTGCATCGTCATCCGCCACAGCATGGGGGGGGCGCCGCATCTCGCCGCCAAAAATGTCCGGGCTTCCGTCATCAACGCTGGCGACGGCTTTAACGAGCACCCGACCCAGGGCCTGCTCGATATCTTCACGATGATCGATAAAAAGGGGCCGGTCAAAGGGAAGAAAGTGCTCATCGTCGGCGACATCGCCCACTCGCGCGTCGCCCGCTCAAATATCTGGGGGCTGAAAAAACTGGGCGCCGAGATCACGGTAGTCGGCCCGCCAACCCTCATCCCAAAAGGGATAGAAGCAATGGGTGTCAAAATTTCTTATAAGCTTGATGAAGAGTTAAAAGACGCCGATTTCATCAATATGCTGAGGATCCAAAAAGAGCGGATGGAGAAAAGCTTTTTCCCGTCGATCGAGGAATACTCCCAGCTCTACGGCTTGAACGCCGAGCGCCTGAGCCGGGCAAAAAAAGATATCGTCGTGATGCATCCGGGGCCCATCAATCGCGGGGTTGAGATCTCGTCCGAAGTAGCCGATGGGCCGTTTAACGTCATACTCGAGCAGGTGACCAACGGCGTGGCGGTCAGGACCGCCATCCTCTTCCTTCTCCTGAGCGGCGGCCGTCCGGGCAAAAGGCCCGCTAAATAATCCCCTTCTGCCGGTGGATCTCTTTCAGTTTCACCCGCATCTCTTTTAACCTCGATCCGACCAGCGGATAGAAAAGCATGATCACAAAGCCGATCATCAGGGCCAGGATCGGCAGGCCGGCGATGAGAAACCGCAGGCCGGCCAGGAACTCGGCCGGCTGGGTGCGGACATAGGGATTGTAGCCGGCGATCACAAAGATCGCGCTAAAGCTTGCCGCCTGCAGGAAGATCGCGAAGCGGCAGACGAAAGCATTGAGGCCAAAGAACATCCCCTCGCGCCGCGCGCCGGTCTTCGTCTCATCCTCATCGATCACGTCGGCAATAATGACATCCGAGATCAGGATAAAACCAGCCAGCGCGGCTCCGATCAGCGCTGAATTAAAAAAGATCAGGTTCGTGTCATTGAGAAAGAACAGAGGCACAAGCGTGAGGGCAAGGGCCGCCAGCGAAGCAAGAAAAGCGCGCCGGACGCCGAATCTGACCGTCAACTGGCGCCAGACAAAGAGCATAGGGATAGCGGTCAAAAAGGCCGCCGCTAAAATGCCGGCGATCGTCGGCGGGTCGGCATTCAAGACATACTTGGCAAAGAACGGGATGGCGGCCAGGATCGTCAGAAAACTATACTGGACGAAAAGATTGGCAAAGACAAAGGCCAGGAACGAGCGGTTCTTGAGCGTGGCCATGAGCGCCTGGCCGATTGGTAATTTCCGATCCCGCTCGTAGGCCGCACTCTCCCGGCTTCCCCAGATGGCAGCGCCCAAAGAGAGAACGATGACCGCTCCGAAGATGCCACCCATCACGCCCCAGCCCCAACGTGAAAATATGAGCGGCGGCAGTGCGATTCCGATCAGTAGTCCGATGAAACCAAAACTTTGGCGGTAAGAGTTGACCTCGGCCCTCTCCTTGAAGCGGGGATACATCTCCGGGAAAAGGGCGGCCCAGTTGAGGATCGTCATCGAATAGAAACCATCGAAGAGGCAGACAATGACCACAAAATAGATGAAGAGCGGCGCCACCTGCCCCAGGTCGCGGAACGGCGGGACCCAGAGAAGAAAATAGATCAGGCCGAACGGCAGGGCGCCGAGGATGAGATACGGCAGCCGCTTGCCCCAATGGCTGCGGGTGCGGTCGGAGAGATAACCGATGACCGGGTCGTTGATGGCGTTCCAGATCGCGAAGACAAGCATGCCGGCGGCGGCCAGATAGACCGGCATTTTGGCTACATCGACATAGAAAAAAAGGATGTAAGTGGAAAAGGCCTGATAAGAGACGGCGGTGGCCACCGCGCCCAAACTATAGGCGAGTTTCTTGATCAATATTCGATCCCTTTCCTGGCTTGAATTCCGCGGTCAAAGACATGCTTGACCTTTTTGACAACGGAGACGCCGTCGGCGATCTTATAGAGGCGGGTCGAGGCATGCCGGCCGGTCAGGACGACGTCGACCGACTTCGGGACTTTCTTCAGGAAAGCGATCACATCTTTTTCGGGGACCATCTTCGCCGCCATGGCCAGGTTGAGTTCATCGAGGATCAATAGATCTGGTTTCGACCTGACCGCTCGCCGGGCGAATTCGAAACCTTTCCGCGCCAGGGCTTTGTCCGCCTCGTCCGGGTCACGCAGGTTGACGAACCCCGGCCGGCCGAACTGGAATACTTTCAAATATGGTTTCAGCTTTTGGGCAATCTTGAACTCGCCGGTATCTTTGCGCCCTTTGAGGAACTGGATCATCACGACTTTGCGCTTCTGCCCAACCGAGCGCAGGGCGAGCCCCAGCGCCGCGATGGTTTTGCCGCCGCCTTCGCCGGTGAACAAATAGATCATAGCGCGCACTCCGGACAACCGCTGTCCTCGAGGTAGAGCACCTGCTGAGGTTTACTGCCGTAACGGTAAACGGTTATCCCCTTGCATTTTAACTCATAAGCTAACAAATAAGAACGGCGCACATCGTCGACCGTCGCTTTTTCCGGCAGGTTGATCGTTTTTGAGACGGCGTTATCGACGTGTTTCTGGAAGGCGGCCTGCATCCTGACGTGCCACTCGGGGGCGATCTCTAGCGCGGCAACAACCGCGTCCTTCTGTTTTGTGTTGAGTTTGTGGTGGAGCCGGACGCCGCCCAGCACTTCCTTGACAAACTCGGCGGCAAAAAGCGGCTCGATCCCCGACGAGCAGTTGGCAATCAGGCTGATCGTGCCGGTGGGGGCGATCGTGCAGACGGTATAGTTCCGTTTTGAGCGTTTGCGGGCGTGAGAATAGATGAATGCCATCAATTTCTCGCCGAGGCCGATGGCTTCCTCCGTATTATAGCGCACCCCCATCTCGATCAGCAGCTCGGCAAAGCCCATGACGCCGAGCCCGATCTTGCGGGTGCGCAAAGTGGCTTTCTTTATTTCTGGGACAGGATAACGATTCTTATCAATAACATTATCCAAAAATGGGACGGCAATCTTAATTGTCCTTTCAAGTTTTAACCAATCGATTTCTTGCCCGTTCAGCATTTTCGTTAAATTTATGGAGCCAAGATTGCAACTTTCATAAGGCAACAAAGGCAATTCACCACAAGGATTCGTCGCCTCGATCGTGCCGAATTTTTTGGCCGGATGGCGGCGGTTGATCTCGTCGATAAAGATGAGGCCGGGGTCGCCGGTCTGCCAGGCGTTTTCGGCGATCTTATCGAACACCTCTGGCGCCTTGGCATAGGCAACGACCTTTTGCGTGCGCGGATTGATCAGCTCGTATTTCTCACCGTCCTTGACCGATTGCATGAACCGGTCGGTCGCCGCAACGGAGATGTTGAAATTAGAAAGCGTCTCCCCTTGCCGCTTGGCGGCGATGAACTCGAGGATGTCGGGATGATGAACCGAAAGTATCCCCATGTTGGCGCCGCGGCGTTTGCCGCCCTGCTTGATGACATCGGTCGTGGCGTTAAAGATGTTCATAAATGAGACGGGGCCGGAGGCCACGCCGTGCGTGCTTCTCACGATGTCAGCCTTGGGGCGCAGGTGCGAGAAAGAGAAGCCGGTGCCGCCGCCCGACTGCTGGATGAGCGCCACATGCTTGAGCGTCGTGAAGATCGAGCCGAGGTCGTCATCAACTGGCAAAACAAAACAGGCCGAGAGTTGTCCCAGCGGCGTGCCGGCGTTCATGAGCGTTGGGGTGTTGGGCAGGAATTCCAGGTTCGACATCAGGCCGTAAAAGACCTTTGCCTGCTCTTTGGTTTTCGCCACGCCGCGGGCGACACGGTGAAATAGTTGGTCGGGGGTTTCGATGATGTTGCCGGCGTCGTCTTTTAAAAGATAGCGTTTCTCGAGGACCGTTAGCGCGTTCGGAGAGAGCTCCATTTAACCCTCCGGGGGCTTCTAAATGTTTATCGCTTCGACCGGGCAGGCGTCGGCCACTTCTTCCAAACTGTGCAGCTCGCACTCGTGCGCGGTCGCCTGCGCCTTCCCTTCTTCGGTGCTGGTAAAGATCTCGGGACACATGTCGTAGCAGATGCCGCAGCCGGTACATAATGATTGATCTACCGATACCATGATTTAATTATACCACAACTATTTCGGGGCGTGCTTGATGACTTTGCCTTCCACCATATAGACGACGTCTTCGCCGATATTGGTCGTGTGGTCGGCGATCCGCTCGAGATGCCTGGCGATCAGGATGAGCGGCAGAGCTCGGGAAATGGTGGACGGGTCCTTGGTCATGATCCCTACCAATTCGTCATGGATCAGGTCGCGATAGCCGTCGGCTTTTTCCTCATCTGCCCAGAGTCCCCGCGCCATCGCCGCATCGCGTTTGACGAAAGAGTCAAGCGCCCGGTGGACCATCTTTTCCGCCAGTTCCGCCATTTTGGGAATGTCTTCGAGCGGCTTGAGGAGCGGCTGTTTGGAGAGCTCGAAGGCGCGCAAAGCGATATCGACCGCCAGGTCGCCGATCCGTTCGATGTCCGAGGCGATGCGCATGCCGGTCGTAATAAAGCGCAAGTCGATCGCCATCGGCTGCTGCGTCGCCAGGAGCTCCAGGCAGAGCTCATCGATCTCCAGCTCGAGCTTGTCGATCCCGTCATCTAATTTAATGACCTGATCGGCCATTTTGGCATCCGACTTCTTGAGCGCCTCGACCGAATTGAAAATGCTCTTCTCGACCATTCCCCCCATTTTTAAGATGAGGTCGTTCAACTTCGCCAGCTCCTTTTGAAAGTGCTCCCTCTGTTCTATCATTAACCAAACCTCCCTGTGATGTAATCCTCCGTCCGTTTATCAGCCGGGGTCGTGAAGATCTTTTTCGTGTCGGCAAACTCGACCAGCTCGCCCAGGAGCAGATAGCCGCAATCGTCGGAGATGCGCGCCGCCTGCTGCATGTTGTGCGTCACGATAACGATAGTATACTGCTTTTTCAGTTCGATCATCAACTCTTCGATTTTCATGGTCGCAAAGGGGTCGAGCGCCGAACAGGGCTCATCCATCAGCAGGACCTCCGGCGTGACGGACAAAAGCCGCGCGATGCAGAGGCGCTGCTGCTGCTCGAGCGAGAGGCCGAGGGCGTTCATTGAGAGCTTGTCTTTTAGCTCATCGAACAGGAGCACGGCCGACAAACTCTTCTCCGCCGCCTCGGCCAAAACCTGTTTGTTCTTTTCGCCGTGGACGCGCAGGCCATAGACGACATTCTCGAAGACCGAGAGAGGGAAGGGATTAGGGCGTTGAAAGACCATGCCGATCCTTTTGCGCAGGGTGATCAGGTCAATTTCATGGTCAAGGATCTCCTTGCCCTCGAAATTGACGCTGCCCGACATCCTGACACCCTCGATCAGGTCGTTCATCCGGTTAAAGACGCGCAGGAGCGTCGACTTGCCGCAGCCCGACGGCCCGATCAGCGCGGTGATCCGGTTGCGCTCGATCGCCAGGTCAACATCGATCAGCGCTTGGAATGCGCCATACCATAGGTTCAATTTGTTCGTTTTGATGATCATTATCCGAATCTCCCGGTAATATAATCTTCAGTGCGCTTGTCTTTAGGCACGGTAAAGACCTGTTTCGTCTCGCCGATCTCGATCATCTCGCCCATCAGGAAGAAAGCTGTCCGGTTGGAGACGCGGGCCGACTGCTTGACGTTGTTGGTTACGAGTATCTGGGTGTAATTTTTCTTGAGCTCCTGCATCGCCTCTTCGACCTTCAGCGTGGAAATAGGGTCAAGCCCCGAGCACGGCTCATCATAGAGGATAACCTCCGGCTCGACCGCCAACGTCCGCGCAATGCAGAGCCGCTGCTGCTGCCCGCCGGAGAGTTTAAAGGCATTCGTCTGCAGACGATCTTTGACTTCATCCCAGATAGCGGCGGCTTTCAGCGATTTCTCAACGATTTCAGAGAGCCGCGCCCGGTTTTTTATGCCATGCATTCTCGGCCCGTAGGCAATGTTGTCAAAAATGGAAAGAGGGAAAGGAAGAGGAAGCGCAAAAACGATTCCGACCCTTTTTCTCACCGAGTGTTTATCGATCTCTTTTATTCTCACTCCGTCCAGAAGGATTTCTCCACTGGTTCTGGAATTTGGATAAAGTTCGTTCAAACGGTTCAGGGCCTTCAGAAACGACGTCTTGCCGCTGTTGGAAGGGCCGATGATTCCAAGGATATCATGCTCCTTGACCTCCAGCGACAAGTTCTTGACCGCGTGGACGCCCTCAAAGAAGACGTTCAGGTTCTTAACTTCGATTTTGTTCACCACGTCTTCCTCTTTCTAAACCGCGCCCGGATATAAGCAGCGATAACGTTCAGAATAAAGATCATGCCGACCAGGACGAGAACCGTGCCGTATTGGATCTTGACGCTGACGCCCGGCACCTGGGTTGAGAGAACATATATATGGTACGGCAAAGCCATGGCCTGGTCATAGACCGATTGCGGCAGGCGGGGCAGGTAAAAAGCCGCCACCGTAAAGAGGATCGGCGCCGTCTCGCCGGCGGCGCGAGAGAGCTCCAGAATGGTTCCGGTCATGATCCCCGGCACGGCATTGGGCAGGACAACGTGGCGCACCGTCTGCCAGCGCGAAGCGCCCAGCGAATAGCTGACTTCACGAAACGAACGAGGCACGGCGCCGAGCGCCTCGCGGGTGGCGGTGATGATCACCGGCAAGCCCTCGATCGCCAGCGTCAGGGAACCGGCCAGAATTGACGAGCCAAAATTGAGAAAAATGACAAAAAGTCCCAGGCCGAACAGGCCGTAGACGATCGAGGGAACGCCGGCCAGATTAATGATGGCCAGCTCGATCAGCCGCGTCAGCCGGCTTTTTGGCGCGTATTCATTCAGATAGATCGCCGCCAGGATCCCCAGCGGGATGGAAAAAACTGCCGCGCCCAGCACCAGGTAAGTTGTGCCAACGATAGCCGGGAAAATGCCGCCCGCCCGCATCCCCTCGCGCGGCATACTAAAAATAAATTCCAGCGAAAGACCGGGTAAGCCGCGGAACAGGACTAGCAGGACGATTAGCGCTACCGGGATGACGATCAGGATCGTGGCTGCTTGCAGACAGGCAAAAGCTATTCGCTGGGTACGATTGGTGTCTCTCATCTGGCCGCCTTCCTGTGCAAAAAGAGATCGGCCAGCAGGTTAATGACGAAGCTGATAATAAAAAGAACAATGCCGATGGCGAACAGTGCGTAATAATGCTCACTGCCGGAGACCGCCTCCCCCATCTCGGCGGCGATCGTCGCCGTCAGCGTCCTGACCGGCTGGAGTATGCTCGTCGGCAGGACCGCCGCGTTGCCGGTGATCATGAGGACCGCCATCGTCTCGCCAATCACCCGTCCTATACCAAGCATGACGGCCGCCAGGATGCCGGACGAGGCGGCCGGCAGGACAACGCGATAAATAGTCTGCCAGTGGGTGGCCCCCAGCGCCAACGACCCCTCGCGATAGTTCTTGGGTACGGAGACGATGGCGTCTTCGATGATCGAAACGATCGTCGGCATTGCCATGAAGGCCAGCATGATCGAGCCGGCCAGCGCGGTCAGCCCGCTCGACAGGTGAAAAACCGATTTTAAAAAGGGCGCCAGGGTCACAATACCGATAAAACCGAGAACGATGCTGGGAAAGGCGGCCAGAAGCTCAATACCCGATTTGAGGATATCGCGCAATTTGGGCGGCGCCACCTCGGCCACGTAAATGGCCGACGCCAGGCCCAGCGGCACCGCGATCACGATCGCCCCCAGTGTTACCAGGAGCGATCCCAGAAATAGCGGCAGGATACCGAAACGCGGCGGATCGGAGATTGGGTACCAGTTCTTGCCAAAAAGAAAACCGGTTAAGCTTTCGGTCTGGAAGAGCGCCAGACCTTCCTTGAGCAAAAAGAAAAAGATCAGCACCACGAAAATGATCGAGGCGATCCCCGAAAGGAAGATCGCCCGCTCGATCAGGAATTCGAAGGCTCTTTTCACTTGATAGGCACAAAATCCATTTTGAGCACGACCTTTTGGCCAGCGTCGCTTAAGATATAATCAATGAAGGCCCTGGCTTCGCCCGACGGCTCGCCGTTGGTGTAAAAGAGAAGCGAGCGGGAGATCGGATACTGGCCGCTGGTCACGGTCTTAACCGAAGGAACAACATAGGCCGAGCCGCTGTTTTTCGCCACCGCCAGCGCTTTCTCCTGCGCCGTCAAATAACCGAGACCGACATAGCCGATCGCCGATGTGTTGGCTTTAACCTCTTCGATGATCGCCTGTGAAGAAGGCATCATCAGGACAGGGGGGGCAAATTCATTGGGGTTCTTTTTTTGAGCTAGCTTGACCACATGTTCAAGGAAGAATACGTGTGTGCCGGAGTTCCTCTCGCGCGAGAGGGCGACGATCTTTGAGTCCGTCCCGCCCATCTCTTTCCAGTTCTTGATCTTGCCAGTGTAGATATCCGAGAGCTGTTGGATCGTCAATTTGCCGACCGGGTTGGCTGGATTGACGACGATCGTGATACCGTCATTGGCCACGTGAATCTCCTGCGGGGATATTCCTCTCTTTTTGGCCATGGCAATTTCTTTCGGTTCGATATTCCTTGATGACTCGGCAATGTCGGTCGTTCCCTGGATCATCGCCGCGATCCCGGTCCCTGAGCCGCCGCCGGTCACTGCGATCGAAATCGCCGGGTTAAGTTTCATAAAATCCTCGGCCCAGGCCTGGCCAAGGTTCACCATCGTGTCCGAGCCCTTGATTTGAAGAGCTTTTTTCCCGCCGCCGCAGCCAGCAAGGGCAAAGGCAAGTAAGGATACCGCGAACAGAAACGCAATTTTTTTCATGCTTCTATTATCGGCGATGAGAATGAAGGTTTGATGACAGAAATGTTAAAAGCATGTAAATTATCTTGATGGAAAAACCAGCGTAAACTTCGAGCCCCGGCCGACTTCGCTCTCCACCCTGACCGAACCGCCGTGGATCTCCATGATGTGCTTGACGATCGAGAGGCCAAGTCCGGTCCCACCCTGGTCGCGCGAACGGGCCTTGTCGACCCGGTAGAAGCGCTCAAAAAGCCGTGGCAGGTGCTCGGCCGAAATGCCTGCTCCCTGATCCTTGACGCTGACTTCCATAGTTTTCTCTGCCTTGCGGCAGCCGATCTCCACTTTGCCGCCAGCCGGCGAATAATTGACGGCGTTATCGACCAGGTTGAGCAGGGCACGATAAATGAGGTTCGCGTCCCCGAACAGGCGGCAGGGCGCCGGCCGCTCGATCATTATTGCTTTTGTCTTGAGCTTGCCGGCGAGCGTCTCGATCACTCTGTCAATCTCCTGGCCGAGCTCGACTTCGGCGAACGGTTCCAGCCCTCTCCTGGCTTCTAAGCTTGAGAGCTGGAGAAGGTCGTCGATCAGGGCGGAGAGGTTCTGTGTATTCTTATCTATCTTCTGGAGAAATTCACGGTTGTGCGCCTGATCATTGATCGCTCCGTCGATCAGTGTCTCGACATAGCCCCTGATGGCGGTCAGCGGTGTCTTGAGCTCGTGGGAAACATTGGCGACGAATTCGGAGCGCAGGTTTTCGAGCTTCTTGATCTCGCTGATGTCGTGGAAGATCAGCGCGATGACGGCCGGCTCGCCCTCTTCGGTTTCGATCAAGCTCACCGAGCAGGAAAATATCTTCTCCTCGGGATAGATGACCCTGATCTCTTTCTCAAGCGGCGTATCCGCCTCTCTGGCCGCCGCGGCCAGCTCGGCTAATTCCGGCAGGCGTATTACCTCGAGTAGGCGCTTGCCGATGACGTCGCCGCGCGAGAGCGAAAAATGATCCAGGAATGATTGATTGGAGTAGATTATCCCGTCGGCGTCATCGATGACGATCGCGCCGTCGCGCATACCCGATAAGATCGCCTCAAACATGGAATTTATAACCCACGCCGCGCAGGGTCTCGAGATGCCGTCCGGTTTTGCCCAGTTTATCGCGCAGGCGCCGTATGTGGACATCGACCGTGCGCGTTTCGATCGCCACGTCGATCCCCCAGACCCGGTCAAGGAGCTGTTCGCGCGAGAAGACCCGCTCTTTGTTCTCGGCCAGATAGTGAAGGAGCTGGAATTCCTTGGCCGTCAGATCGATCTCTTTTCCGGCGGACAACACGATGTGCCGGTCGGAATCGATCTCCAGGTCTCTGAACTTGAGGGTCGCCTTGGCCGGCTGGCCAACAATTGTTGGCTCATAGCGGCGCAGGATCGTCTTGACGCGGGCGATCAATTCCTTGACGCTGAACGGCTTTGTAATGTAATCGTCCGCCCCCACTTCCAGGCCGACGATCTTGTCCGTTTCCGACCCTTTAGCAGTTAGCATGATGACCGGGATGCCGGATGTTTTGGGATTGCGTTTGAGCCGCCGGCAGACCTCCAGGCCATCCAGCCCCGGCAGCATAAGGTCAAGAATGATGAGTGAAGGGATCTTGCCCTCCGCCTGCCTTATGCCCTCATTGCCATCATGGGCCTTCATAACCTTCATTCCCTCTTTCTTGAGGTTGTATTCCAGGGTTTCGACGATGTCTTTCTCGTCTTCAATAATGAGGATATCAGGCATATAGAAATTATAGCTTAAAAATGGTAAAATATACATAAAGTATGCCCTCATTTATCGACGAAAGTTTGATCCATGCTCTCCTCAAAGAACCAAAGTTCGCCTCGCCCAAGACAGCCGAAAATATCATACAGAAAGCGCTCATGCTCAAAGGGCTCTCCCTTGAAGAGACTGCCATCTTGCTCAACTGCCAGGACAAGCGGGTCCTCGCCAAATTATTCCGCGCTGCCCGAAAAGTCAAAGAAGCCATCTACGGCCGGCGCCTCGTCATCTTCGCGCCGCTCTATATCTCAAATTTTTGCGTCAATAACTGTCTCTATTGCGGTTTTCGCCGGGGGAACCTCGCGCTGGCCAGAAAACGGCTGACGCTCGATGAAATAAGGGGAGAAGTCCGGGTCCTCGAAGAACAAGGGCACAAACGGATCCTGCTCGAGACGGGCGAAGAGCCGAAGGCCGGCATCGGTTTCCTGGAAAGAGCGATCAGGGCTATCTACTCGACAAAATACGGGCGCGGCGAGATCAGGCGCCTCAACGTCAACGCGCCGGCCATGTCGGTTGCGAATTTCCGCCGTTTGAAAAAGTGCGGGCTCGGAACATATCAGCTTTTTCAGGAGACCTATCACCGCGAAACCTACGAAAAAGTCCATCCCTCAGGACCAAAATCAGATTTCATCTATCATTTATTCGCCATGCACCGGGCGCAGAAAGCGGGGATCGATGATGTGGGAATCGGCGTGCTCTTTGGTTTATACGACTATAAGTTCGAAGTTTTAGCCCTCCTCTCCCATGCCCTGGAGCTGGAGCAGCGGTTCGGCGTCGGCCCGCACACCATCTCGGTGCCGAGGATCGAGCCGGCTTCGAACGCCCCAATTGCCGGCAATCCCCCATACCCCATACCCGATACCGATTTTAAGAAGCTCGTCGCCATCCTGCGCCTGGCCGTCCCCTACACCGGGCTTATCCTCTCGACGCGCGAATCGGCCAAAATGAGGGATGAAGTGATCGGTCTCGGCATCTCGCAGATCAGCGCGGGATCAAAAACCGTCCCCGGCGGCTACAAAGCGTCGGAGAATAGGAATAGGAAGAGGAAGAAGGTTAGCGGCCAGTTTTCGATCAGCGACAACCGCTCGCTCGCCGAAGTGATCCGGGATATTTCAAAACGTGGTTATTCGCCGAGCTTCTGCACCGCCTGCTACCGGCTGGGGCGCGTCGGTGCGGATTTCATGGATATGGCCAAGCCGGGGTTAATAAAAAACTTCTGTTTGCCCAATTCACTGCTGACCTATAAAGAATATCTGTTGGATTACGGGGATAAAGCGGCAAAGAAATTAGGAGAGAAAGTCATTAAGCGGCATTTAAAAGACATTACAAACCGCAAGATCAAAGAAAAAACAATTGATAAACTGGCCGAACTGGAAACTGGCAACCGGGACCTGTACTTCTAGAAACCGAAAATTTATTAATTTATCCCCCTAACTCAGGCAGGCACTAATTCTCTTCGTCTGGTTAATTTTTTCATGCCTTCTGGGCTTAAGATCTTTAGCAACGGCACGTTAAATTGCTTGGCAAAAGTGTTCAATTCCTTGCCTGACACATGCACGGGGTTAATAAACTCAAACCCAAGAACTTTATTACGTTTGTCCAAATCGACATATATTTCATTTTCAGAATCCAGCTCAACTGTTTTACTAACCTTGCCTTCACTAACTTGAATATAAAGAAGCCCTTCCGACGCATCTAATGAAATTTGCATCTTAACCCCTCCTTGTTATGCCCAATATGAAGTAATGATGAGAATAGAGCTGGCTTTCCGTAATTCGTAAACGACCCAAAGCAATTTACCATTCGTATTCCCGCATATCTTATGTCTCCCTTTTTTCTTTGCCGGGACAGAAGTAGTTTTGTTCTGTAGGGCGATTTTAATCTCGCTGATCTTAATTTTTCTTGAGCTTAATCTCTGCTTAGCATGTGGAGTTAAACTGATTTTCACATTTGTATTATATCACACTGCCAAGACATTGGGCGCGGAGAGGGTTAGCTATGCACCAGCGAAACTAATTGCATGCTCGTTTCTTTTAGTTTCAGCGAGATGATCTCCGCTAATTTGTTCATGACGAGGTAGCCCCGCCGGCAGTCGTTCTTGAAGATCTTCTCGACCAGCTCATCCGCGTTGAGCGTGATCAGCTTGACGTTGTCCAGACACCTGGCGTCGGAGGCAAAGACCTTGGGCTTGGCGAGCGACGGATAGCCGAACATCTTCCCTTTATTTTCAGTGTAAACCACGGCCTTTTTATTAGGCCCGATCTCGATTTCGATCGCGACGCGGCCTTCGAGCACGAGATAGATCTTTTCGGCCTTCGCCCCTTCTTTATAAACGTAGTCGCCCCCCTTGAATTCCTCGACCCTGGAGAGAGCGGCGATATCGCCCAGCTCGTCCAGTTTCAGGAATTCGAACAGGTTCATCCCTTTGAGTATTTCAGGCGTAACTGCCGGCATAATTGACCTCCTGTTTGATCTTCTCGACAATTTCTGGCATCTTTGCCTCGATCTCCGAACTCAATGACTCCAAATGCAGAACTTGCTTCGGCTGAACCCCGATGATTATAACATGGCCAAAATCTTCGTTTAAGCTTTGGCCAAGCTTAAGAACCTCGAACAGGCCAAACTCGTGCAAGGAAAAGTTCCGACTCACCGGCAGCCGCAAAAGTTCTTCGGCGCTGAATCTCGCGATGGCGCCCGGCGCTTTCCCCATCTCGACCGCGTCGATCACCACCACTTTTGGAAAGCCTTTGAGTGTTTCAAAGAGCGACAAACCTCCGGTCGCGCCGTTGACCACTTCAACTTCGGGGCCAAGGTCGCCCAATCTATCAAGCACCAAAACCCCGATCCCATCATCCCCTAACAAAGTGTTGCCCAGCCCGAGCACCAGGGTTTTAGCCATCAGACAAAATCGACTTTGAGCATGTGGACCGAGCAGGAGATGCAGGGGTCATACGCCCGGACAAGCATTTCCAGAAGCAGGGTTATCTCTTCCTGCGGCCGGTCGAGGATCGTCGGCACGAGCGCCCGCATGTCGTCCTCAATATTGGCCAGGTTCTGGCCGGTCGGGATGACGCAATTCGCCCACGAGAGGAGGCCGTCGTCATCGATGCGGTATTCGTGGAAGAGGACGCCGCGCGGCACTTCAACGGCACCCACCCCCCAGCATTTCTTGACCGGCGGCAGTTTGGCCGACCAGCCGGCGATGGTCTGGCGCTCGACCGTCTCGTCCTTGAGCCCGCGGCGCAGCAGCTCCTCGATCAAATAGATCATCCGCTCGATATTGTGGACCGATTCGACGACCTGCGCCGCCGAGATCAGGTAAGGATTATAGTTGGGCGCGGCAAG
The DNA here is from genome assembly GCA_001772335.1 of candidate division WOR-1 bacterium RIFCSPHIGHO2_01_FULL_53_15. Classification (GTDB taxonomy): domain Bacteria; phylum Margulisbacteria; class WOR-1; order O2-12-FULL-45-9; family XYB2-FULL-48-7; genus 2-01-FULL-53-15. The sequence goes on from METM01000020.1 coordinate 30,715, forward strand.
GCCGAGCTTTTGCGCCGCGGCTTTCGCGGCCGGCATCAGCTGGTCAGAGTTGATATTGAAACGTGAAAGAGCGCCCACCATGTACGGCCGGAACGGTCCTTTGGCTTGTTTGGCGGTCGAATGGAGCACCACTTCTTCTTTGACCTTGTTCTTATAATCCCGGTGCCTGGTCTCGCCGGTTTCCGTAGAATGAATGATCCCGTCGTAATAAGCGTACTCGTCGGGATGTTTGAGGGCGACATAATCGGTCTTTCTCTCAAAAGCAGGGAATTTCAACGAGGCGAAAAGGTCAAGCGTTGGTGGGACATCATCGGAGAGCATCGTCTTGAGCTGTTTGAGCGCGTCCCGCAGCTGCGCTTCCGTTGGAATATGAGTGAAACCGTCGACGACCATCGAGATCGGATGCGGGTGCCGCCCGGCAATGATCGTTACGATATCATCGGCTAATTTCTTCATGCGCAGGGCGCGCTTGACGACATCGGGATGGCTGGCCGCTAACGGAATGACGCTCGGCACGCTGAAGAAATCAGGTGCGACGAGAAAATAATAGTGCAGGACGTGTGATTGCATGATCTCGGCTTCCAGCACGGCTTTTCTTAAGAGCAGCGTTTGCTCCGACGGCTCGATGCCGAGAGCGTCCTCGAGCGCCCGCAGTGAGGCGGTCGTGTGGCCGACGGCGCAGATGCCGCAGATGCGGCTGGTGATCTGGGGCGCTTCGGGAAAGCGCCGGCCGCGCAGCATCGCCTCAAAAAAGCGCGGCGACTCGACGATCTGCAGTTCCACTTTTTTGAGCTCGCCGCTCTGCACGTCGATGACGATATTGCCGTGGCCTTCGACGCGAGCCACGTGATGGACATTTATATTAATGTCTTTTGACACTACTTGCCAACCTCCATCATCCCATTTAACATGCGGTAGAATTTCAAACTCTCCTCAACAGTCAAACCGGCGCCGGAGAGGGTCTCCTGATGGGCGTTGAGGTTCGGCTCCTCGACCAGCCCGCGGCAGCCGATGCAGGCGTTGCCGTAGCTCGGGCAGTGGGCGCTGCAACCGGCGCGGGTGACAGGGCCCAGGCAGGTGATCGGCCTCTCTTTGTGGAACGTGCAGACGTTCCCCTTCATCTTGCACTGGACGCAGACCGGGAAGTTCGGTATATACGGTTTCTTCCCCTGCAGGATCGCCGTCACGATCTCGACAAACTCTTCGCCGTCGCGGTTCGGGGGACAGCCGCGCGAATAATAATCGACCTTGACGACGGCGTCGATCGGCTGGGCCAGGATCGAATCGAAATTGGCGACCTTATCGCCGTAAACGGATTTTTTGATCTCGAACTGGTTGTCGAAGTTCCTGATGCAATTGATGCCGCCGATATGGGCGCAGGCGCCGAGCGCGATCAGGATTTTGGCCTGTTGTCTGATCGCGCGGATCTCCTCGATCTCGTGGACGGTGGAGAGGGCGCCTTCGACGATCGCCACGTCGTAATCCTCGCCCTTGTAGCTTGAGGCCTCGCGGAAGTTGACGACCTCAACGGCGCCGAGGAGATCGAAGAGCTTGTCGGCCATCGAGAGGACGACGAGCTGGCAGCCCTCGCAGCTCGTGAAACTGAAAAACCCGACTTTCGGTTTACTCATATTAAATACTTTCCGGTATTTTCTTGAGCTCGGCGTAGTTAAAGACCGGTCCGTCCTGGCAGACGTAGATCTCGTTCATCTGGCAGTGGCCGCACTTGCCGACGCCGCACTTCATCTTGCGTTCAAGCGACATCCAGATATTGGCATCCGCCAGCCGCCGGGCCTTGAGCTCCTTGATCACGAAACGGTACATGACCGGCGGGCCGACGATGACCGCCTGGGTCTTTTTTTCGTCGATCTCGACGCGGGGGATGAGCGTCGTGATGACGCCGACGTCGCCCTGCCAGTTCTCATCGCCCAGGTCAACCGTGATCATGCACTCAACAGTGCCGCCGCACTCCCACGATTTCAGTTCCCCCTTGAACAAGAGATCGCGCGGCGTCTTACAGCCATAGAGGACATTGATCTTGCCGTATTCCGGCCGCCGATTGAGGACTTCAAGGATCAGCGACCGCAGAGGGACCAGCCCGATCCCGCCCGCGATGAAGAGGATATCCTTGCCCTTGAACCTGGCGATGTCAAAACCGTTGCCGAACGGGCCGCGGATGCCGATCTTGTCGCCGACTTTCTTCTCGAGTAAGGCGTTGGTAACGTTGCCCACCTTTCTGACGCAGAGCTCGAAAGTCGGCTTGTCGGGCTCCGGCGCGGAAGAGATGGAGATCGGCGCTTCACCGATACCAAAGATCGAGACCTCGACGAACTGGCCCGGTTTGTGGCCGAGCGTTTTTCTCTCCGTCAACTCAAGCTCAAAAAAGGTCTCGAGCGGCGTCTGGGGGATGACTTTTTTAATGACGGCCAATTCCGGCGTATAAAGCGTTTTCATATTTTCCTCGAATAAATCTCGTTGGCGATCTCTAAGGGACTGACGATCTTTGTCAGGCAGGCCTTGATGCAGCGGCCGCAGCCGGTGCAGAACGACTCGCCCCATTTATCGAAGAGGTAATTGAGCTTGCGGTAGGTGCGGTGGCGCAGGCGGTGCGAGCGGTCTTCGCGGAAGTTCTCGCCCGAAGCGACCTTGGCGAATTCTTCGGTCATACAGCCGTCCCAGACGCGGCTGCGCACTCCCTTGACCAAACTGACGTGCATGTAATCCTGCACGTCAAAACAATAACAGGTTGGGCAGACCATGTTGCACGAACCGCAGCCGTAGCAGAGTTTGCCGTGCTCCTCCCAGACCGGATGATCAACGTTCGCTTTCATCAATTTCGGCAGATCCTGATATTTCGGCAGGAGTTTTTTCTCTTTCTTGTCAAAGATTAAGTTCCGCTTTTTCCTGACGGCCGAAAGTTTCTTCTTATCGGCGGCCTTCGCCGCCACCGCCCCCTCGATCAGCGCCTCGCCTTTCGGTGTGGCCGCCTCGGCAGAGAATGAATTCCCGATATCGGTCAAAAAGAGATCGAAACGGCCTTTGGGATCGAGGCCGCCCAGGCGCAGGCAGATCGCCTCCGGCGAACATGGAGTGAGGCAGTCGACGCCGACAAGCGTCATCGCCTTGCGTTTTGCGGGGTAATTCGAGTCGATGTTCTTTTCCGCCCAGACGCGGTCCATCTGGCCGATAGCATTGAGATCGCAGGGATGGACACCGAAGAGTATCCTCTCTTTGACGGTATTGAGCCCGGTTATTTTGACCTCATCGTTGCTGAATTCATAGGCCAGCAGATCCTCTGACTGCGGATATAAGAATTGTTTCGGCGGGATGACGGTTTGCGGCGCGCCCCAGACGATCTGGTCGGGTGAGCTGAGCGGGGCAAAGGCGGTAAAGTTCTCATGGGCGACCGGGGCGATGACCTCGTTCGTCTTGATCAGGTTTTCGATCAGATCATTGAGCCGCTCTTTTTTGACGATATAGTTCTTCATTCACTCTACGCGGATCGACTCGAGCACCAGCTCTTCGCCGCTCGTCGAATCGATCTCCAGCCGGGCGGCTTCGGCCTTGGTTCCCCTCGCCGCTTCCCTGAAGAGATATTCTATATCATGCGGCCGGGCGTGGCAATTCTCGCCGACCTTCAGACGGACGGCTTCGACTCTTCTCCCCTCACAACGGGCCAGAACTTCCCTCAAAACGTCAGCGACCAGCTTTAAGCCATGCATTTAAATTCCCAGATCGGTCGGCGCCCGGCCCAGGGAATAGAGGAGATCGAGCGTCGCCTTGATCTGCGCTTCGATCGTTTCTTCGGCGTGAGCGCGGCCGGGATAAATTTCGTAGAGCTTTCGGTATTTGAGCGGCGTCACGTTGAGCATGACGGAGTTCGCGCCGGCCATCAGACCAAGTTTTTGGGCGCTGGGCTCAAGCGTTTCAAAGCCGGTCGTGACGAGTATCCTCGCGTTTTTCGGATCGACCAGCCGGCTGACGGCGAGGACTTTAAGGACAAGCTCGGTCTTCGGCCCGTACGGCAGGACCGGACCGAACGAATACATCTCGGCGTTCAGCTCTTTGGTCAATAATATGTCATCCAGCAAGCTTTCGATCGACTGGCCGGGGAGGCCGATCAAGCCACCGGTCAGGACGAGATAGCCAAGAGAATAAGCGTCTCGTATATTTTGAAGACGCTCTTCGAGCTTATCGCCGCAGTGAAGATTGGCATAAAGCTTCGGGTCGCTCGTCTCAAACCTCGTCAGAACGCCTCTCGCTCCGGCGTCATAAAATTTCTGGAGCCCTTCCCTGCCAACCTCCCCAACCGAAATGAAGATCAAAACTGGATATCGCTTCTTGATCTCCTTGATCACCCCTACGACTCGATCCACTTGATATTCTTGATCCTCTCCCGACTGGAGGACTAAAGCCTTAAACCCATGCTTCTCTATCGCCTCCCCCGCCGCCTCAACGATCTCCTCCTCGCTCATCCGATACCTCTTTAAGATCGAATTGCTTTTTCGTATACCGCAATAGACGCAGTCGTGCCGGCAGTAGTTGGAAAATTCAATTATGCCGTGGACACAGCAGGAATTCGAGAGATATTTCTGGCGCAGGAAGTTGGCCGTCTTAAAGAGCTGGTCGAGCTCGGCCGGCTTTTCGGTGGCCAGGAGTTTTAACAGTTCTTCTCTTTTCAGCTCACGCCCCTCTGCCGCTTTGTCGAGGATTAGCGAAAGATCATTGCCGATCCCGGTCTCCTCTTTCGGGCGGCGCGAGAGGCGCAGATCCGTCTCGCGCAGTTCAAAGAATGTTTCTTTCCAGAGCTCGAGCGTGGCCAGCGCCTCTGGCTCGGGCACCACCTTGATCACATAGCCCCCCTGGGCGTAGATGAAGTCGCCGGCCTTTAGCTCCGCGATCTCATTGATCGCCTTCTTCTTTTCGCCAAAGTATTCGACCGTGACGGTCTTGCTGTTTATTTCGACAACCTGGCCGGGGATGGCGTAGCACATTAGCGAGGCCCCCGGAGCAATTTGAGGAGGGCCGCCACCGGCAGGCCCACGACGTTGTCAAAATCGCCGTCGATCCGCTCGATGAATATCGCCTCGATCTCCTGGATGCCATAGCCGCCGGCCTTATCAAGCGGACTGCCGGTCGCGACATAGTCGGCGATCTCTTTTAACTTCAGTTTTTTCATTTTGACCTTGGTAATTTCATGGTGGGTCAGCGTCTCACCGCTCTTCGTATCGATCACGGCGATACCGGTGATCACCCGGTGGATCCGGCCCGAAAGCGACTTGAGTATTCGTACCGCATCTTTTTTGTCCCTGGGCTTGCCGATGATCTTTTTGCCAAGCACGACGACAGTATCGGCCCCGATCACGATCGCGTCCTTGTTTTTGGCCGCCACCGCCTTCGCCTTGGCCACCGCCGCTTTGACGGCGAAGGCATCCGGCGTCTTCGCTTTTATCTTTGTTTCGTCAACCCGGCTCGGCTTAACTTCCAGGTTCTGGATGATGTTTTTCAATAACTCGGCCCGCCGGGGAGAAGCCGAAGCCAGAATAACTCTCATCATCCCACCGCCTCGACCAGCCGGATCATATCCTCGTATTTATCGGTGCGGTTGACCTGGTCGCGCCAGTGCGCCGCGCCGTGGAATTTTTTCAAGTACCAGATGGCGACTTTCCTCATCAGGCCGACCTTATTTCTGATCCGGCTGTATTCATTAATATATTTAAGATGCCTCTTGAGAACGGCTTTTCTTGTTTCAAAGCCGACATCGGGCAGAAGCTTTCCTGTCTTAAAAAAGTGCTCGATCTCTTTATATATGAAAGGATTACCCAGGCCGCCGCGCGCTACCATAATACCGTCGCAGCCGGTCAGATCGATCATTTTCTTGGCCAGTTCGGCCGACATCACATTGCCGGAACCGAAGACCGGGATGCCAACGCTCTGTTTGACGACCTTGATGGCGCCGTAATTGACCGCGCTCTGATAGAGCTGGGCCGCCGTCCGCCCGTGAATGAAAATGGCGGCGGCGCCGGCCGCTTCGCATTTCTTGACGAGCTTTATGAGCGCTTCCTTATCATATTTTTCGAAGCCGATGCGCAGTTTGACCGTCACCGGCAGTTTGATTGCCTCGCTTAATTTTTTGATGATCTTTGAGAGGATCGACGGTTTTTGCATGAGGTAAGCCCCGGCTTTTTTCTTGACGACTTTATTAACCGGACAGGCGGCGTTGATGTCGATAAAAGGGACGCTGATCTGTCCCAGTAGCATTTTAGCCCCCTCGACCATGGCGCCCGGGTCGGCACCGACTAATTGCGCCGCGATCGGCCGGTCCTGCGCGTTCGTCTGGAGCATTGATTTGATCGTCCTCTCCGAGTTGTGCGTCAGCGAGTTGCAGTCGATCATCTCAAAGAAACAGAGACTGGCCCCTTCCTCGCGCGCGATCAGGCGAAACGGCAAATCGGTACAGCCCGACATGGGGGCCATGATGATATTGCTGTCTAATTGATATGAGCCGATGGTGATCACGATTGTAGATAGTTAAAAATACCCGCTGACGAGGATGTCTTCTTCGAGGCGCTCGACGTGGGGCTGCTTGAGCCAGATTGCCTCCGACGGCTTAGCGACGCCTTCTCCCTCAACGCAGGTTTTGGCATCTTTGCCGCCGAAGATTTTTGGAGCGATCACAAAGATCGCCTTGTCAACCAGTCCGGCTTCAAGGAACGAAGCGTTGACCGCCCCGCCCCCCTCGACCATCACGCTCGTGATGCTCAATTTGACAAGTTCTTTGGCCAGCCGCTTGAGGTCGATCAGGCCGCCCGGCGCGGGCACGGCCAGAATCTCGGCGCCGCGCTTTTTTAAGGCCTCGACACGCCCCTTTGGCGCCTTCGGGCCGACGACGATGATCGTGCGGATGCCGCGGGAGAGGACCCGGGCGGAGAGCGGCGTTCGGGCAGAAGCGTCAAGGACAAGCCGGATCGGGTCCTTCACTTTCTTGACCAGCCGGACATTGAGCCTGGGGTTGTCGATGAGGACGGTGCCGACGCCGACCAGGATCGAATCATAAATATTGCGCAGGTGGTGCGCGAAGCGGCGCGAGGCCCCGCCCGCCACCCAGCGGCTGGCCCCGGTGCGCGTGGCGATTTTGCCGTCGAGCGTGATCGCCGATTTCATCAGGATAAAAGGAATCTTTTTTGTAATAAATTTTATAAAGACCTCGTTCAACTGCCTGGCTTCTTCTTCAAGCAGGCCGGGCCTGACCCGGACGCCGGCTTTTTTTAAAATGGCGAAACCGCGGCCGTTGACCAGCGGATTGGGGTCTTTCATGGCGCAGACGACTTCCCTGATCCCGGCCCTCACGATAAGATTGGCGCAGGGCGGGTTATTGCCGTAATGCGAGCAGGGCTCCAGGTTGATGTAGAGCGTTGAGCCGTTGGTCTCTTCCCCCGCCTTCTGGATCGCCCAGGCCTCGGCGTGCGGCGTGGCCACCTCGCCGTGATAGCCCATTGAAATGATCCGCCCACCCTTGACGAGAACGGCGCCGACCATCGGGTCGGGCGTGGTGCGGCCCTCGGCCGACCTGGCCAGGTTGAGCGCCTCGCGCATGAACTTGACATCGTCTTCATTCCACATTTTATTGTCCTTTTAAACCTTTGATGGCTTGCGCGTAATCTTTTGAACTAAAGATCGCCGAGCCCGCCACCAATATATCGGCGCCGGCTTTGACGGCTTCTTTCGCCGTTTCAAGGTTGATTCCGCCGTCGATTTCGATCTCAGGTGGTTTATAATTCCCCACACTTAAGTGTGGGGAATTAGTAATTTTATCTTTCAGCTTTCTAACCTTCCCCAGCGCCTCCGGCATGAACTTCTGCCCGGCAAAACCCGGATTGACCGACATGACGAGGACCATCGCAACTTTATCCAGAACGTGAAAGATCTTTTCCACGGGGGTGGCCGGATTGACGACTACCCCCGGCTTGACATTATTCTGCCTGATCAATTCAATGTCTTCGTCCAAACTTTTCGAGGTCTCGGCGTGGATGGTGATGAGATCGGCTCCGGCTTTGGCAAAATCCGGGATATAGCGGTCTGGGTTCTCGATCATCAGGTGGACGTCGAGCGGCAGTTTTGTCGCCCGGCGGCAGGCCCTGACAACCAGCGGGCCGATCGTGATGTTGGGGACAAAATGGCCGTCCATGACGTCGATATGGATGAGGTCGGCGCCGGCCGCCTCGACCTTTTTTATCTCGGCCTCAAGATTTCGGAAATCGGCGGACAGGATCGACGGCGCGACTTTTATCATGTTATTCTCCTGTTTCTTCGGTCATGACCTCGACCGTGGTCGAGACGAGCAAATCAATGTTTGAGCCGGCCGGCGCCTGCTCGCCCGGCAGGGGCTCCTGGGCGATGACGGTCCCCTCAGCCATCTCCGGATGCTTTTCAAAACGCACCTCGCCCGGCTGGAACTGGGCCGCCTGCAGGAGGGCCCCGGCCTGCGAGAGCGGCTGGCCGATCAGGTTGGGCGCCGGGATCTTATTTTCTCCGGAGTTGATCATCAGATTGATGACCCGCCCGACCTTGACATGCCGGCCGGCTTCGGGCCGCTGGGAGACGACAAAGTCCTCCGGGTATTTTGACTGGTAGACATTGCCGGCTTCCCTGCCCCGCAGGTCGACGGCGGCCAGCAGTTCTATCGCGGTTGGCAGCGGCCGGCCGGTGACATTGGGGACCACGACCTCCGGCAGGGAGTTAAAATAAACCAGGTAGAGATAGCCGACGAAGAGCGGCGAGGCGACAAAAATAACAAGCACGGCAATGATCAGCCGCGGCGAAGGCAGTTTAAGCCGGAGCACTAACAGGCCGACCAGCAAGCTGATGACGATAATGAAACCGAGATAAACGCTCAAATAACCGGTGATCATCAGTTATTCCCCAGGAAAAACGCGTAGAGGACGCCAATCGCCACGGCGGCCAAAAGGATCGCCGCCAGAAGGAAATTGCGGTGCTTTTCCTTGCCCCAGCGCAATTTGAGACGTCCGACATCCTGCAGTGATTCGCTCTCGATGGTGATCTCTTCGCCGCCGTATTGCGTGACAACGCTCTCAAAGACCCTGGCCAATCCCGGCTCGCCGCGGGCGGTTCGCGGGAGCGCCTTCCGCTCCAGGCTCTGCCGGAATTCGGCGGCGGAAGCAAAGCGCAAAAGCTGGTCTTTGGCGGTCGCTTTGCTGATTATCTCTTTCAGGTAGCCGGGCAAAGCGGCCAGCTCTTCCTTTGAAAAGACGCCGCCCTGAAGCTTGCCCAGGTTGCCGCTGATGCCGGCCGCGAGGCGGACCGGTTTGCCGGCCGTCATCTCATAAAGGATGATGCCGAGTGAATAGAGATCGGAGGCGAACGTGGCCGGCTCGCCCGAGAGCTCTTCCGGCGAGGCGTATTTCGCGTTCTCTACGATCTCCTGAATCCGCTGCGGCAGGGCGCTCTTTATCTCCCCCTCGATCACAAAATCGGCCAGCTTGACCAGCCCCTGGCTGTCGAGAAAAATATTTGACGGCTTGAGCGCCCCGTGGATGATCCCCTTGGCGTGCGTGACGGCGAGCGTTTCCAGCGCCTGGTCGGCGATGGCAGCGGCTTTCTCCGCGCCGATCTTCTCGCCGCGCTCAAAAAGCTCCTGAACACTCACCCCGTCGATATATTCGCGCACGTAATAGAAGCCCTGCCAGCCGTAGTCGCCGTCAAGCAGTTTGGCGGCGCCGTGATGGGCAAGAAGCGCAAAGTCCTTCACCCTCTGCTTCATGCTCTTGATCAGAGATGAGTTGAGCGTGCCGCGCTTGTAGATCTTGACGATGACCGGCTTCTCCGTTCCGATCAAGAACCCCATGTAGGTCACGCTGAAAGGATTTTCCGAGACCTTCTTGCCAATCCGGTAACGGCTTTTCAGGATGTTTTCCACGCTGGAAAAATTATACCACAAAAAAAGAATGAAATTCTTTCGTGTGGTGGACGAAATATATTCGCCAATGAAAGCCCAAACGATCGGGACAATTAAGACGCCCGCCCTGCCGCTCAGGTTCGATGGTGATGAGATCCTAGCCCGGGTCGAAAAATACCAGCGCGGCGGCCCTTTGCACGGCCTGGCTGGCCGGGTCGGCGCCTGGTCGCCGGTCTTGCAGGACCTGGTTGCCCCGACCGGGCTGGCCCATAAGGACTTAAAGATTGAGCTCAAGAACGGCGTCGTCACGAAAACCGACCCTCATACCAGGTTGGTCAAGGAAGACCACATCTTCAATCTACCCGGTCTCCGCCTCCCCGGCGGCGAAGAGATCGATTCGTTCACCATGTTCGTCGCCCGCGTCTATCACCGCTTCAAGCTCGATTCAAAGCGGCTCCCGGTCGTCCTCTGCCACGGCGCCTTCACGAACGGCAACAGCTGGCAGGTCGGCACCGAAGGTCGTAACGTCCGCCACCTGCATAAATACGACTCTTTCGCAAATTTCCTCGCCAGCAAGGGTTTTGACGTCTATATGCTGAACCTCCCCTACGCCAAGCGGATCTACTCGCGGTATGTTCAGTCGGTCTACGGCGTTCCCTACCGGCCCGACCCGGACATCGGCTTCGACGAATTGCAAGAGTATGTCCCCTCGGTGATCGATTTTGCCCTGGCGACTCACAATGAGACGATGCGGGCGGAAAACGACAAGGAAAAAGGGAAGATCAACTGGATCGGGCACTCCCTCGGCGGCATGCTGATGTACGCCTATTTGAGCCGGCAGGATGAGCGGATCAATGCCGTAGCGGCACTCGGCAGTCCAATCAGTCTTAATGCTCAGATTCTGCGCTGGGCGTCGAATTTCAATCGGCTGATCGAGCGTTTGGGCAAAGAGGAGCGGCGCACGCAGGAAGCGGCGGCGCAAAAAGAAGCGCTCGGAGCCGGCTTGAGCCCCGCCAAAAGGCTCGCTCTCGCGATCGTCCCTTTGACGGACGGCCTGTATTTCACGCCGAGCCTGGCGATCTCAACTGTTGCCAGGTTCGCGCCGCTGATCGACTACATTTACAACCCCGAAAACGCCGACCCGTACATGATCAAGCCGTTCATCCTGAGCGCCGCGGAGCCGATCTATGCCCGGCTTTTTGATTTTTTCCTCCATATGGCCCGACGCAATGAATTCGTTTCGGCCACGCCCGGCCTCGACTGCGATTATATCGAATTGATGGGACAGATTGAGACGCCGTTATTTCTGGGCGCCGGCGAGAAGGACTGGCTGGCCACCGTCGGTTCGATCAAGAACGCGCGGCGCTTTATCGCCAACCGCCTGCCGGCCAATGAGCGCGACCATCGCTTCCCCATGCAGGTTTTCAAGAACACCGGCCACGCCGACTTGATCAGCGGCCACAACGCGCTGACCGAAGTGGCAAGATCCGTGATCGCATTTTTTGACCGGCATGCCTAAAGTGAAATTTCCGGTGAAACTTGACGATAAAGATATGGGAGAGGGGAATGAAGGCAGAAGAGGGCAGAAGAAGGCAATAAAATGAGCAACGAAAAAACAGACAGAAATAATTACGATATCGCTTCCATCAGCCACCTCGGCCAGGAAAAACGCACCAATCATGTGCAGAGCGCGCTCCAAATGGATAAGGTCGAGAAGTCGTCCGGCCAGTTCGTTAAGGTTTTCGCCGATATTTTTCTCAAGCACGAAGCCGGTAAAAAGAGCTATTTTTAAGAGGCAATAAAATGAATACCCGGGATAACGCCAAGGTCATCGAAACCATTGAGCGCTGCACGCTCTTCAATTATTTTGAAAAACTGGTCGACGCCCCCACGCGCAAAGTCACTCTCTTTGGGCTCTTCCCTTACACCGCGGCGGCCAACCTGGCCGACCCGCGCCGCTTCTTCATGCTTGATGACATCGCGCGGCTGACCAGCTTAAACTGCGGCAATCCGAATAATTAGTTCCCCGACCCGAAACCGAAGGTCTTCCCCACCCTGGCGAAAAAGCCGTAATCTTTGAGGCGGATGAACCGCGTCTTTAGCTTCGATCGGCTGACCGCGATCTTTTGACCCGCCTTGATCGGCAGCAATTGCTGGCCGTCGGCCGTCACGCTGACACCTTCGCCGCGTTTGAGAATTATTTCAACCGGGCCGTCAAGGACCAGCGAGCGGTTGCTTAAAGAGTGCGGGCAGATGGCGGAGACGATCAAACTCTTTGAATTGGGCGCCAGCAGCGGCCCGCCGGCCGCCAGGTTGTAGGCGGTCGAGCCGGTCGCCGTGGCCACGATCAACCCATCAGCCGTGTAGCGGCCGATCTCCGATATCTCGAATTTGATCACGCGCGAGATGCCGCTTTTGGCCAGCACAACGTCGTTTAAGGCCAGTAATTTTTTGCCGCCGAGCCGCGCTTCGAGCATCGCGCGCGCGTCAAGCTTGTAATGGCCGCTTTTCACGCTTTTGAGCGCGGTCGAGAGCTCCGAGAGCTCGATCTCCGACAAAAAGCCGACCCCGCCCAGATGGACGCCGAGAATGGGAATACCGTCGCCCGCCACCAGCCGCGCCGCCCGCAAAATTGTTCCGTCACCCCCCAGTGTCACGATAAAATCTGCTTTTTTGAGATCGACTTTGCAGCCCTGCTGTTTCAGGTCCCTGGCAACCTGGCTCGCTGTCCCGGCGATCAGCTTGTCTTCTTTCTTATATATAATGCCGACGGTTGTCATCAGAACAATTTCACCTGTACCATGAGATAGATTATACCAACAACGATGGCAATAATGAAGAGCGCGCTGAAGAACTGGAAATAGAAATCAAGCCCGCGCTCGCGGGGGAATTTGAAGCTCACGGTGTGTATCTCTTCCGCCTCCGGATCAACGAGAAGGATGCCGTTCAAGCCGAAAGCCCGCGCGTATTCGATCAGCTTGCGGCGAAAACCCGGCTCGGTCGGGTCAAAGCTCCCCTCGCCCCGCTTAACTACCACGACGAATTTCTTCCCGCTCCTTTCAACAGTGTATTCCGCCTCAAGACTGCTAAGGTGATCTTGTCCGTCAACATTGACGAGGATGGACTCTTTCTGGTTCTTGCCGAGGATCTGATAACCGCGGCGCCTTAATAAGTTTTCGACCTCATTTTTCAAGCCAGATGAGATATTCAACATTGCCTTTTGCTCCTTCGATCGGCGACTGCGTCAAGCCTTTGGCCCTAAAGCCTATTGCCTCCGCCTGTGCCTTAACTCTCTCGATCGTCTCACTCCGAACTTCTTCACTCCGGACTACTCCGCCTCTCGGCACCTGCTCCCGCCGCGCCTCAAATTGAGGCTTGATAAGTGCGACGACCTCCGCTTTGTCAGCCAGCAAATTATAAACCGCGGGCAGAACTTTCGAAAGCGAAATGAAAGAAACATCGATGGTCGCCAGTCGAATGTCGGAGATCATAAGTCCAAGGTCGTTCAAAGTTAAATAACGGGCGTTGGTGCGTTCGCTAACCTTTACCCGCGGGTCCTGCCGCAGTTTCCAGGCGAGAACGCCATAGCCGACATCGACCGTGTAGACTCGTGAAGCGCCGTGCTGGAGCAGACAATCGGTGAAGCCGCCGGTCGAGGCGCCGATGTCGAGCGCGACTTTGCCTTTGACGTCGAGCTTGAATTCTTTGAGGGCGTGCTCAAGTTTTAGCCCGCCCCGGCTGACATAAGTCATTCAAAGGGGGTTTCGCGCAGGAATTTGGCGGCGCTCTCGGGAATGACGGTGTTGATGTAGATGCCCGAGCCGAGCTCAAAGCCGGCCACGGCCGTCACCCGCGGCAGGATCATGATATACCAGTGATAATACTCGAGGGAGCGTTCATGGCTCGGCGAAGAAACGATGACGTAGTTGTAATCGGGATTGTTCAGCGAGCGATAGATTTTCTTGAGAGTCAGGCGCATGACATAGGCCAGCTCCTTGCAGCGCTCGGGCGCTATGGCATCGAAGGTCGAGGCGTGGCTTTTCGGGATGACCATCGTCTCGAACGGCGAGCGCGAGGCGAAGGGTTCGAGCACGATAAAATTCTCGGTCTCGGCCACGATCCTGTCGCCGAGCTTCTTCTCCTTTTGTATCATGTCGCAATAGACGCAATGGCCGTGGTCGTCGAAATAACGCATGGCCTCCTCGATCCGGTGGCGGATATGGTTGGGGGTGATGGGCGCGGCAATGATCTGCGAGTGCGGGTGGCGCAGAGAGGTGCCGGCAGCGAGGCCATGGTTCTTGAAGATTATCACCATCTCAAAGCGCGGGTCCTGGCTCAAGGCAATGTAGCGCTCGCGGTAGGCGAGAAAGATCTCCTCCACCTGCTTCTCGGGCATGGTGGCGATCGTGAGTGTATGCTCGGGCGATTCGATCAGGACTTCGTGCTCGCCGACCCCGTTCATGTAATGGAAGAGGCCTTCTAACTCAACCCGGTCCGGGCTGCCCTGCGGCAGGAGCGCGGCGAACTTGTTCGGGATAACGCGGATCCACCAGCCGGGGGTGTTGGGGGCGGTGCCAAAGGAGCGGAAGGAGAATATTTCGTTCGGCGTCGATCTTTCGTGGCCGGCGCAGAAAGGACAGCGCTCTTTTTCATTGGCCGGCGGATTGGCGACCCCCAGGCCCATTTCTTCGGGGCGCTTGGCGCGCTCGGTGGCGATGATCACCCATTCCTTGGTCGCGGGATTCTGGCGCAGTTCCGGCATAGGTGATTTGAATTATAACACATGAAATGCTATAATTTTATTCTCCAGATGCGGCTTTCTATTATCATAATCTTATTTTTGGCCGTCGCCCAAATTAGCTTTGCCCAGACAGGCGAAGGTTTGGCGGCCAGCCCTGTCCTGGCCGACTACGCCCGGTTTGAGGCCGCCGAAACTTTTTACGCTTCGGCGGAATACGCGGCCGCCCTGCCCGGCTACGCGCGGCTCAGCGCCGATTTCCCCGGGAGCCTGCTTCTCCCCCGCGCCCAATTAATGGTCGGCAAGAGTTATTTTAATCTCAAGGGCTACGGCAATGCGATCAAGGCATTTCGCGGCCTGCTGGCTAAATATCCGGAAGCAAAAGAAGCCGCGGAGGCCCGGTATCTTATCGCGCGGGCGCTGGAAAAGCAAAACAATTGGCGCGGCGCTTATCTGGCCTATGAAGAGACTGATCTTACCTCCCCCTTAAGCTACTTCGGCCGGGAGGCGCGCCTGGCGATCGCGCGGCTGAAAAAAGCCCACCGGAAAAAACTGCCGAAACTTAAGGTCAGCGCGCAGTCCCTCTTCAAAAAAGGGATGGCCTATTTTGAGCAGGATGATTTCGAGACCGCTTCGAATATTTTTAACCGCCTGGCCCGCCAGTACCCCAAAAGCAAATATGTGGATGAGGCCTGGCTGATGCTGGGCCGGGCCGAGATGCAGACGGGATCTCCCGCGGCGATCGGCGATCTTGAGCGGGCGGCGCAAGGCCCGCCCAACCTGGCGGGGCGGGCGACTTATTATCTCGGCCTCGCGCACGGCCGGCGCGGCTCGTTTGATAAGGCGATCGCGGCCATGAATAAAGTCGTCGACCGCTATCCCGAGTCCGACCTGGCCGACGCAGCCGCCTACTGGTCGGCTTTTTACAGGGAAGTGGCTGGCGACGTCGACGGCGCCCTGCAGGGCTATTACGGGCTGATCAAAAAATATCCTTACAGTGAATCCGTCCCGGCCGCGATCTGGCGGCTCGGCCGGGCTTATTACTGGCGAGGCGACTGGCAGAACGCGTCGACCTCCCTCCATATGGCGCAAATCTATCCGCCGGGCGAAGACACCCCGCGCTGTTATTTCTTTGAGGCCAAGGCGCAGGAGCGGCTGGGCAACCGGGCGGCCGCCGCCGCTATCTATGAAAAACTGGCCCAGCGCTTCGACCACTCATACTACGCGTACCGGGCGAAAGATAAGCTTATGAGCGGCGGCTACGCTTTGGCCGAACAGACGCCTTTTAACGGCGAAGAGTTTTCCGCGGCCTTAAAAGAGATCGCTGAGACAGGCCAGGAAGAGCTGGCCGCGATCATGGAGATCTGGGAGCAGACCAATAACCGGGCGCTCGAAAGCGAGAGCAGCGAAGAAGCTCGAGCGCATCTCGCCAAATATAAAGAGCTGATGAATCTCGGTTTTGCCGGCTACGCCGCCGACGAAGCCCGCTACCTGGTCAACCTGACATCCGTTGAGGAAAAAGAATCGGCGCAGGCCCGGCTGGGGGAGATGCTCATCTCGGCCGGCAATTACAAGACGCCGATCCGCTTCGCCGACCGCCGGGTCAAGGCGGCCGTCATGGCCGGCAAGCCCGGCGCCGTCTCAAAAAAGGTCTGGCAGTTAGCTTATCCCAAGGGCTACTGGCAGCACGTCGCCAATGGGGCAAAAATTTACGGCCTTGATCCCTACCTCGTCCTCGCCGTGATCAGGGAAGAGAGCCGCTTTAACCCGAAAGCGACTTCGCGCTCTAGCGCGCGGGGACTGATGCAAATCATGCCGAAGACCGGCCGGGGAATTGCCGAGGATCTGGACATTAAGCGTTACCGGACCACGCGCCTGTATGAGCCGAAGCTCAACGTCGAAATGGGGATCTATTACCTCTCCTGCCTGATCAAGAACTTTAGCAGTAACGCATATCTCGCGCTGGCCGGCTACAACGGCGGCCCCAACAAGATAAAAAAATACGTCAAGAACTGGTATAATGACAATCTGGCGACCGTTGATATCGACGAATTCATCGAGAGCATACCGAGCCGCGAGACACGGCTCTACGTGCAAAAGGTGATGGGGAGCTACTTTGAATACAAACGACTCTACGAACGAAAAAGAGGCTAACGCTTTTGAGGGTCTGCGCCCCCGCCGGTTCGATAATTTCATCGGCCAGGCGCAGATCAAAAAAAATTTAAAAATACATATCGAGGCCGCCCGCGCCCGCGGCGAATCACTGGAGCACCTGCTCTTCTACGGCCCGCCCGGCCTGGGCAAGACGACGCTGGCCAATATCATCGCCGGCGAGATCGGCGCCGACATCAAGATCACCTCTGGCCCGGCCATTGAGCGGCCGGGGGACCTGGCCGCCATCTTGACCAATCTCAAAGCCCACGACATTCTCTTTATCGACGAGATCCACCGGCTCAATAAAGTAGTGGAAGAGGTGCTCTACCCGGCCATGGAGGACTTTGGCCTCGACATCATCATCGGTAAAGGTCCCAGCGCCCGCTCGATCCGCCTCGACCTGCCAAAATTTACGCTGATCGGGGCCACGACTCGCATCGGCCTGCTCTCGGCTCCCCTGCGCGACCGGTTCGGCATCGTGAACCGGCTGGAGTTCTACGCGCCTGAAGAGTTAAAACAGATCATCATCCGCGCGGCCAAGGCCCTGGAGATCGAGATCGACGAGCAGGGAGCGGTCGAGATCGCCAAGCGCTCGCGGGGCACGCCGCGCATCGCCATCCGCTTCCTGCGCCGCGCCCGCGACTTCGCGCAGGTCAAGGGCTCCGGCAAGATCACCAACCAGCTCGGCAAAGAGTGTCTCGATTCGATGGAGGTCGACGAATTCGGCCTCGACAAGATCGACCGCAAGTACCTGATCACCATTATTGATAAATTCGGCGGCGGGCCGGTGGGCGTGGAAACACTTTCGGCCGGAATCTCCGAAGAAGTCGAAACCATTGAGGACGTCTATGAACCATATCTCATGCAGTTAGGTTTTATCGAGCGGACCCCCAGGGGCCGGATGGTCACGCTATCGGCAGCAAACCACGTGGGGCGGAAGTTAAAGATCGACAAGAACAGGCAACAGGAGAAATTATTCTGATGAAAATGAGGCAAATTAAGGTCCACCGAAAAACTAAAGAAACTGACATCAAGATAGAGCTGAATCTCGACGGTTCCGGTAAAAGCAAGATCGACTATCCCATCCCCTTTCTCGCCCACATGTTCACATTGTTCGCCAAACACGGACTCTTTAACCTCAAGCTTGCAGCCAAAGGAGATATCGAAGTCGACTTACATCATATTATTGAAGACACGGGGCTGACGCTAGGCGAAGCTTTCGCCAAAGCCCTCGGGAAAAAATTGAAGATCGAGCGCTACGGCCACGCCGTCGTCCCGATGGACGAGTCGCTGGCCGAGGTCAAAGCCGCCGTTGACATCTCCGGCCGGCCGCATTTTACCTTTAAAGCCAAATTTCCCAAAGAACTTATTTACGCAGAAATCGGCAGGGAACGGGTCAAGCTCGCGCTTGACGCTGAAATGCTGAGGGAATTCTTTGAGGCCCTTGTTTACAAGGCCGGAATTTCTCTTCACATCGATCTCGTCCGCGGCAAAAACACGCACCACAAGATCGAAGCGATCTTCAAAGCGTTTGGCGTGGCCATGCAAAGGGCCTGCGCCATCAACCCGCGGAAAAAAGGAGTGCCTTCGACCAAGGGAGTGCTGTAATTGGCCTACGAAGAAAGGACTTACCGCAATTACGTCAAAGCCGATAATCTCGTCAAGTTTGAGGTGATCGAAAAAGAAACTGATCTCCTCATCCTGGCCGAGCAGAATCTCTATGACAAAGCCCTGGCCTTGACCTTGAAATATCGCACCGAGCTGGAAAGCTATATCCAGAGAGACCGAAAATTCCTCGAAGCGCTCTCACCGCATCGCATCCAGTACGACGCCCCGCTGATCGTCAAAGAGATGGCTTCAGCCTCCAGGAAAGTCCGGGTCGGGCCGATGGCGGCGGTCGCCGGCGCCGTGGCAGAATTTGTCGGTAAAGACCTCCGGCAATTCACCGATGAGATCATCGTTGAGAACGGCGGCGACATTTTCTTAAAGATCAACCAGCCGCGCAAGGTCGGCATCTATGCCGGGGCTTCTCCCTTTTCGGAAAAGATCGCGCTCGAAGTCGAGCCGCGGTCGAAGCCGTTTTCGGTCTGCACATCTTCAGGAACGGTCGGTCACTCGTTGAGCTTCGGCAAGGCCGACGCCGTGGTCGTCATCGCCGAAAGCGCTTTATTGGCCGACGCTGCCGCGACCGCTATCGGCAACGCCGTTACGGAAGTCACCGATATTGAAAAAGGGCTGAAATTCGCCAAGAAGATCCGCGGCTTGGATGGCGTATTAATTATTAAAGACGATCAGATGGGAGCGCTGGGGCGGGTTAAGATTGTGCCCCTTTGATCAGATCACATGCGGTGTGATCAAAAAGACGATCTCCGTTTTCTCCTTCTCGGTATTTTTGTTCTGGAATAACAGCCCCAGGACCGGGATGTAGCCAAGAACTGGAACCCTGGTGACATTCTCCCGCTCGCTCTCCGACATCAGCCCGCCGATCACGATGCTCTCGCCGTCCTTGACGCGGACCGTGGCGGAGGCGTTGCGCGTCGAGATGACGGGGAAATCGCCGGCGGCGGTCGTGCGCCACTCGGAGATCGAAGAGACCTCCGGCTGGATAAAGGTTGATATGTAGCCCTCTTGCCCGAGCTGGGGAGTGATCTTCAATTTCACCCCGGCGTCGATATAGTCGACCGTCCACTGGGTCGTTGTCCCGGTGGAGACCGGCACGGCGAAAGGGATGCGGCTGCCGATATTGATCTGCGCTTCCTGGTTGTCGAGCGTGGCGATCCTCGGGCTGGCGATGACATTGGCCCGCCCTTCGGCAATCAGCGCGTTCAACGTGGAATTGATATCCTCCGATAACGAGGTCTTTTTCGTTTCTTTGCCGGTAATGAACTTGAACGTCCCGTTGCCATAAGAGACGCCTAACTTTTTGGAATCGCTCTGGGAGATCTCCATCACCTTGCTCTCGATAAGAATTTGCGGCGTTAGTTTGTCGATCGAGTTGAGAAGTTTCTTAACGTCGTCGATCTCCGAATCGCGCCCACGGATGATGAGGGAATTGGCCCGGCCGCCAACCTGAAAGACGGCTGAGGGAATGATCTTGCCGAGGAGCTCTGCCGCCTTGCCAGCCGAGAGATATTTCAGCGTGATGACCTCGACCGCCGGTTTGTAGGCGGTCTGGTTGAGGTCCTGCGGCAGGGACGAGACCAGGAGAACCTGGCCTTTCCTTTCATAATTAAAGCCGTTCGTCCGCAGGATATATTCGATCGCCTCTTCCGGCGTCGCGTCTTTTAAGTGGATAGTGGCTTTCTTGCTCCGGGCGAAAGTTTGATCGCCCGAGACGACCAGATCGAACCCGCCGCTCTTGGCCAGCGCCTGCACCACATTGATGACCGCCGCGTCTTCAAAGTCGATGCGCGGGATCCTTTCTGACGCGTTGGCTTGAAAGCCAAAATTACAAATAATAAGCAACAAACAAGCCCAAAATCCCAAACTATTTCTCAAGTACAACATGATCGCTCGCAATCCTAATGATTCTATAAGCATCGATCGTTTCTCCTTCCCCGAGGGCAAGCCCGCCTCCCGCGATCTCCAAACAGGCCGTCGGCTTTTCGCCGCTGACCACCCCTGCTAACCGCAGATAGCCGGACGGCAGGAGTACGGGCTCGCCCCCTATTCTTAAAATTAATGTTTTCGGCAGGTCTCGCTGGTTGCCATATATATAGACCGCTTCCCGGCTCGGTGCGATAACGGCTTCGCCCGAAATATCTTCTGCCTCATTTCTGATCGTAATTTTTCGTTCAGGCGAGGCACAGCCGGCCAGCGCCAGGCCAAGGATCAATAATATGACGATCGCGAGTTTGTTCATGCAATACGCACAGCAATTTTATTGCCACGCTCAAGCGAGGGAAAAAGCGGCGAAATTTCGCCACTTAGAGGGGGGTGAACTCTCTTTTCAGCCGTTCAACGATCCGCTGGCCGATGAATCCGAGGTCGCGCCGCTTGCCTAACAGCTCGAACATGCCGCGCCTGACCTCTTGGCCGGCGGGGGAGTCGTCCTTGCGCCATTTTTCATATTCGCGGCTGAAGACCTCTTCGGCCTCTTCTTGCATCCGGTCGACCCGCCGCTCTTTTTCTTCAAGCTCCTCGCGCTGGACGGCAGGGTAGAGTTGGCGATCGAGCGACCGCCGCCATTCCCTGGCCCAGCCGCGCTGGCTCAAGTATTCGCGGGCGATGCGTTTGCCTTCTTCGGTTGGATTGAACTCAGGGTCCGCCATGTTATAAGGTAGTTGTGGGAGGCACCGTCGTGGTCGGCGTGCTTAAGACAAAGTTCTGCGTCGTTGTTTGCCCGATCACAATGGTTACCTCGGCAGAGGCGGCCTCAGTGTTGCCATGCGCGCTGGCGTCAATGTCGGCCTCATAAGTGCCGGGCGGGATGTAAGAGATCAGGTATTTGCCGGCCGAATCGGTCCCATCGCCATAGGTTGGGATCTCCTTAAGGTAAACCCTGATGCCAGAGACCAGCGTACCATTTGAATCCGAGACAATACCGCCGAGCCAGCCGGTCGTGGTAACAGTGACAGCGGCCGAGCCGGAAAGTGAATCGGCGGTCGCGATCACGCTCCCCGTGGCATCGACCGCGCCGGCCGTGAACAAACCGCTGCTGGTAATGCTGCCGATATTGCCCGAAACGCTCCAGGTCGGACTGATGGCGATCAATTTGCCGCTGGCATCGCGGCCGAGAGCTGTAAAGAATTGCGTCTGGTTGACGCCGATGATCGCCGGCGACGGGCTGATGACAATGCCCCCTACGCCGTCAGTGATGTCGCCACAGCCAGCTGGCAAAATTACCAATGACAAAATCAGAATGACGAAATAATAACTAAATCTGAATTTAGTCAACAAGCTTGCCATCTCTTACCACGATCCTGCCGCCAACGATGGTATTGATGACTTTACCTTTTAATTTCCAGCCGCCAAACGGCGTGTTCCTGCTCTTCGAGGCGAATTTGGCCGCGTCGACCGTCCACTCCGTCTTTGGGTCAACGATCACGACATCAGCGGCGGAGCCCGCTTTGAGCGTCCCCTTACCGGCCAGGTTGAGTATTTTAGCCGGGGCCGAGGTCAGTTTTTCGACCGCCTGCTTGGCAGTTAATACTTTCGTCTCGACCAGTTTTGTAATGACCAGCGCCAACGCGGTCTCGAGACCGACCAGGCCGCTCGAAGCCAGGTTGAACTCGATATTTTTCTCCTCGACATTGTGCGGCGCGTGATCGGTGGCGATCGCGTCGAGCGTGCCATCCTTCAAGCCGCGTATGACTTCTTCGACATCCGCCGATGATTTGAGCGGCGGGTTGACTTTCGCATTCGTGTCATACTCCCTGACCGCGCTCTCCGTCAGCGAGAAATAATGCGGGCAGGTCTCGGCGCTGATGCCGATCTTATCTTTTTTCGCCTGGCGAATTAATCTGACCGAAGCGGCCGAGGAGACATGCGCGATGTGGACGCGGCCGAATTCCCTGGCCAGCAGGATATCGCGGGCGACCATGACCTCTTCGGCGAGCGACGGTATGCCGGGCAGGCCGATCTCGGTCGAGATCTCGCTCTCGTTCATCGCCCCGCCGGCCGAAAGATACGCGTCCTCGCAGTGGGAGATGACGGGGACGCCGAACTGCCGCGCGTATTCGAGGGCTCGGCGCATGATGTCGGCTCGCATGACCGGCTTGCCGTCGTCGGAGAAGGCGACCGCTCCTTCGGCAAAACAGCGGCCCATCTCCGCCAGCGCCTCGCCTTTAAGCCCTTTCGTTATGGCCGCGATCGGCAGGACGTTGACGACCGCCTCATTCTTCGCCTTGGCGACAATATACTCGACCACCGCCGGATTGTCGATCGGGGGATCGGTGTTGGCCAGACAGCAGATGGTGGTAAAGCCGCCGAGCGCGGCCGCTCTCGCGCCGCTCCTGATCGTCTCCTTGTCCGGCCGACCGGGATCGCGCAGGTGCGTATGCATGTCGATCAGGCCGGGGAGAACCCACAGCCCTTTCGCATCGATGATCTCTGCCTCTTCTTGCCCCTTGCCCCTTGCCCCTAATGCCCTTATCTTGCCATCTTCGATCAGTATATCCCTAACTTCATCGACGTTCGCCGCCGGATCAATGACCCGGCCCCCTTTAATCAGTATGCTTTTCATCAGGTTTTATTTTTTTCCTCACGCGCGAGATCAAGCCGCGCAGGCCGCCCGGCTCTTTTCTCTCTCCCTTGTGCGCCGGGTGGGCCGGGGCGCCACCCTTCTCCTCAAGCTTCATGCTCTTGAGCGCCATGGCCGCCGCTCTCTGCTCGGCCTCTTTTTTGTTGCCGCCGCGGCCGAGGCCGTATTTCTTCCCCCGCACCCTGACCTCGATCCAGAAAACGCGCCGGTGCTTGGGGCCGGTCTCTTTGATGACGCGGTAGTGCGGCAGCTGCTGTTTGTGCTTCTGCGCGTATTCCTGGAGCGCCGATTTATAGTCGCGGATATAGCCGGCGCGCGAGACCGTCTCGATCTCCTCCCTCAGCCGGTCGATGATGAGGTCGCGGGCCTTGCCGAGGCCGGCGTCAAGATAGAGCGCGCCGATCAGCGCTTCAAAAGTGTTGGCGAGGTTAGATTTCCGGCGCTGGCCGCCGCTCCGCTTTTCGTTCCCGGAGAGAAGAAGCATGTCGCCGAGGCCAAGTTTGCCGCCGACCCGGGCGAAGGTCTCGTCGGAGATGACCGTCGCCCTGATCTTGGTCAGGTCGCCTTCGGCGAGAGCGGGGAATTTGTTGTAGAGGTATTCAGTGGCGGCGAGCTTCAAAACGGCGTCGCCCAGGAACTCCAGACGCTCGTTGTCGGGAAGCCCCCTTTCGTGGCCGTAAGAGCTGTGGGTCAGCGATTGGTTGAGCAGATTGATGTTCAGGAAGGTGACCCCGAGCTTGACTTGGAAATCGTGCAGTTCTTTTTCGCGTTCGGGTGAGAGCGGTTCCATTTGACATTATATTTTACATTAATTATAATCGCTTATCAAGGCAGTTGGAGGTATTATGACAATTCTATCCCCGGTCATGAGCTATATCGTTGACAAAGAGGTCGGCTTCCCCATCCCGTCCGAAAAAGAAAAGATTAACCGGCTCCTGCGCCGCTACCGCAATATCTTGAGCCAGCACTCCAGGCGCTCCGACGCCCCCGAGATCATGTTCGGTATCGCTGATCTTCTGGTCGGCCGTGGCGAGCTGGGCGACCACGCCGAAGCGATGAAGATCTACGACCAGATCCTCCTGCGCAACCCGCCGGAATACCTCAAGGCGCGCGCCCTCATCGGCAAGGCGGAGCTCTTGATCGGCGTGCCGCAGGACTTCGGCAACGCGATCTCCCTCTGCGAAAAGGCCCGCAGCATCCTGGGCAACAACGTCTCCGATTTTTTCGCGGCCAAGACCTTCATCGTCGAGGCCGAACTGCGGCTGGCCCGCCGCGACAAGGGCGACTGGGCGAGAGCGCTCGAGCTGATCAATGCTGTCGTCAAGGAGAAGAACGCCCACTGGTATTTCCGCGGCCGGGCGCTCCTCTCAAAATCCGAGATCATCCTCTACCGCAATCCGGACGATCTCGCGCCGGCGCTCAAGACCGTCGATTTCTCGCTGAAAGAAATGGCCTCGCGCCCCGACGACTATTTCACGAACAAGGGCAAGATCGTCAAGGCCGAGATTCTGACCCGCCGGGTCAAAAAAGGCGACTTCCAGAAAGCCGAAAAACTGCTGACCGAGGTCATCAAGATGTCGCTCAATTACCGCGACCTGATCGCGCGCGCCAAGCTTGATCTGGCCGATATCGCGGCGCACCCGAAGGCGCAAAAACTGCTCAAAGAGGTCCACGAGATGGAAGGGCTTGACCCCTACCTGATCGAAAAAGCCAGTTTGATCGAAGCAGCTCTCAAGAAGAGAAAGAAGCCGGGCGGTTTTTAATTCGCCCCTCCACTAAAGGGGAAAAGAACTAAAGGACAAGGCGCAATTATTTGTCCTCGGCGACGCGGAAGCCAACGAAGTCGAGGCGATCCTTGGGAAGAGCGGCGCTCCGGTACGCGCTCCGCAAATTGCCGGAATCTTCGTCTTCCCACGACCCGCCACGAATAGCTCTCAATATGCCAGTTTCAGGTCCCTTAGGATCAATCAAATCTTCAGAATCATACAGGTCATGCCAATCCGCTCTCCATTCCCCAACATTGCCAGAGAGGCCCATAACGCCGAAAAAAAGGCTGGCTCCATCAGGATGAGCATCTACGGGACTCGTCCTATCGGTATTGAAAGTCACCCTTGAAAGATCAAGTTTGTTGCCCCAGGGATATATTAACCCTACATGTCCTCTTGCCGCGTACTCGCCTTCGGCTTCGGTCAGCAGCCGTCGCCCGTGCCATAGGGAAAAATTATTGGCATCATCATAGTCAACGCCAACAACTGGATTCTTCGGCTGATCTTTTCCAAATTTTTCGTCTTCCCAATATTCCGGCGCGCGATAGCCGGTTTGCCCCATGTATATTCCATATTGTTCATTGGTAACCTCATATTTACCACTCCTGAAAGCGGAGATTGTCGCTTCCCTCACCGGCTGTTCGGTTGAATCTTCCGTGCTGCCCATCGGGAATTTCCCGGCCGGGATATTAACCGTCTCCAGCTCGATTTCCGGCATCTGCCATTCCAGCAAAGAAGCGATATCCGATATCTTCACAATAGATAACTTCCCTGCCCTCTCTTTGATCTGACTGCCAAATAATGCGGTGACATTGGTTATATGCGGCGCGATGACCTGGCCCAAAAGCGCTTTTCGCTTCGCGGCATCAGTAGTCGCCTCAAGCAATTGGCCGGCTTTATTCAGCCATTCACCGCTCATACTGGCGCGGGCCAGCACCGCTGACGGGAACAACTTCGTTTGTTTGCCCCAAGCTTCGCGCCTGGCCGCGTTGACGCCTAAATATTTATTAAACACACCGATACCGGCGGCCTGCTTTACTTTTAATTCGCCGGTCATCACCGCATGGGCGTGAAGCATCGCCCCCGCCAGCATCCGTCCCGAAACATTCCCTTTTACCAATAATTGATTTGCCATATTCATCTTCCTCCCGTTTACTATAACCCGAATTCTTGGTACAATTGTTTATCGGCAGGGGTTCCTAGAAATTTCAGGGGATTTTGGGAAATTGCGGGATTAGGGGGGATCGAAGAATGATTGGAAAGCTGAACGAAATTGAAGAAAAGGCGGTTAAGGAATTTACTCATGAATTAAGATCCTTTGCCGGTAGAAGCGTTAAACAGGTCTTGTTGTTCGGCTCAAAAGCCAGGGGCGATTTCAATAAAGAATCCGATCTTGATTTATTTGTGCTTGTCGGGCAAGCCGATCGCGATTTAAGGCGCAAAGCCGCGCAGATCGTAAATGAAATCCTGCTTAAATACGGCGTTTTGATCTCGCCGAGATTAATTCCCGAAATCCGCTATGCTTTCCAAAAACGCCTGGAAACCGGTTTTATAAAAAATGTTGAACGGGACGGCATAGAGATTGAATAAAGAAACCTTAAAAGAAAAGATCCGCCTTGAGTTGGAAAGAGGGGATGAATCGCTGAAAAGCGCCGGGCTGAATTTAAGGGAAGCGCTGTTTGACGAGTCAGTTTCCAGCGCTTATTACGCGATGTTTCATTCGATCAAAGCCGTTTTATTGACCATCGGACAAGAGCCGGCCACTCATCAGGGGGTTGTCGCCCTTTTTGGCCTGCACTTTATTAAGCCCGGGCTGATCGAAAAAGAATACAACGCTCTTTTTATCGAGGCCAAAGATGACAGGGAAGACAGTGATTACGATGTCACTAGAAAATTTATCAAAGCCGAGGCTGAAGAGCGGCTTTTAGCGGCGCAAAAACTTGTTTCCCGAATTCATAAATATTTATCTGAAAAAGATTTTATCAGTTAATAGATCATGGGCAAAACTATCGCCGAAAAAATACTCTCGAGCCACTCCGGCCGCGACGCCAAAGCGGGAGACATTGTCATTGCCGATCTCGACTTCATGATCGGCCAGGATGGAACATCGGGCGTCGCCATCGATTCTTTCCGCAAGATGAACGCCAAGAAGGTCTTTGACCCGAAGAAGATAGCCATCATTATTGACCACAGCTCCCCCTCCCCCAACGAAGGAGTTTCAGCAATCCATAAAAAGATCCGCGAGTTCTCTAAAGAACAAGGCATCTCTCTCTACGACATCGGCTGCGGCGTCTGCCACCAGATCACGCCGGAGCAGGGCCACGTCGTGCCGGGCGATCTGGCCATCGGCGCCGACTCGCACACCTGCACCTACGGCGCCATCAATGTCTTTTCGACCGGCATCGGCTCGACCGATCTGGCCGCCGGCATGATCTCGGGCAAGCTCTGGTTCAAGGCCCCCGAAACGCTGAAGGTCGTCTTCAAAGGCAATTTCCCTAAAGGCGTCTATTCGAAAGACCTGATCTTGAACTTTATCGGCAAGATCGGCGCCGACGGCGCGACTTATCTGGCGCTCGAATTTTACGGCGATGTCATCAAGGCGATGTCGGTCGACGCCCGCATGACCATCTCCAACATGGCGATCGAGTGCGGCGCTAAGGTCGGCATCATGGAGGCAGACGAGAAAACCCTCGCCTACGAAAAACTGCACGCGACGAGGAAGCCCAACCCCGTCTCGGCCGACAAGGACGCTGTCTATAAAGAGGTTATTGAGATCGACATCACAAAGCTCGAGCCGCAGATCGCCAAGCCCCACACCGTTGACAACGTCTCACCGATCTCGCAAGTCCTCGGCACGCCGATCCAACAGGCCTATATTGGCACCTGCACCAACGGCCGACTCGAGGATTTCCAGATCGCGGCGAAAATGCTTAAGGGGAAGAAAGTCCATAAGGACTGCCGCCTGATCATCGCCCCTGCGTCAAAGGAAATAATGCTCGATATGATCAATGACGGGACCTATCAGACGCTCATTGAAGCCGGCGCGGTCGGCGTCACCCCCGGCTGCGGGCCTTGCGTCGGCACCCACAACGGCGTCCCCTCCGACGGCGAGAACGTCATCTCTTCCGCCAACCGCAACTTCAAAGGCCGCATGGGCAATCCCAACGCTTTTATCTATCTGGCCTCGCCGGCCACGGTGGCGGCTTCGATGCTTGAGGGAAAGATCGCCGACCCGAGGAAATATTTATGAAACTGAACGGAAAAGCCCGCCTGCCGCAGAATAAGATCATTAACGACATCAATACCGATTATGTCATTTCAGGAAGATACAAGTTTAAGATCCAGGACCCCAACGAGCTGGCCAAGCACGTGATGGAAGACCTTGACCCCGAATTTTACAGCCGTTTGCAGAAAGGCGATTTTCTCGTCGCCGGACGCAACTTCGGCTGCGGCTCCTCGCGTGAGCAGGCGCCGATGGCGATCAAATACGCCAACATTTCGGCTGTCCTGGCTAAATCGTTCGCCCGCATCTTCTATCGCAATTGCTTCAACCTGGGCCTCCCCGCCATCGAGGTCGATACCGACCAGATCAACGAGGGAGATGAGCTGGAGGTCGACCTCGACAACGGCGTCATCCGGAATAAGACAAAAAATACGGAGTTAAAGATCGCTCCCCTGCCAAAAACCATGCAGATCCTCCTGGCCGACGGCGGCCTGGTCGAGCACTTTAAAAAATACGGTGGATTCAAAGTTTAAACCGATCGACCATCCCTCGGATGTCGGCATCATTGCCTACGGCAAATCCCGCGAAGAGATCTTCGCCAACGCCGCCTACGGCATGTTCTCGTTGATGGCCGACCTCAATACCGTGAGCCCCGATCAGGCGCTTAACGTCAAGGTCGAAGCTGATGACCTGGATGAATTGCTGGTCAACTGGCTCAATGAACTGCTTTTTATCGAGGAAACGAAAAAACTGCTCTGCAAAGAATTCAAGGTCAAAAAGCTGACCGATAAATTGCTTGAGGCGGAGGTGGCCGGCGAAGAGATTGATCCTGCCCGGCACACGCTCTATTCGGCCCTCAAGGCCGCCACCTACAACCAATTGCAGATCAAGCCAGACCAAGCTATAATTATTTTCGATGTCTGACTTAATTATCACCGGCAATCTCCTGCTCGCCTTCCTGCTCGGGGGCTTGATCGGCTGGTTCAGGGAAAAAGAAGGCCGGGCCGCCGGCATGCGCACCCATATCCTCGTTGCCCTCGGCGCCGCTCTCTTCATGACCGCTTCGATCCAGCTGGCGGCCGCTCACGCGGGAGCTGATCCGGCCCGGCTGGCTGCCGGGGTCGTGACCGGCATCGGCTTTATCGGCGCTGGCTGTATTCTGCAGACCGGGAGCGGCGTGCGCGGTATTACGACCGCCGCTTCGATCTTTATCACCTCCGCGGTTGGTCTCTCCGCCGGCGCCGGTTTCTATCTCTCCGCGATCACCGGCGCAGTTCTGACGGTCGTCGCGCTCGAGGTCATCCGCGAAGTCGAGATCCGCATCATCAAAACCAAGCCGCGGGAATAAGATGAATATCCGCGGCTTCATTGAAACTTCGTTCCTCGACTGGGACGGCAAGATCAGTTCCGTCGTCTTTTTGCCCTACTGCAACTTCAAGTGCCCGTTCTGCGACAACGGCCTGCTGATCGAAAACCCCGAGGCCGACCTGCCGGAGGTAAAACTCGAGGCCGTTGACGATTTTATCAAGCGGAGGAAGGATTTTATCGACGGGATCGTCATCAGCGGCGGCGAGCCGACCATCCATCCCTGGCTGACCGACCTGATCAGGCACTTTAAAGAAAAGGGAATGCTGGTAAAACTCGACACCAACGGCGCCAGTCCAAACCAACTAACAAACTTACTAACCAGCAAACTAATCGACTACATCGCCATGGACATCAAAGCGCCGTTCAATGATAAATACCACGCGGCCGCCGGGCAGAAGATCGATCTCGGCAAAGTCAGAGAGAGCGTAAAATTAATAATGAATTCCGGGCTCGACTATGAGTTCCGGACGACGGTCGTGCCAACCATTCTTGACGAGCCGGAGATCGAAGCGATGGCGCGCTCGATCGCCGGCGCCAAGAAATACGCCCTCCAGCAGTTCGTCCCCGATCACACGCTGGATGAAAGGTTAAGAATGATTGCCCCCCACCCTAAAGAAAAGATATTGAAAATGGCCGAGATCGCCAAAAAGCACATCGCCAACACCATTGTCCGCGGCGTTTGATTTTGCTATAATACATATATGTTTTATGATCCGACGTTCATTCTTTTGATCCCGGCGTTGCTGCTGGCTTTCTACGCCCAGTGGAAGGTCAAGAGCACCTATGCAAAATATTCCGAGGTTGCCTGTTCAAGGGGCTACACCGGCGCGCAAGTGGCCCGCTATATTCTCGACGACTTTCGCCTGCAAGATATCGCGATTGAATCAACGCCAGGTGAATTGAGCGACCATTATGATCCAAGAGACCGGAAGCTTCGTCTCTCACAGAGAGTTTATGAGAGTAATTCGGTCGCCGCGATCGGCGTCGCCGCCCACGAAGCCGGCCACGCCATCCAGGACGCCAAGTCCTATGTCCCGCTGAAACTGAGGAACGGCCTTGTCCCGATGACGAATCTCGGCACCACCATGGCTTTCCCGCTCTTTATCCTGGGCATGTTCGCCGGCCTGCCCCAGTTGATGGACATCGGGATCGTTCTTTTCTCGCTGGCGGTCGTCTTCTCGGTCGTCACCCTGCCGGTCGAATTCAACGCCAGCTCCCGGGCGATCAGGGTGCTGGCGGACGGGAATTTCCTGACCGAAAAAGAACTGCCGATGGCCAGGGCCGTCCTCAACGCCGCGGCCTTAACCTATGTGGCGGCCACGACGATGGCCGTCCTCAACCTGGCCCGTCTGCTGATCATGCGCCAGCAGAGAGATTAGTGCGCTCGATCGTCCTCCTCGGCCCCACCGCCGTCGGCAAGACCAAGCTCTCCATCGAACTCGCCAAGGAACTGAACGGCGAAATAATCTCCGCCGATTCGATGCAGGTCTACCGCGGCCTGGACATCGGCACCGCGAAGCCAACCATGGAAGAGCGGCAAGGCATTCCGCATCACTTGATCGACATTCATAATCCCGATGAAGAGTGGACGGTCTCTGACTTCGTCGAAGAAAGTCAAAAGTTAAAAGTTAAAATTCAAAATAAAGGTAAATTACCAATTATTGTTGGCGGAACTGGACTCTATCTCTGGTCGCTGCTTGAAGGATTTGCCTTTCCGATCAGTCCGGCGGATAAAGAGTTGAGGGGACGACTGGAAGAGCTTCCTACCACTACGCTCTACGCTCAACTATCTGCTAGCGATCCGAAAGCCGCCGAAAAGATTCACGCCAATGATAAGAAGCGGATAATTCGGGCTTTGGAAGTCTTTGAGTTGACGGGGAAACCAATATCAGAATTGCAAGAAAGCCGAAAGCCGGAAGCAGAAAGCAGAACACGGAATTATACGCTGATCGGGATCAACCTCACCCGAGAAGAACTCTATGAGCGGATCAACGCGCGCATCGACAACATGATAGCCCAAGGGTTGATCGGGGAAGTCGAAGGTTTGCTGGCCAAAGGCTATTCCAAGAGCTTAAATTCGTTCCAGGCGCTGGGCTATAAGGAAGTCGTCGAGTATCTGGACGGCAAGTGGGACAAAGAACAGATGGTCGAAGAGCTAAAAAAACGCACCCGCAATTTCGCCCGCCGCCAGCTAACCTGGTTCCGTCGCTTCAAGGATGTTAAGTGGTTCCGGCCCGAGGAAAAAGATGCTATAATTGAGTCATGCCAAGGTTAAGAAAACAGGAAATAAAACGGCGCCAAAAAAGACGAAAAGAAGTCCTGCGCAAAAAAGGCCTGCTGAAAAAAACGCCGCCAACCTCCCGCTCAGCGTCGGCTTAGCTTAGCCACCGCTTCCACGTGCTCCGTCTGCGGGAACATGTCGACCGGCTGGATCAAATCTATCTTATAATTCCCCGCCAGGGCCTTGAGGTCCCGCGCCAGCGTCTCGGGATTGCATGAGACGTAGATCACTTTTCGGGCGCCTGATCTTACGACCGATTCCAGCGCT
The DNA here is from genome assembly GCA_001772335.1 of candidate division WOR-1 bacterium RIFCSPHIGHO2_01_FULL_53_15. GTDB lineage: Bacteria > Margulisbacteria > WOR-1 > O2-12-FULL-45-9 > XYB2-FULL-48-7 > 2-01-FULL-53-15. The sequence continues at coordinate 62,630 of METM01000020.1, forward strand.
TTCGCCGAACAGCCGCCGCGCGGCGGATCAAGCACGACCACATCGGCCACTTTGGGGAAGACTTTTTCGATCAACCCGGCCTTCATTGTGATATTGACCATGCTGTTCAATTTAATGTTCTCGTTGGCGTCTTTGACCGCTTCCTCGCGCTCCTCGATGCCGATCACGCTCTCGGCTTTGCCCGCCAGCCAGAAGGCGATCGTGCCGATCCCGGCGTAGGCGTCCACGACCACTTCGCCGCCGGCCAGGTCCGCGTACTGCCTGACCAGATCGTAGATCTTTTCGGCCTGGACCGGATTAACCTGGAAAAAAGACGGCAGATGGACATGAAAATTATATTTGCCCAGTCGCTCATGCATAAACGAACTGCCGAAGAGCTTAGTATTGTGCTGGCCCAGGATCAGATTGCCACGGTTGGTGTTAACATTCTGGACAATCCCCACGATCCTTGGCCTCTTGGTCAGTTTCGGATAATCATCGTGGCGGGTTGCCAGCCGATGCATCAGCCGCTCCTGTTTTTTGATCTCATCAGCCACGGTAAAGCCGGCGGGCAGTCCCCGCTGGTTGATCACGATCCCCAATAGTATCTCGTTGGTCCGGAAGCCGCTGCGGCCGATAAAGTGGCGCAGGAGGCCCTGGCCGGTCTTTTCATCATAGGCGGAAAGCTCCCGCTCCTCAAATATCCCCCTGGCGATCTGCGCGATCTCGGTCAGAAATGGGTCCTGGATGTAGCACTCTTTGATGTTGACGACTTCGTGCGTCTTTGCCTTAAAGTAGCCCATCTGCAAATGATTGTTCTGGGAGCGGATCGGGAATTGGATCTTGTTACGGTAAAACCAGGGATCTTTCATGCCCAGGGTCGGCTTAACTTCTATCCCTCCTACTCCCTTCTCCTCCATCTGCTCCCTGACCATCCCTGTCTTCAGATCAAGTTGGTCTTCGTAGGCGAGGTGCTGGAGCTGGCAGCCACCGCAGGTCCCGAAATAGGGACAGCGGGGTTTGACATGCTTATTGGTCATAATGACATCTTATCATGTTTTTTAGTTTCGTAGGTCAGGGGGCGGCCGGATACGAGCTGAAACTACAGAGACAGCGCTTTTCGGAGCCCTTCTTGAATCTCCCATCTAATGAAAGCAGATAATTGCCCGCCTGTCAGTCGATCCCTGAGATAAAAGACATTGTCTATCCCCTGCTCGGAGGTTGTCACCTTTGCATTTACGATTTCCGCAAGAGAAGAGATCACAGAAACTTGGTCAAAAAGCAAAAAAAGACGGTCAGCATAGCCGCGAACGGTCAATTTGGTCCCGCCAAGGAATGGAAATTTGCCGTCGGTAAATACAAACCCCGCTTGGTTCATTCGGTCCTGGGGCGCCCGAAATAAACCAAGGCGCGCCTCTTCGATCAGTTTAACCAGGCCGTCGATCTGCAGTGGCTGTGCCGGGGCATCGGTCGTCAGGAATTCGCCGAGAACTCGGGACAACGCGCGTAATTCCTTATTCAGCGGGATAAATGACCTCTGCGGATCGACATATAATGTATCAATTGCAATGCCGTCGCGCCGCGTAAAGATTTCCGCGCCTTGAATATTATAGCCGCACAAACTGCTTGCCCCGACGATAGTTTTCAGCAGATGCGCGCGATCATGGGTGATCACCGTGATCGGCAGGCCGCGCCCGTCAACCGCTCCTTGGCTCGCCTTGCCCGTCCTCATAATAAAACCGCGCCGCTTCAAATGGGCAAGCGCGCTGATATCGCGTACAATATTTTTCATTTTGCCCTGATCGGCCACCCAGCCCGCCAGGTAAGTAAAGGGCATGCCGTGTATGTGGCGCACTATCTCTTCATCGAGCCCCTTAAGCAACCGCATGTCCAGCAGCCGTTCGATCAACCGTTCTCGCTCAGCGGTTTCCCCTCTGAATCGCTCATCCAGGCGCTTATAAAGTTCCGGCAGTTTGGGGCGGGCGGTTTCGACTTGTGCCACGATCTGCGATTCCGACGGCCGCAGTTGCGTTCTCATCCCCAGGCCGTCAGCCACGGTCAACAAATAGAGCATTTTTAAAAAATCTGGATCGCCCAGTTCAAAAGCAATTTCCCCCAAATTGTCTTCGGGCAGTTCTCCAATGTTCACATCTTTTCGCCCGGCGATAGAATTGAGCGCCGTATCAAGCCGTACCAAGCGGCCCACCCGCTCCGCCTCGCTCTCCAAACCAAGACGCCGGGCGATCGCTTGAGCGATCTGAGCGCCGCTTATGTCATCGTCTTTCCCTGTGGACTTGCCGATATCATGTAAAAGGGCCGCCAGGAAGAGGGTCAGGGGATTATTAATTTCAGTATAAACGCGGTGTAAATGCCGCCAATTTTCAGGCAATTCACCCGCTTTGTCCGGCGGGGCGCCGCGGGCTATTCTCTCTATAATGCGCACGACTTCGAGACTATGCGTCCCCACGGTAAAGCGATGAGCGTCATCCTGGCGCAGCCTTTCGATGCGGCCAAATTCCTCAATGATTATGCCCAAAATACGGAAATGATCGAGAAATCTCAGTTGCCGATATACGTCCTGTTTGCCAAAAATCGACAAAAAGGCCTGATTCACGTCCCGCGTATGCCGGACCCGGTTAATCTGCGCTGCCGAGATAGCAGAAAATTTTTGCCAGATACGGTTGCGGGCTTCATAGGATATGCGCAAGCCCCGAGCAGTGTAGCGCATGAGCTGACGCAGCATTTCCGGCAGCGGTGTTAGCGCTTCAGCCGCCGAAGGATAGTCAACCTCGGCGAAGGGCTCTGTTTTAGGTCGAAAGCCTATGTTGCCGCTTTCCGGGATGAAACGGGCGCCGTAAAAACAGTGAATATGAGCGTCTTCCTCGCGCGGCGCCAGATCGTCTGCCAATGCAAATTTGTAATAATGGTTCAGCACGGAAGCCAGGAAAAATTGTACCTGGCGGCATTTATTGTAATAATCATTCATGAAACCCGCGACATCAATGCGGTTCACGCCGCCGCTCTCAATACTCCAGCCGATTTTCTCCGCCAGGAAATCCTGCAAACGGTACCCGAGCACATAGGGCGCCAGCTTCTCACCCTTATTATAGGAGGGATTGTTGGCCGCCAGGTCAAGGAGTGCGCCAAAATGATCGTACGCCTGGCGCGCCGAACGCGCCCCCGGCTCGCTTCTCATATTGCCGCCCGCAAAATGCAGCAAGGCCTGCGCGGTTTCAAAATCTTCCACTCCGCCCGGCCCCTGAATGATGTGCGGCCGCTGCAGCGTGACCGTGTTAAAATTTTGGCGGTAACGATGAGCGGTTCGATCCAATAGATCCGCCAATTCGGCCTCATTGGGTCGGTGCTGCAAACGGAAATAGTTTGCCGTGTAAAGATTGGAGAGACGATAAAAATTTACCCTCATATCTATTGTTTTATCGGCCGGAAAGCGGAAGAATTTCAGGGGAATCGTGACCTAAGAAAACCTGACATCGATCGAGCGGGCGTGGGCGTCGAGCCCTTCGATCTCGGCCAACAGTTTGACGTCCTTCCAGACATTTTTGAGCGCCGGCTTGGTGTAGCCGATGATGCTCTGGTGCTTGACGAAATCATAGACCCCTAACGGCGAGGCGAAGCGGGCAGTGCCGCCCGTCGGCAGGACGTGGTTGGGGCCCGCGATGTAGTCGCCGACGGCGACCGGCGAGTGCGGGCCCAGGAAAACGGCGCCGGCGTTCTTGATCTTCTCTAACACCCGCTGCGGCGAGCCGACCTCAAGCTCCAGGTGCTCCGGCGCGATCCGGTTCGAGAGCTCGATCGCCTGGCCGATCGTTTCGGTCTGCATCAGCACGATCTCCGCCTCTTCGATAATTTTTTTGCGGGCGAGTTTCGGCAGCTGCTTAGCCACCTCTTTCTCAACCTTCTCCAGAACTTTTTCGGAATTGGTGATCAAGACAGCCGACGAGCTCGGATCATGCTCGGCCTGGGCCAGGAGATCGGCGGCGATGAACTCGGCATCGGCGTCGGAGTCGGCGATGATCACGACATCCGAGGGGCCGGCCAAGCTTTCGATGCCAACCGTTCCAAAGACCGCTTTCTTGGCCAGCGTCACATAGATATTGCCCGGGCCGACGATCTTGTCGACTTTGGGGACGGTTTGCGTCCCGTAGGCCAGCGCGGCGATCGCCTGCGCGCCGCCGACCTTATAGATCGCGCTGACGCCGACTTCGGCGGCGGCGACCAGAATATAAGGGCTGATAGGCGGCGGCGAAACGAGAATTATTTCTTTGACATCGGCAACTTTGGCCGGGATAACGTTCATGAGGACGGAAGACGGATAGGTCGCCCGGCCGCCCGGCACATAGACCCCCACCCGCGTGAGCGGGATCAGGCGCTGGCCGAGGACAACATCGAGCGGCAGCGTCTCGAACCACTCGTCGCTTTTTTGCTTGCGATGATAGGCGGTGATATTCTGGATCGCCTTGGTCAGCGAATCAAAAAAGCCCTCCTTAACCTTCTTGTAGGCCTTTTTGATCTCCTCATCCGTCACCTTCAGTTCGTCGGGCGCGATCTCTTCGCCGTCAAATTTCTTTGTGTACTCGAAGAGCGCCTCGTCGCCTTTTGCTCTCACCGCCTCGATTATTTCGTTAACGACCTTCTCCTGCGGCAGGTCGGCCGAGATAGTTTTCTTTTTGATCAGCCGCTCGATCTCGGCTTCGTTCTTCCCCTCGGGAATTATCTTGAGCATAAAAGCGAACCCCTTTTTATCAGCGAGTGATCGGCCAGGACGACGCCGTCGCCGATCGTTACATTATCTTCGATGACGCAGTCAAAGCCGATGATGCAGCCGTTCAGGTTGACATGGCTGCCAATGCGCGTGCCGCGCCAGACAACGGCGCGCGAGATGGTCGTTTCGCGGCCGAGCCAGGTCTCGTCGCCAAGCACCGTGTAGTCCTGGACCTTCGTCTCGGCGGCGATCGTGACCCCGCGGCCGATGATGGCCGGCCCGATCAGTTTGGCGGTCTTATCGAAATTGGCTTCATCGCCGATCCAGACCCGGCCGTCGGAGCGGGCGCCGTAGATCTTGACCGCGACCTCGCCGCGCAAGATCGCCTCGTGGGCCTGCCGGTACTGCTCGGGCTTGCCGATATCGATCCAGTAGCGGTCGGAGACGAAACCATAGACCGGCTCCCCCTTTTCCAGCAGGGACGGAAAAAGCTGCCGCTCAAAAGAATACTCAACTCCCTTGGGCACGTCCTTAAAGATCGCCGGCTCGAGCACATAGATGCCGGCGTTGATCGCGTTGGCGGGCCGCTCTTCGGCGCCAAGATTGGCGACCTGCTCCCAGCTCGGTTTTTCCACAAAACGAGAGACCTTGCCGTTCTCGTCCATCAGGACCACGCCGTAATGGGTAGGGTCATCGACGCGCGTCAGCGTGAGCGTGGCCCGGGCCTTTTTCTTTTTGTGATATTCAATGATCTGCGCAATGTTGATGTCGGTCAGGGCATCGCCGTTAAAGACGACCATCGAGTCCCCATCAAAGAATTCTTCGGCCAGCTTGACCGCCCCGGCCGTGCCCAGCGGATGGTCTTCAATTGAATATTGGATCTTGACGCCGTATCGACTGCCGTCGCCCAGGACTTTTTTAATCTCCGCCGCCAGATAATGGAGGTTCAAAATGATCTCAGTGATGCCGTGCTGGCGCAGAAGCTCGATCTGGTGCAGAACAAACGCGCGGTTGGCGACCGGCACGATCGGCTTGGGCGTGTTGTAGGTAAGCGGGCGCAGGCGCGTCCCCAGGCCGCCGGCGATGATGACCGCCTTCATCGGGCCAGCTCCTTTTTGAGGCGGCTGATCGCCTCGACCGGCGTCGGATCAACCCCGCTCGCGATCGCCAGATAGACGCTCAGATAATCGCCATAGAGGACAAGCGAAAGGAGACGGGCGAGCGGCGACTTGCCCTGCGAGGCGATCTCGCTGGCGCCGCCGAGCTGGCGCACCAGCAGCGACTTGGTGATCTCGATCCTTTTTTTAACCCGCTCGTTGTCGTCTTCGTCGCGCAGGATAAAGAGAGCAAAATTGTGCGCCTCGCGCTTGAGGGCCGCGAGATTGACGATCTCGTTGTGGTTGAGCTCCGGAAAAACATTGAGGAGCGCGGTCAGCTTGCTGTTTTCGTTGAGCTGGCACTTGAAGCGCAGGGCGGCCGCGCCGGTCGTGCCGCTCGAGCCGAAGATGATCGGCAGTTTGCCGGCGGTCCGGCTCGCCAGTTGTTTGATCGGGTTGTTGCGCGCGGGCTTGGCCGGACCGAATTCGTCCCTTAACCGCGTCAGAAGAGAGATCGATTCTTTGATCTCATCCGGCGCGAGCGAGGCGACTTTCAAACGATCCAGCGCGGTCAGGAGGGGGATCAGCAAATACGGCAGAGCGGCTCTCGGCTGCAGCCCGCCCGGGCTGAGAAAAAGCGGCCAGCTTCGGCTGTCGGAGAGTTCCTTCAGCTTGCCGCCCGAAGTGACGCAGATGATCTGCGCCTTTTTTTTATCGGCCTCCTTGACCGCGGCCAGCGTTTCCTCGGTATTGCCGGAATAAGATATGGCGATGACCAGCGTCTTTTCGCCGACATAATTGGGCAGTGAGTAATTGCGGGAAGCAATGATCGGCGCCGCGGCTTTTTTGAAAAAAAGATCGGCCGCGATGTCGCCGGCGATGGCCGAGCCCCCCATGCCAAGAACGAGGGCATGGTCATATGGTTTGGCCGCTGGCAGGGAGACATAGGAGGCGAGTTTTTCCGCCTCGGCGATCATCTCCGGCATGCGCCCGACCGCCTTGAGCATGCCGCTCCGATCGATCTTGCCGAGCTCTTCTTCGCTGTCTAAGAGTTCAACTTTGGCCACCGCTCCGCTCCTGGATCTTTTTTCTGAGGACCTGAATTGCTTTCTGGAGCTGGATGTCATCAGCTTCCTCGGGCAGCTCATCCGGCGCCGCGGCGGCTTCCCGCGTCGGCACGACCACCTCGACTTCCGGCGAGATCCCCTTCTTCATGATGTAATCACCGTTGGGGGTCAGGTATTTGGCGATCGTGAGGAGCACCGCCGAGCCGTCATTTAACTGCCTGACATTCTGGACCGAGGCCTTGCCGAACGAATGCGTGCCGACCAGCGTCGCGATCTTATGGTCGCGCAGGGCGCCGGCCAGGATCTCCGAGGCCGAGGCCGAGCCCTCATTGATGAGCATGACGACCGGTTTGCTCCAGAGGACGCGGCCGGATGTTTCCAGCTGTTCCTTTTTCTCTTCCCGGTCGACCGTTTGGACGATCGTGCCGCGGCCGATGAACAGACTGCCGATATCGATCGCGTTCTGCAGGAGGCCGCCGCCGTTATCCCGCACGTCGATGATCAGCCCTGGCGTGTCCTTTGACTGGCGCAGGGCTTTCTCAAATTCGGTCGCGGTGTTGAGGTTCTCGAACGTATTGATCTTGATGTAGGAAACGCCTTCGTAGACCTTGCGGACGACGCTCTTGATCGTGATCTTGGCTCGCATGATCTCGAACTCTTTCGGCTCTTTCCAGCCGTTGCGCAGGATGAGGAGCTTGACCTGGGTCCCCGCCACGCCGCGGATCAGGCTGACGGCCTCCTCGAGCGCCATATCCTTCGTATCCTTGCCGTCGATCTTCTGGATGTAGTCGCCGGAGCGCAGGCCGGCTTTTTTGGCCGGGGTGTCAATGATCGGCGAGATGACGGCCAGCTTGGAATTCTTGATGCCGATATAGATGCCGATCCCCGAATAGGAGCCGCTCATTCGCGTTTTCATTTCTTTGTACGATTTTGGCTCCATGAAGCGGGTGTACGGGTCGTCAAGCGCCTCGAGCATCCCCCGGATCGAGCCGTAGACCAGCTTCTGGTCGTCAACGTTCTTCTCAACGTAGTCATTCTTGACGATGTCGAGCACCTGCAAATAGGTCTCAAGCTTTTTCTCCATGCTCTCCGGCTGGGCGACAACTTTGCCGAGACTGAAAGCGGTGATCGAGAGCAAAAGGATCAGGCCCCACAGCTTGAACCGCTTATTTGTTTTTAACATTTATATTTTCCCCTCTTGCACATTACGGTAAAAACGTTTCAGGATTCTTCGGCACGCCGTTGATGCGAACCTCAAAGTGCAGGTGAGGTCCCGTCGAATAGCCGGTTGTTCCTTCTAAGCCGATCGTCTGTCCCTTGGCCACCGCGGCGCCGACGCTCGGATAAATGCGCGACAGGTGGGCGTAAACCGTCGCCCTGCCCCGCCCGTGGTCGATGACGACCGCCTTGCCGTAACCGTCCCACCAGCCGGCAAAGATCACGTCGCCCGAATCGGCCGCCGCGATCGGCGAGCCGTACGGCGCGGCGATATCGAGCCCGGTGTGCCGCCCCTGCAGGCGGTGCCGCGCCCCGAAACGCGAAGTGGTCCGGCCCCTGAGCGGCCAGGTCAGCTCACCGGTGCCGGCTGCCTTGATCCCGGCGCGGCCGCGCTCAACCATCTTCCTCTGGATCAGGAGCTCGAGTTCGCGCGAACTCTTCTCAAGCTCGGCCACCTTGGCCGCGAACTCGGCCTCCCGCGCCTTGAGCGCCTCAAGCGCCTTCTTTTTCTCATCGGCCTGATCGGCGATCTTCTGCTTGTTCTCGGCGATAACCTGCGCCAGTTCCTTGATCTCGCGGGTCTTCTCCGAGAGCGCCGCCTTCTGCCTTCTGGAGGCCTGCAGGTCTTCCTTGATCCCCATGATCAGCCCGGCGTCGCGAGCCACGACCTTTTCAAAATAATAGAGCCGGTTGAGCAGGTCCGACATCGAGCGCGCGCCGAGCAGGAGATCGAGATAATTGGTCCCGCCGGCCTTCCACGCCTCGCGCACCATCAGCTCAAGTTTGCTCGCTTTTCGCCCGAGTTCCGCCTCGGTCTGTTTCTGCTCGACGACCAGCTCGCCGATCTTCGTCTCGTTAATCTCGATCTTCGCCTTCGCCTTGTTCAGAGTGCGGTTGGCTTTTTTGAGCTCCTGGGTGATGACGACCAGCTTGCCAAGCACTGCCTGCCGCTGCACCCGGGCCTGCTTTAGTTTTTCCTGACTGGTCTTGAGCTCCTCTTGAATGACTTTTAGCTTTGCCTGCTCGTCAACGCCTTCCGCCCGCACCACTCCCACGGCCAGCAGAATAGCCAGCAGGGCTATTATTTGCTTCATGAATTAGCCAATAATAACACAATTATATGGCGCAAACAACGCTCACTGAAAAAGCGCTTTCTTTCTCTTTTCGCGGTGGAAAGTGATGGCGAAGCGGTGGGCCTCGTCGCGCACGCGCTGGAGAAGCTGGAGAGCGGCCGAGTCCCGCGGCAAGGAGAGCGGCTTGCTCTTATTGGGAAAATAGATCTCCTCCTCCCGCTTGGCCAGGCCGATGAGCGGGCGGTTGACGCCGGCTTCCTTCAGCGCCTTCTGCCCAAAGCTGACCTGGGCGGGACCACCGTCGACCATGACGAGGTCGGGGAGTTCCATTTTTTTAGCGAGGGAGCCGCCGTAGCGGCGTTTGACCACTTCATAGATGGCCTGGACGTCGTTGGGCTTGCCGGAGAGGCCCATGATCTTGAACCGGCGGTAATCATTCTTGAGCGGCAGGCCGCCGAGGAATGCCACCATTGAGCCGACAATGTTCGTTCCCTGGATGTTCGAGATGTCAAAGCACTCGATCCGCATCGGTTGTTTTGCTAATTTCAACTCTTTCTGCAGTTCGCCGATCTCGCGCAGGAGCCGCGGTGACGGCGCCTTGGCCAGGTCGGTCTTGCCCTCCAGCATCTTCTCGAGCATTTTGATCTTGTCGCGCAGGAACGCCGCCTGCTCAAAGTCCTGCCCGGCCGAGGCCTTCTTCATTTCGGCGCGCAGGCCGTCGATCGCCTTCTCCATTTTACCCTCGAGAAGCATCATTATGCTGTTGATGAGCGCCAGGTAATCATTGTGGGAAATATTGCCGGTGCAGGGGGCGGCGCAACTGCCGATGTGATAATAGAGGCACGGCTGCTGCCGCATCTTGAGCGGCGTTTCCTTGCACCAGCGGATGGGGAAGAGTTTTTTCGCCAGCCGCAGGACCGCCCGCACCATCCCGCCCTGGTAGCGGCCGAAGTAGAGCGCGCCGTCATTTTCTTTGCGCCGCGCCAGGATCAGCCGCGGCCACTTCTCATTGATCGTCAATTTCAAGAATGGGTAGGCCTTGTCGTCGCGCTGGGCGACGTTGTATTTCGGTTTATATTTTTTGATCAGGTCGTCTTCTAAGAGGAGCGCGTCGAGCTCCGTGCCGGTGACGATGTAGTCAATGTCGTGGAGGCGCTCGATGAGAATGCTGGTCTTGAGCTCCGGGCGGGGCTTGAAATACGAGGCGACCCGCTGGCGCAGGGACTTGGCTTTGCCGACGTAGATGATGACCCCTTTTTTGTCCTTAAAGAGATAGACGCCCGGCTTGGCCGGCAGGGAGGCAAGCTTCTCTTTGAGAGGGCTCATAAAGAGCTATTTGGGCAGGACTTTGATCTTCGGCGCCGCGACGATATCCTGATAGAGCTTGATGTGGATGGTGTAGTCGCCGACGACCTTGATCGGCTCTGTCAGGTCGATCTTTCTTCTGTCGATATCGAGACCGGAGGCCTGTTTGAGGGCGCGGGCGATATCGGCGGTCGTGACCGAGCCGAAGAGCTTGCCGCCCTCGCCGACATCGGCGGTGATGGCGACCTCGAGCGCGCCGAGTTGTTCGGCCGACGCTCTCATCTCCTGCTTTTTCTTTTCGATCTCGGTCTGCTTTTTCTCCCTGCGCTTCTCGACCGCGGCGATCGCGGCCGGCGTGGCCAGGGCGGCCAGGCCGCGCGGCAGGAGGAAGTTGCGCGCGTAACCGTCGGAAACGTTCTCGACCCGGTCGTCTTCTAAAATAATTACTTTCATATTATTAATCCACCACGTACGGCACGGCGCCGATCTGGCGCGCGCGCTTGATCGCCTTGGCGACCATGCGCTGGTGCTCGGCGCAGCAGCCGGAGAGCCGGCGCGGGGCGATCTTGCCCCGGTCGGTCATAAAGCGCCGGACAAAGCCGGCATCTTTATAATCAAGGTTCGTCTGCTCGATGCAGAAGAAGCACGGCTTCCTTTTTCTTTTCTTGAACTGGCCCGGTTTTGTTTTCGGCTTTCTGGCTTCTCGCGTCATTTACGCACCTCTTTTAAAATGGTATCTCGTCTTCGGCTGCTTGTGGGTCTTGAGTTTGAGTCTTGGGTCTTGAGTCTTGAGCCGCGCTCTCGGGTCTCCCGCCTAACATCTGCATGCCGTCGGCCACCACTTCCGCCATCGTCTTCGGCTGGCCGTCCTTGCCGGTATAACTTCTGATCTGCAGGCGGCCTTCGATGGCGACCGGCCGGCCCTTTTTCAGATACTCGCCGCAGATCTCAGCCAGCCGGCGCCAGGCCACGATATTAATAAAATCAACAGCCTGCGCTGAGTTTGACCCCGCCCCGGCTTCATCGGTTTTCTTCTTGAAGCGGTTGACCGCGATGGCGAACGAGGCGACCGGGATGCCGCTCGTCGTAAAGCGCAGTTCCGGGTCGCGCGTCAGGTTGCCGATCAAAAATACCTTGTTATACATAGCTTAAAACGGCAAGTCGCTTTCCAACTCCGAATCATCAATGATCTCTTCTTTAACTTGCGAACCGGCAACCGGCGAACTGTTAGGCGAACCGTCCAGCCTCGTCATATTCTTCGCCACGACCTCCGTCACCCAGCGGCGCTGGCCGCTTTGGTCTTCGAACGAGCGATTCTGGATGCGCCCCTCAACAAGCGCCAACCGTCCCTTTTTCAAATCCTGGCCGCAAACCTCGGCCAACCGCTGCCAGGCCACCACGTCGATCAGGTCGATGCTGTCATCGCGCCGGGCGCCGGCCACGGGCCGGTCGACCGCCAGGCGGAATTTCGTGACGGCCGTGCCGTCGGTGGTGGTGCGGGCTTCGGGGTCGGCCGTCAGCCGGCCCACGAGAATGATCCTATTGAGATTCGCCAAGGGGTTTGCCTTTTATTTCGCCGATCTCGACCGCTTCGGGCGCGGCCGGGGCGGCTCCGGGCGCCGTCCTTTTTGACGAGGTGCCCGGCAAGACGACGACGGCCCGGGTGAGGAAATAACGAACGATATTCTCGGAGACCTTGAGGAAGGACTTGAGCTCCGCCGGCACGCTGGCCGGGCTCTTGAAGCGGACGAGGACATAATAGCCCTGGGTCATGGCTTTGGCCTTTTTCATCATCGAAGCGAGGCGCCGCACACCCCACTTGTCGACCTTCTCGATCTCGCCGCCAAGGGCTTTGATCTTTTCCTCGACCTTGCCGACCATGGCGCCGGTCTTTTCTTCGCCGAAATTGGGGTCAAAAATAAGTATTAATTCATAGTTGTTCATGAGTAAATTATACACCAAAGCGGATCAGAAGTAAATCCCCGTCCTCGACCGCATATTCCTTCCCTTCGGTGTGGACAAGCCCCTTTTCTTTGGCTTTGGCCATCGTGCCGGAGGCGATAAAATCATGGTAGTGGACAACCTCGGCGGCGATATAGCCGCGTTCCATGTCGGAGTGGATCCTGCCGGCCGCCTGCGGCGCTTTGGCGCCGCGGGTGATCGTCCAGGCGTGGGAATCCTTCTCGCCGGCGGTAAAAAACGTGATCAGGTTGAGCAATTCGTAACCGGCGCGGATCAGTTTAGCGAGCGCCGCTTCCTTGACCCCCAGCTCGGCCAGGTAGGCCTGCGCGTCCTCGGGAGTGAGTTCGGCCAGCTCGGCCTCGAGTTTGGAGGAGATGGTCACCACGCGAGCATTCTCTTCTTTGGCGATCGCCCGGATGATCTCGACCTGGTCGTGGTCCCCCGATTCGTCGACGTTGGCGGCATAGAGGACCGGCTTGACGGTCAAAAGCGAGAGCTCCTTCAAGAATTCCCGGTCCTTGTCCTCGATGTGGAAGTTACGGGCCACTCGCCCGGCTGCCAGCCAGTCATAGAGCTCCAGCAAAAAAGCGTTCTCTCGGACAGCGCGCGGGTCGCCGGTCTTGACCCTTGGCTTGATATAAGTCATTCTCTTATCGGCCTGCGACATGTCGGCCAAACTTAATTCCAGGTTAATGATCTCGATGTCGCGTTTGGGGTTAACTTCCCCCTCAACATGGACAATCTCCTCGCTCTTGAAACAGCGCACCACGTGGAGGATGGCGTCAACCTCGCGGATGTTGGCCAAAAACTTGTTGCCCAGCCCTTCCCCCCGGCTTGCCCCCTTGACCAGCCCGGCGATATCGTAGAACTCGATGATGGCCGGCACGATCTTCTTGGAGCTGAACATTTTGGCCAGCGTCTGCAGCCGCTCATCCGGCACCTCGACCACGCCGATGTTCGGGTCGATGGTGCAGAACGGATAGTTCGACACGTTCGCCTTCGCCCGAGAGAGCGCGTTAAAGAGCGACGATTTGCCGACATTGGGAAGGCCGACGATACCGAGGGAAAAGCTCATGTAAAGATTATAGCATATACGCTCTGGGACCCTGCTATAATTGCTGTATGTCCGACAAAAAGGAAGTTTATATTGTTGGCGGCCCGAACGGCGCGGGGAAGACAACCTTTGTTGCGCAATTCCTTCCAAAATATGTGAACGTTTCCAATTTCATTAATGCCGATAATATTGCCAAAGGGCTCTCTCCGCTTGGCGCCCCGCTAATGGACATCACTTCAGGCAAACTGATGCTAAAATTGATCGACAAATATCGTAATAAAGGAGAAAACTTTGCTTTTGAAGAAACTTTAGCCGGCAAGACGTTGGTCTCGAGCAAGACACCGGAGCTGATCGCCAATAATATCGCCGGAGAATTAAAAGTGATCGACCCGAAATATTTGAAAATTTTTGAAGATACTTTAGGTGAGAGATAAACAATATGGTGCCGCGCGATAAAACCGATAAGCTTGGACAAATGGCGGAGAAGGCCCTGAAAGAAGCCGTCAAGGGAGCGCTCGAACAGCATCGCCGCATGAAAGTCCCCGCTGTTTACATGCGAAACGGCAGGATCGTTTATTTAATGCCGGACGGCAGGGTGGTCAATAAGCCCAATGACCGCAAAAGCGCAAAGAAGTAGCTTTCCTCTCCCCTCCCCTCTCCTGCCTTGACTCTGACTTTCCTATAGGACTACTGCAAATTAGTCAAGACAGCGCGTTAAAGAGCGACGATTTGCCGACATTGGGGAGGCCGACGATCCCGAGGGAAAAGCTCATAAGATTATTATAGCATGACAGAAACTTGAAGACCCTTCTGATATTCTGATATACTGATATTCTGAATAACCTGACACGGCCCCATCGTCTAGGGGTTAGGACACCAGCTTTTCAAGCTGAGAACCGGGGTTCGATTCCCCGTGGGGCTAATTTTTCTCTTGGTCTTAGAGTAATCAAATTTATGTTGAAACCCGTATTCAATATCGCTTTTGTTGGTAATTATTCCCCGCGCATTTGCGGGATCGCCACTTTTACGACCGATCTTTGCGAGGCGACCGCTAAACTCCTTTCTCCCCGGTCGAATGTCTTTGCGCTCGCCGTCAACGACACGGATCAAGGGTGCGCTTATCCGCGCCGGGTGGAATTCACCCTGCAAAAGAACCAGCAGAGGGATTATTATGAAGCGGCTAATTTTATCAATGCCAGCAATGCCGATGTGGTTTGTATCCAGCACGAATACGGGATCTACGGCGGTTGGGACGGCGTTTATATCCTCTCTTTGATCTCCAGCCTCAGCGTACCGGTGGTAGTGGTGCTGCACACGGTGCTCAAAAATCCCACCCCCAACCAGAAAAAGATCATCCAGGAGATGGCCCAGCGGGCCAGCCAGCTGGTGGTGATGAGTAATCTGGCCATAACTATATTGCAGGAGGTTTACGCCATACCGGCCGAGAAGATCAGGATGCTCTATCACGGCACGCCCGATTTTACTACGCTCAATAACAGCCACTATAAAAAACGTTTCCAGGTTGAAGGGAACCAGACCCTGTTGACCTTTGGCTTGCTCAGCCCGAACAAAGGGATCGAGACGGTCATTAAAGCTCTCCCCAAAATAGTCCGGGAATTTCCCAGGTTGATATATATTGTTCTGGGAAAAACCCACCCCAATGTCCTTAAGGAATACGGCGAGAAATACCGGACCGGTCTGGTCGCGCTGGTCGATGAGCTGGGACTGCAGGAGCATGTGATCTTTGATGACCGCTTTGTCAGCCTGGAAGAGCTCTATGCCTGGCTCATGGCGGCGGATATCTATATCACGCCATATTTGAACGAGGCGCAGATCGTCAGCGGGGCCCTCTCTTACGCGATCGGGGCGGGAAACGCCATAATCTCCACCCCTTACTGGTATGCCAAAGAGATGCTCGCCGAAGGAAGGGGACGATTAATAAACTTTGGGGACGCCGAAGCGCTGGCCGCGGCTCTGCGCGACCTCTTGTCGAACAAAGCGACGCTAAAGTCGCTGCGCGATAAAACCTATAAATTTGGGCGGCAGATGCGCTGGGAAAAAGTGGCGGAAAAGTATTTGGGAATATTCAAGCAAACCGCGTCTACCGCGGCCAAAAGATCTTTAGCGCTAAAAACCCCCGTCCTGCTTTTGCGCGAACCGCTATTCGATCTGACGCACTTGAAGCGCCTGACCGATGATACCGGACTGATCCAGCATGCCAAGTATATTGTGTCCGACCGGCATACGGGTTATTGCCTGGACGATAACTCCCGCGCGCTGATGTTGTGCGCTTGGGCGTTTTTCCTGCTGCAGAGCGACGATGCCAAGGAGTTAATTTCCACTTATTTCAGCTTTACCCATTTTATGCAAAATTCCGACGGGCGTTTTCGGAATTTTATTGATTACCAGCGCCACTTTCTTGATGAAATCGGCTCGGACGACGCGTGCGGACGGGCGCTGTGGGCTTTGGGCTATATAATATGGCGGCCGCCGCGCGATGCCTATCGCTCCCTGGCTTATGAGTGTTTTAAGAAGGCGTTGCCCCACGTGAGCGGCTTGAACCTGCGCGGAAAAGCCCTGGCCATGTTGGGTTTGGCATCCTATCTGCGCTGCTACCAGGGGGATGAGAGCGTCGCCGCGCAGCTTCGCGAATGCGCTGACTATCTTTTGGCTTTATATAAAGATGTGGCTGATGATAATTGGCGCTGGTTTGAAGATATCATTTGTTACGATAACGGGATCATGCCGATGGCGCTATTCCAAACCTATTCCATTCTCCGCGAAGAAAAATATTTGCAGATCGCCAGAGAGTCTCTGGGCTTCCTCGAAAAGAACATAGTCCATAATGACCGCCTTTCGATCGTTGGCAGCCGCGGCTGGTATAAGAGAGGCGGGGAGAGGGCGCAGTATGACCAGCAGCCGATCGACGCGGCGGCCATGGTCCTGGCTTATCAATCGGCTTACCGGGTTACCCGGGAGAAAGATTACTTAATAAAGATGCGGCGGGCGTTCGGCTGGTTTCTCGGCGAGAACGATATGGGGATGTCTTTGTACGATCACGAGACCAAGGGCTGCGCCGACGGATTGCTGCCGGAGGGGGTCAGCTTGAACCAGGGGGGCGAAAGTACGGTCTCTTTTCTGATGGCGCTTTTGGCCATGAACGAAGAGTATGAAATAGCAAGCGCGGTTTAGCGCTGTTTTAAAAGCTTTTCGAGCAGTTCGTCCACCGGGATGCTGGCCACATGCGATTCCGAGTCGGAAATGGCGTAAGGGATGATCAATTCGCTGTTGAGTATGATAGAACCGCAGCTGTAAACCACGTTGGGCACATAGCCCTCGCGCTCCTCTTCCCGCGGCATAAGCAGCGGCTCTTCCAGCCGCCCGATTATTTTCGAGGGATCTTTCAGGTCTAAAAGCACAACGCCAATGCAGTATTTGCGCATCGGCCCCACACCGTGGGTTAGCAGTATCCAACCTTTTTTGGTTTCGAGCGGTGACCCACAATTGCCTATCTGTACCAGTTCCCAGCTTTTTTCCGGCGCTTCAATCTTACCCCCTTCAAACCAGAAATGGATATTATTGGAATAGCTTAAGTAAAGGTTTTCCCCGTCGCTGCGCGTGATCATGGCATATTGTCCGTTGATCTTGCGCGGGAAAAGAGCCATCCCCTTATTGCGCGCCAGGGGACCGTTGAGGGTTGAGATCTTGAAATGGTGGAAATCTTTTGTTTCGATCAATTGAGGCAGTATTTCCCGGCCGTTATAAGCGGTATAGGTCGCATAGTAGGCAACACTGCCGTCTTCGTCAACAAAACGGACAAAACGCGCGTCTTCCACCCCGTTGCTTTCGTTTTGCGAGAGAGGAAAAATGACCCTTTCCGAGATCAATTGTCCGTGCGGGAAAAAGACCTCATAATTTGATTCCGCCAGCCACCTGATGTGGACGATGGTGTCATCCAGGTCGCTGGAGGTAAAGGAGTTGCTATTGCGGATGGTGTTGATCGCCTGGCCCATTTCTTCCAGATTGAAGCTCTCCTTCAATTGCTGGTAGATCGCCTTTGCCGCTTCGCTGAACTGTCCCATTTCCTCAAGTTTGGCCTTGAACAGCTCCCGGTCGTAAGTCGCATTCAAAACGATCTCGGGTGTGCCCAAAAATGGGCTGACCGATTCCAGAAAAATTGAATTATCTTTGTCAATAATGGCGCTGCGGAAAACGATCGAGGAGATATGCCCTTCGCCGGTGGCGCGGAAGCTGAAGATCGCGCGGGTTTGCCCCTTCTTCATCTGGTTCTGTTTGGGATAGATGACGATCGAAGGATTAAAAAGGGCGGCCGATTCGATAGAGTATTCCATCGTAAAACAGGCGCCGAGCAGGAGTTTTCTTTCCTCTGACAGGGTCGCCGGCTCCTTGATGTTTCCCTCGATCTTCCGGTAATTACTCATCAGGATAGTTTGAATATCCTTGTGGCGGTGCGCAAATTCTTTGAGCGTTTGCTTGAGCAGCTCTTTTGCTCTCGGTTCGTCCAGCGCCAGGATGCGGCTGATGATGTTTGTCATGTGGTTTTCGCTGCGGGGGTGGAAAGGCCGCGTAATTACTCTTCTCTTGTCCGGGCGGATATTTTTTAAGGTTTTATTGGTGATGCGCTTAAATAGGCGCGAAATAATGACCGGATCATGGAGCGCGGATTTGCCCAGTTGCTTATGGGCGATCAAAACCTCCGCGTTTTTTCCAAAAGGAACTTTCTGCTCTTTAGCCATGGTGTTATTATATTATGCTTAATGCGGCGAAAAAGCAATGAGCGCGCGCCGGTCGGTTAGCCCCGCTGAAATATTCTCTCATGCTTGCCGATAAACATCCATGATCAGGATCAACTTGTTATCGCCGGTGAGGATGCGTCTGGCCCCCATCGACAACGACGAGCGGTTCATCTTTACTAACCTGCAAAACTTCCGCGCCATGTCCTTTTGGTCTTTTCACAAGGAAATGCTCCGGGTAAAAAGCGATTGGCAGCTTGAGGTAGCGCGGGACTGGCATTCGGAAAAGGCAAGCGCCCCAAAAGAAACCGTTAATACTCTCATTAATGATTTTGGCGCTTATATCCAGCGGCAGTTGGCGGCAAAGCTGATTGAAGCTGACGCGCTCATCGTCAGTTCTGGCAATAAAGACGTCCTCTCAATGAGGCAAAACGCCCTCTCGCCTCATGTTTTCAGCGCTTACCTCAAAGCCCAGCTCCGAGACTCTGTCCGGGGATTTGACAATAAATTCAACATAAGCGATCTTCATTCGCTCTTCGCGCGAATCGAAAATTTATTGTGGTGACGCGGTTCTAGGGTTTACGTCTTTAATAGCGCCTCAAGCGTCGAAATCCCCTGCTTCTCTAACATCTCGATCAACTTTAACCATAATTGATAGGTGATCTCGACATCCCCCGGGGCACGGTGGGTAAGCGGTGTAGGAATTTGGAAGTGGGCGGCGACTTTGGCCAATTTGTGAGACGGCAAACCCGGCAGGAGGCGGCGTGAGAGCTTGAGAGTGCAGATCGTTGGATTCGGCAGTGTCTGCCCCAAGGTTTCCCCCAGGTGCCGGTTGAGGAACGGCAGGTCGAAGTCGACATTGTGGGCGACGAGGGGCGTGTCGGCGGCAAAGGCGTGGAGTTTTTCCATGACCGCGAATTTATCTTCACCGTCATCAAGCATCTCGCGCGTGATGCCGGTGATCCGCACGATCTCGGGCGGCAGGTCGCCGTTAATATTTATGAGAGAGGCGAATGAGTCGGCGATCTCGCCTTTCACGATCTTGAGCGCGGCCACCTCAATGATCTCGTTCGACTGCGGCTCCAGCCCGGTCGTTTCGGTGTCAATAATGATATAGCTTAGCGCCTTGAGGCCGGTGACGACTTCACGCGCCCGGCGCAGGAACGGGTATTCCGACTCAAGCTTAATAAATTCCTGGCTCTGAATTAAACTCATTTGAACAACTCATTAATGTCGATCGCTTCAAAATCGTCTTTACCCTTAATCTTAACTTCATGATACTGGCTAAGATCGACCGGCAAGTCTTCTTCATTGTCTTCTTCAATTTCCCACTTCTCAACCGCCCAACTCGGCAGTTCTTCTAAATATCGGGAGACCTTCATCAGCACTTCGCCGTCGTAGCCGGAATAAATGATCGGATAGAGGAGATAGAGCTCGTCCTTGGCTCGCGTCACGGCGACATAGAAAAGACGCCGCTCTTCTTCCATCTCTTCTTCCTTGTTGAAGCTTAAATACGACGGAAAGCGGCCGTCGGCCAGCCAGACGACAAAGACGATTTTCCACTCCAGCCCCTTGGCCTGGTGGATAGTGGTAAGAACACATGCCTCTCCATCCTTTGCCTGCTCCTGATCCTTTCCCCCCACGATCGTCTCCGATTCGATACCCGAAGCAAGCGCCAGCGAACTTAACAGTTCCTCGAGCGATTTGTACTGCGTCGAGTAACTGCCCAACTGCTCGAGATCTTCGAGCCGCTCGCGATAGTTAGGATATTGCTCCTTGAGATAGTCGGCATAGTTCGATTCGCTGACGGCCTTAATCATCTCGGCCGGCTTCCCGATCTTCTCTTTCAGTTGCGCCATCAGCGCCTGGAATTGCTTAAACATCCGCTCGCCGCCGCCGGGAATAATTTTGAGAACCCCCTCCTCAATGACCGCCTCGCGCGGGTCCCCCGCCTGGCAGAGGAATTGGAAAACTTTCTCCGCGGTCTTCGGCCCGATCTTAGGCAATAATTTTAAAATTCTTCCCCAGGAAATTTCATCATTTGGATTGTGAAAGACCCTTAAATAGGCGATCACATCCTTGATGTGGGCTTCCTCGAAAAAGCGCAGGCCGGAGCGGATCTCGAACGGGATGCCCCGCTTGGTCAGCTCCATCTGGACTTCCATCGACTGGTAATGCGAGCGGTAGAGGACCGCCATGTCGTTCAACGAGTGGCCCTCTTCGCGCAGTTCAAGCATCCGCTGGGCGACAAAGGCCGACTGTTCGTAGACGGTAGTAAGGCCGGCCACGACCGGCTTCTGCCCGGATGGGCGGTTCGTCCGCAAGCTCTTTTCAAACTTTTCCTTCGCCAGCGTGATCGAGGTGTTGGCGACCGAAAGAATTTCCGGCGTCGAGCGGTGATTGACCTCTAACTTATAGAGCCGGGCGTCGGGATAGACCTTGGGGAAGTTGATGATGTTCTTGAAATGCGCGCCGCGGAAGCTGTAGATCGACTGCGAGTCGTCGCCTACCACCATCAGGTTGCGGTGCCGGGCCGCCAGAGCGTCGATGATCTTCGCCTGAATGAGGTTTGTGTCCTGATATTCATCGACCATGATGTGCTGGAACTTGGCGGCGTATTTCTCCGCGACGGCGGGATTCTCCGACAAGAGTTTGTACCAGAGGTAAAGGAGATCGTCAAAGTCCATCAGATTGTTTTTCCGTTTGCGTTGGACGTAGAGATTAAAAATTCCTTCAATTTCTTCTGTCATCGGCTCGAACTGGGCATAGTTATAAGCAATAACATCAACGATCGACCGATTAGTATTTAACGACAGCCCGTAGATCGCCTGCAGGGTATCCCCTTTGGGAAAACGCCGGGCTTTGACGTCAATCTTCGCCTCGGCAATGCACGAGTCGATGAGGTCTTTGGAATCGGCCCGGTCAAGGATGGTAAAGTTCGGCTGGTAGCCGATCTCCTTGGCGTGCCTTCTCAAGATGAGATTGCCGACGTGGTGAAACGTGCCGCCCCAGATCCCTTTGACATCCCTTTTCAGAAGAAGCTCGACGCGGGAGAGCATTTCGCGCGCCGCCTTGTTGGTGAAAGTAACGAGAAGAATACGATCAAGCGGGACGCCTGATTCGACGAGGTAAGCGACGCGGTAGGTGACGGTTCTCGTTTTGCCGGAACCGGCGCCGGCGATGACGAGCATCGGCCCGCCGGGAGCGGTGGCGATCGGGAACTGCTCCTCGTTGAGGTCGTCCTTGTAATTGATGCGGAAATTATTATTCTCCGCGCCGAAATGGGATTTAAGAATGTATTTGTGAGGCACATAGTAATTATAACATGTTCAACATTTACCTGAATCGCACAATGCGCAAGTCGCTTGACAACATATAACTTAGCGATATAGTATTCTGGCATGATGGTTAGGAAAACCTTTTTGCTGGCCGCCGTTCTTTCCGTTTTTTGCCTGCTGGCGCCCGCCGCTGACGGGTTCTTTGGCACTACCCCATCATTGGAAACGGCGGAATGGCAGACGCTTCAAAGGAAGATTGATTGGGATCTTGTTACTATTCCGTTGCCGCAAGACGTTGTTGATTATATTACCAGAGAGGCGCTTGCGTGCCGGCTAAGCATGAGGGTTGCGACTTTGGAAGCTAATGTTATAGCCCAAATGCTCTACTGGGCCTCTACCTCAACCAGGGAGATCACCCTAAGCGAGGTAAGCACCTGGGATGCGGTGGGCGCCCAGCATATAGTCCATGAGCTCGCTCACGCCGGGGCAAAGGGAACCGGCAATGATGCCCAGGGTTATAATAAGCAGAAGGAAGTAAACGCCAGAAAAAGAGAGGCCGAATACTGGAAGGATGCAACTCCTAAGCCGGCTCGAGACTCAGAAGCAGGTTTCAACTGTTGGGCAAACTATGACACGGTATTCAATGCCGATGGCACTCAGAGAAGCCATGATGAGATAAAGAGGCGGTTAAAGACTGTTTATGGCTATTCGCAGGCTAAGATGTAAATGAAAAAATTTAAACCTCTTGGAATATCGATTTTAATTGTGTCGATTGCTCTACTGGTTTACAGCTGCGCGCAGGTGGTTCAGGTAACGCCAACCGCCGCCGGATATAAAGTTTATTCCGGGACTGACCCGGGCGGACGAGCTTTTTCCTTTGAATATCCTGATGGCTGGACAGCCAGCGAAGAAACCCTAACCTCTAGCTGGAACAGCGGCAAGTGGATCATGTTCAAGGGGCCGGGCGACTGGCAAACCGGAGGTCCGGTTTTAAGTTTGTGGATTGCGCACAAGGAAGGAACACTTACGGATGAGGCCAGCTACAAAGCCGCGGCTTATTCCGACAGGAATGTCTCTCCAACAGGAGGTGCCGGGCCCGGGCTCATCTCCGAGGCCGCCACAACCGAAACCGTGGCGGGCCTGACTGCGGAAGGCTGGCGGATTAACTATCGCACCCAACTGCCCATCGGTCGAATCTATGAAGTGGGAGATATTGAATATGATGATCTTATGGCCGGGGAACTGGTGACAGCGGAGAGTGAGTGGCGGGTTTTCGAGAAAGGGGACTATGTTTACGATCTTAACTTCGCTGCTATCGGCGATAAACTATCCAGTCGGGAAGCTTACCTCCACGCTATAAACACTTTTCAATTTAATTGATCGGGAGGAGGAAGATCAAGATGAAAAAGCTAGCTCTCTATTTGGCTCTGCTCGCCTTTGTATGCCTGTCGACAGTCGCCCTCATTGCCGGCTGCGAGGTTGTTGTTGCCCCTCAAGGCGAAGTCTATATCATCATCGGCTGGTTCTCTTTCCCGGTCATATACATAACCGACGGCAGCGCAAATTTCTCGAATCCGTGGAACCCAGTCACCGGCACATCGGTAACCAATGCGACGGTAATTGTTTCAAATGAGACTACCGGCGTCACAAGGGAAGCTGTCTACAGCGCCGCCAACGGTTATTACACGCCGGCGCAGGAATTACTCCACTCCGCCGGGCAAAGCGTTTCGCTTTCCATTAAAACCACCAGCGAAACCGTCACGGGAAGCGCAACTACAACACCGGACCCAGTTTATGCCAATCTTTCTCCTGCCAGTAATGCAACCGCAACGCTCCCATTCACTGTAAGCTGGGAGGTTACTCAGGGAACTTACGAGGCGACGCATTCCTGGCTGTCGGTCAGGGGGACAACCACTGCGGAAACCAACAATTATCAGGTCGTCGTGCCGAGATCGCAAAAATCCGTCACGCTGACTTCTTCGCAAATCGCCGCCGGGAGCAATTATTACATTAGTGTTTTTGGGGTAAATGTGATGAGTTTAAGCGGCGCGAAAAGCGGTTCCGTGGTCTATGTGGGCGGCGGAAATACTGTTCTTTCTACCGGCATCACGATCGAAGCCCCTTAGCTAAACAACTTTCAAACTAATATCCAGAGCCGGAGTCGAATGCGTCAGCGCGCCGATTGAAATATAGTCGACGCCGGTTCTGGCGATTGCGGCAACGTTATTCAATCTCACTCCGCCCGAAGCTTCAGT
>METM01000021.1:0-4902 GCA_001772335.1 candidate division WOR-1 bacterium RIFCSPHIGHO2_01_FULL_53_15
GATATTGATCAATAATGATAATACCTATACTACGTCTCCCGCTATCACTTTAAATCTAACCTATTCTGACGCGACCAGCGGCGTTGATATGATGAGTTTTAGCGATGACAATGGAAACTTGACGGCGTGGGAAACCCCGGCTTCGTCAAAGAGCTGGACGCTGTCTGGGGCGGACGGAGTAAAGAATATATATGTCAGATATTCGGATAAAGCCGGGAATTACGGGTACAACAGCGATTCAATTGTTTTGGATACGGCTAATCCTTACTTCAGCTCCGGCCCAACTATTAATCCTGGCCACACCCCGGTCAATTCTTGGTCGATCCATAATTCTCCGTTTATTGATTACGGGGCGTCCGATGCGACATCAAGGCCGGATCGCGTTGAATTCTATCTTGATGACGTTTATCAGGGGAGCGGCGGCGGGGACGGCCAAACGACATTTTATTCCAGCTGGCACCCGACGCTTCCTAACGGCACACACGCTTTATTTTTAAGGGCCTATGATAAGGCGGGCAGATTCGCAGATTCGGCAACATATACTTTTAAGATTGACACAAATGTCCCGAACACTCCCGATGTTTCTTATGGCCACATTGTCCCGAATGTCTGGAACAGCCACAACTCACCATATTTCACCTGGGTGGATCCCGGCGACGGCAACGGCAGCGGCGTCAGTTATTATCGAGGCTATATTGACGGTGCCGATCAGGGCAATGTCGGCTCCGGCTGGCACCCCACGCTTTCTGACGGGACGCGCAGGGTTTATGTAAAAGCGGTGGACGGGGTGGGGTTGGAGCAAAATTCTCCGGAGATGATTATTTATATTGATTCGGTCGCGCCGTCAATTTCCCAGCCAGCGAATGATACGGACTTTAATCCTTATACCGAATCGAATACAACAATTAATTTCACCGCTTCCGATTCGTCGCCCAGCTCCGGCTTCTCCCTCCCGAATATTTCGGCCAGGATTAAATATGGGGCGAACACAGTTAAAACGCTTTCGGTTATTGATGACGGCGGCGGCAATTATCATATTAACTGGAATGGGACGAATAATTCCGGGGATTATGAGAACGAAGGGGATTATACTCTGGAAATTTCGGCTTCTGATGGAGCGGGGAACTCAACCACCAGGACCTCGACGATATATTTGAGGGATGATCAATATATTGGTACAGGCAGAGATCCTTCAATAAGCATTGGCAATAATACTTTGCAATTAAAATGGATTAGTGGACAAAGCACTGTTGGTAATTCTGTCAATGCGGGGCTTACTACTACCTATCATGGCAATTCGCAGTACACTTCTGGTGGCCAGCTTCATTATGCGGAAAAGCAATATTTCACGGTTGATTTTGCTCAGGTTCTTGAAGTTAGCGCGATGGCGGTTAATGAATGGGGCGAGTATCATGCCATTAAACGAGCTGATAACGACGCAATAGTCTGGTCCATGACCTGGACTGGAGACAATGATGGATCAAGTCATTATTTTACTTCTAGCATCCCGGCAGGAAACTATTATGCGTATATCGATTTCGTTAATCCTGCTAATGATGCCTATGGCTGGACTAGGGTTTATTTCCAAGATATTCAAGATAATCAATATACTCGAACTTGCGGAGAGAATTACGCAGTCAATATTGTAAGCCAATATGGCCAATCTGGTCCGACACCAGTCTCAAGTTATTCGGCCGGGCCAACTTCGGTCTCAGCTAATGGAGTGACGCATGCTGTTTATGTTTCGGGAGGGAAAATATATTATCAAAGAAACAATGGAGCTGCAACCCAGATAGCCAATCTTGGTTCTCAGCCTGCAATCACGGCCGATTCCTCTGGCAATAGCTATGTTGCTTGGTATGTGCAGGTAGGCCTTAACCAACAGATATATTTTCAAAAAATCCCAGTAAATTTTGCGCGTGCAACCGGTTCCGTTCAAGGTGCTGCGATAAAAGTTAATACGCAGCCAGTCAAGAGCTTGTCGGCCACATTAGAAGCCCCATCCCTCATCTCCCCAACAAACAGCCAGAGCAACGTCGACTCCATCCGTCCCACTTTTGAATGGAAACACCATAAGGGCGACGCGACGCAATACAATGTCGACATCGCCAAGAACGACACATTCTCGATTGCCCACCAGACGTTCAACAAGTCCGCCAACACCGGTTCGCCGGATAAGACCGACGCGACGCTATTCTATTACAACTACTCCATCCACGAATTCGATCCGGGGCTTGACCGCGACACTTATTACTGGAAAGTAACGGCCCTCTCAACGAACGAAGCGGCGACATCGGAAGTTTGGTCATTCACTATTAGTCCGGAATTATCGCTATCCGGCATCACGAATTATCCGAATCCGTTCAATCCGAACAGGGAGAGGACAAAGATCCGCTACCGCCTCTCGACTGACGCGAGCGAGGTCAAGATCAGGATCTACGACATCACCGGCTCGCTCGTCACTGAACTCGATGGAACGACTGCCGGCGAGGCCTCATCGGTCTGGAGTAAATATAATGATGTGGAGTGGGACGGACGCAATGGGCGAGGCGACATTGTCATGAACGGTATCTATCCTTTCGAGGTTACTGCTCGGCTTGGTGACAGATCGGTCTCGGGGAGAGGCAAGATCGCGGTGCTGAAATGATAAAAGAGAAAATCAGAACATCAGAATATCAGAGTGAGAAGATCAGAATTTCAGACAATCAGAGAACAGATAGGACCGCTGATTTCTGTTTCTCTGTTCTCTGTTTATCTCTTTCTGTTTTCTGCTCTCTGATACTCTTGCCTGCGTTTCCCGCGCTTGCCCAAGGACAAGCAGGGACAGATTTAGCTATTCTTAATGCGGGAGTCGGCGCCCGCGCCCTCGGTATGGGCAGCGCCTTCACCGCCATAGCCGATAACGCCGACGCTCCCTACTGGAATCCGGCGGGCTTGGGGCAGATCACTTCGAGCGAGATCACGACCATGCAGACCCGCCTCTCCACCGACGCTGACCACTATTACGTCAGTTATGTTCGCCCGGCGCTGGGCGGCACGCTCGGCATCTCCTGGATCCAGGTCGGCCTCGGCAGTATCAGTCAGACCTCGGCAGAGGTCGATATCAATAACGAGGTGCAGAATCTCAGCATCTTCAGCTATTTTTCAAACGCCTATCTTCTCTCTTACGGCAAGAACTTGAATGAACATATCTCCGTCGGCCTGACCGGCAAGTATCTGACCTCGGACATGGCGGGCATTAGCGGTGGGCAGGGTAGCGGCTATTCAATAACTCCCGCCCTCCTTTTACGCATTACGCGTTACGCGTCTCGCATTACGTTAGGCGCCAAACTCGACGACGCCATCAATCAACAACAATGGGGAACTGGAACCATCGAAAAAGTCCCATCTAAATTACGTCTTGGCCTGGCCTATCAGTTCCCCAGTCCCCATACTCCTTCCCCCACACCCCATACCTTTGCCGTTGACGTCAGCCAGACGATGAAATCAAATTATTCCCCCGATGTTTCTGCCGGCTATGAGTGGGCCGACAGGTTCTTGTCGTTTCGGGTCGGCTATGCCGGGAGCGGCCTCACAGCTGGGGCGGGCTTCGCCATAAATCAGGCGAGGGTTGACTACGCGTTTGTCAATAATCGGGAATTGTCGTCCAGCAACGTCCACCGGATCTCGCTCAGCGGGGTCTGGTGAGGACGAATCCTCTCCTTTTTTTATTTCTCCTGGCCCTGGCCTCTCTCGCCTGGGCGGTCCAGCCCCCCGACGACAAATATTTCGGCATCTACACTAACGAATACTACATCAGCCTCTACCCCGAGTACCCGCCGGCCGTCGGCCAGAAGATCACGATCCGCCTGCGCGCGTTCAAGCCGGCGCAAAAAGTCACCCTCTATACCGATCGCTCTGCCGAGCTGCCGATGGCTTACCGCGACGGCTTCTGGTGGGGCAATTTCCAGATCCCGGACGACTACAAAACTGGCGGCCATTTTTTCACGGTTCAGATCAGATACCCTTTTGTTTTTCAGCCCAAACACGATTTTGTCTTCTCAAAGATCTCCGGCTTCTTCGGCGGCGCGCGCAAAAAACTTCCCGCCGCTTTCTGGTCGCAGAGCACGGTGTGGTATCAGATGAAAGAAAGGGTCATAGCGCCAGGGGTCAAGGGGCAAGAAGACGCAATTATTCCTACGTTTGAGGCGGAGCCGTACATTGAAGAGCCGCTGCCCATCGCGACCGGCGAGGCGGTCGAGCTAAAAATAGTTTCGCCCGAGGCGTCGCCCTTCATCATCAAGGGCTCAAAAACGCTCACCTTTTCGTCAAAGAATATCGAGGGGAGCAAGGAGGGTTTCGCGCCGGGGACGACGCGCGAGGAGGGCCTGCGCCTCAATATTTCCGGAATGACGGATGGCACCGAGATCGACGCCAACCTCATCAGCACGAGTACTGCCGGCACAACCCAGGTCTCTCAGCGCGAAGATAAAATTTCCGTCCTTGTAAAAAGGGCCAGCACCGAGGTCTATCTCGGCGACTTTACCGCCGACTTTAACGAAACCGAATTCACCAAGCTGAACAAAGTCCTCTCCGGCGCGCGGGCGCGCGGCGATTATGATGGATGGGGCTTTTCCGCCCTCTATTCAACGCCCCCCGGCCAGAGCAAGTTCAAACGGCTCTACGGCGACGGTACCCAGGGGCCGTTCAAGTTGGACGCGGCGCCGGTCGTCATCAACAGCGAAAGAGTGCTGGTCGACGGCGTTGAGCAAAAACGCGGCGACGATTACACCGTCGATTATCAGGCCGGGACCGTCACGTTCGTCAAGAAGACGATCGATCCGCGCTCGATCATCAACATTTACTATGACTTCCGCCAGACCGTCTACCAGCACTCGACATACGGCTTGCGCCTCACGAGCA
>METM01000021.1:4930-53255 GCA_001772335.1 candidate division WOR-1 bacterium RIFCSPHIGHO2_01_FULL_53_15
AGTTTGGCCGGCGCGGCCGATATCCGCTCCAGCCTGAGCGGGGAAGCGACCGACCCGGCCGGCCACTATATCGCCGGCGCCGACGGCGCTTTTGTTTCCGAAGCCCTTACGGCTAACGGCGAGGTTGCTTATTCGAACAATAACCTCAATCTACTCCAATCAGGAAGTGAAGAGACCGGCAAGGCGGCCAAGCTCGACATCAGTTCACAGCTGGGGCCCTTTGGCATTAAGGCATTCGGCAAAAGAGTAGGGGCAAAGTTTTTGTCGATCGCCGACGCCGCGCCCAAGCAGGATGTGACCGAGTACGGCGGCGGTTTGAGCTTCCGTCCCGGTCCGCTCTTTGGCGCGCAGGGCAATCATAATTACGAAAAGTACACTCTCACCGGCGTCGTTTACGAGAACCGCTCAAGCACGGCCAAAGCGGGCCTCACCCCGGAGCGCTTCCCCTCGCTCGAATACGACTATTCAAAGAACGACGAGAGTAATGACCCGGTCACGGGCGATACGATCACCAGAACTATCACGAGACAATCGGCCGAGACACAGTACCGGCTCGGCTTTCTCTCTTCGGCGCTTAAAGCGACCAAAGAGGAATGGTTGAGCCGCTCGCCCTCGGCTGAAGTGACCAATTACGACCGGGTCAACTTCGGGCTGGCCACCGCCGGGCTGGAAAAAATCACCTTCACCGGCAATGTCGAGCTGGAAAACCGGGCGGAACCATCCGGTGACAGGCCTTACCGCAAGACGTACAACCTGAACCTTTCCGCGACGCCGAATAAATCATATTTTGTTTCAACCTCGATCGAATATTTGGACGACAGCGCGCAGGGGATCAAGAACTCGACCGACATCTCATACCGCGCCGAGCCGGCCGGGTTCATCAGAACCGAGGGGAAATATGTCATCCAGTCGCTCAAGGAGGATTTTGTCACGTCGGAGACCGTCTCCAAGCAGACCGGCTCGTTTGCCATCGATCTGCGCCCGCACAACGCCCTGCGCCTCAAATATCTCATCAAGCCGAACTTCACCAAGCTGGTCAGGACGAATTCGCTCACATTCAACAACGAGCAGCAGCAGGGGGAGATCAATCTCATTCCGTTCAGCGAAGTCCTCCTCGGCCTGATCTATAAAGTCGGCCACGGCTTCAATATCTACCGGCAGGACGCGCCCGATTACTCGATCAAGGACAATACGACCGACACCGACTCGACCCTCTATACCGTCAAGATGGCGCCGTTTCGGATCTTCTCGACCGAATTCAATTATCTCTTAGAAAACGGCCTGACGACCCAGCGCATTACCTCCGAGCCCTTGAGTTACCTCAACGGCAGCAGCGCCGGCAAGCAGATCAACGCAATCGCGCGCACCTCGCTCTCCGAGCGGTTTTCCGTTGATACGCGCTACACTTACCAGCGCAGCATTCAGGGAACAGGCGAAACGACCGCCAATCTCCTCAACACGACGAGCCACACCGCCTCGCTCAAAGGGATCTGGAATGTCTCGGATGCCTGGAGCTTCTCGCTCTCCGGCGGCTACACCCGGACGACGGATAATTTATTGTCCACTGTCACCTACACGGTTACTCCGGGTTGGGGCTTTATTTTCAGGCAGGGCGACCGGGTGCGGGTCGATTTTGACCACACATATTCAAAGTCGTATGATGGCGCGGCGACAGAGGTGACGAACTATTCCCTGCGCGGCAAGTACAGCGTCAGCGATTATGTCAACGTCACTCTGCGCGCCCAGCGCGAGATCGGCGCTCTGCCCGATTACCGCCTGACCGATATCACGGGCAATATCGAAATCAACCTTTGAATTCAAGGGTTTCCGTGCTATAATCAAATTCAAGGAGCTTTTAATGCTGACATTAGGCATTGACCCCGGCACGGCGACAACTGGCTACGGTCTTGTCCGGCAGCAAGGCGACAAGCTCTCATACGTCATCTGCGGCTGCGTCATCACGACACCTAAGGACTCCACCCACGATCGTCTGGCGAAGATCTATAACGAAATAAAACAACTCATCAAGATCCACCGCCCAGATTGCGTCGCGGTCGAGCGCCTCTTCTTCGGCGAGAACACCAAGACGGCCATGGCCGTCAGCCAGGCCCGGGGGATTGCTCTGCTGGCCGCCGCCGAGGGGAAAGTCAGCGTCTCCGAATACACGCCGCTTGAGGTCAAGCTGGCCCTCACCGGCTACGGCAAGGCGGAGAAGCGCCAGATCCAGCAGATGGTCCGCGTCATGCTCAAATTAGCCGATATTCCCAGGCCCGACGACGCGGCCGACGCCCTCGCCGTCGCCATCTGCCACCTCCATTCCTACAAATTCAAGGCCAAAGCCCTGATCGGCGTATGATCTCGCATCTGGCCGGCACGCTGGAGCACGTTGACAGGCAATCGGTCGTCCTCGATGTCGGCAGTATCGGTTATCAGATCAAAGTTCCCGCCTCGGTCCTCAACCGGCTCCCCGCTCTCGGCGAAAAGGTCAAGCTCTTCACCATCCAGGTCGTGCGCGAAGACGATATCTCGCTCTACGGTTTTTTGAACAAAGAGGAGCGCTCTCTTTTTTCGCTCTTCCTCTCGGTCTCCGGCGTCGGCCCCAAGACCGCTATGACGATCCTCTCCGGTTTTCCCCTCGACCGGCTGGTCGGCGCCGTGGCGCAGGGCGACATCACTCTGCTTTCTTCAATCTCTGGGGTGGGTAAAAAAACCGCCGAGCGGATCGTGGTTGAATTGAAAGAGAAGATCGCCAGGACCTACGCGCTCAAGCCGAGCGAGATGGCGGAGGGGATCGCTGGCAGCCGGACGACGATTTCTGACTCGATCTCGGCGCTGATCGCTCTCGGCTATTCACCGCGCGACGCGCGCGACGCCATTATGAAACTCAAGATCGAAGACGAAAGACCGGTCGAAGAGATAATCAAAGAGGCGTTGAGGGTTTTAGTTTAGCTTGCCCGCCGCAGGCGGGAAAGAACCCACTGCTCGGCTTGGCGCATCCATTTTCTCGCCAAAAACTCTTCTTCTTTCCTGTGGTCGATGAAGATCGAATAGATGTTTAAGATATTCGCGCCTAAGGTGTCCATAAAGAGCTGGTCGCCGATCATGGCGGTCTCTTCCGGCTTGGCCCCCAGGATCTCGAGCGACTTCCAGAACGAAAAAGGGAGGGGCTTAAAACCCATGAAGATCGAGGGGATGCCGAGCGTCTCGCCGATATATTTGACGCGCAGGGGATGCCGGCTGTTTGACGTCAGGCACAACTTAAAGCCCTCTTCCTTGCGGGAGACGACCCACTCGAAAACCGCCGGCACGACGTCGTTCACATCTTTGGGTATGAGCGTGTCGTCGATATCGAGGATGAGGGCGCGGATGCCGCGGGCCTTCAGTTTGCCGAAGTCGATCGCGCGGATGTCCTTGACAATCTCCCGCGGCCGCAGAAGCGCTTTAATTCTCTCCCAGAACTCGTTCAAATGACACTCTCTTTTCCAAACTGGTTAAAACTTTCTCAAAGTCATCAAGAAAATCGGGCGAGACCATGAGCTTGAGCGTCGCGTAGTCGCCGGTTTCCGGCTTCGGCGTCCGGATCGCCGCCATCCCCTCGAACGCCTCAAAGAACGGACAGATGACATAGATGTCCTCTTTTTTGACTCGCAGATAGCGGTTGACCGAATCCCTCCCTTCCCTTGTCTTTCCCTCTCCATCGAAGATGGAGAGGGGGGACGGATTGGCGTTAGTGGGTGAGGTCATAGCTTCTCGATGTAGAAGAGGACGACCGCCGGCAGGTCCTTGTACAAGACCTTGTTGACCTCTTTGAGCTTGGTCTCCCTTTCCTTTGAGAAAGAAGTGGTGATGACGGTGAGCTGGTCGAAGAGCATGTCGATCTTGGCATTCGAATAACCGGTAAAGTTGGCGGCGGCTCCGGAGCGGAAAAGCGGCTCAAGCAGAGCCGCCCCGTCGTCCTCAGGGATGACATTGACCTCCGAGGTGAAGAGCTTCCCGGGATTGGCCTTGTAGCCCATCAGGAAAAGCTGGTATTTGCCCGAGCGCAGTTCCCGCTCCCATTTTACTTCGTCCCGGGCGCTGACGGCGGTGAGAGCGACCTTCATGCCGAGATCCTTGAGCTCCTTCTGGATCGTCCTGGCGATCTCGATCGTTTTGTCGCCGTCGGTATGGAGGAGTGAGAGGGTTTTCAGCCGCGCGTCGTTGAGTAAATATTTGGCCCGCTTCATCAAGAGGCGGGCGTATTTAACGTTATGTTTATAGGGCGGGAGCGCGGGGTCAAAGCCCAGCATGCCGGGCGGGATTACACTGGCGATCGGGTTTTTCTCAATGGTGTGCGCGACCGCCTGGCGGACTTTAAGTTCATCAAATGGCGCTTGTTGGACGTTGAAACCGAGAAACCAAATTCCGTCATATTGCGCGGCGAATGTGGTCGTGCCGATCACCAATAAGAGGCAGCTAACGGCTATAATTCTTCTTGCCAATCTCAAAGATGTCATTCCCTTCAGAATCAATTGCTACAATGGTTGGAAAATCAACGACCTCGAGCGCCTGGACCGCCTCGGGGCCGAGCTCGGGGTAGGCGATGACGGTCGCCTGCTTGATGTATTTCGAGAGCAGCGCCGCGACCCCGCCCGGGACGACGAGGTAGACCGCTTTATTTTTTTTCATCGCCTCGACGACCTCAGCGCTCCGCTCCCCCTTGCCGATCATGGCTTTCAGCCCTTTATCGAGCAGGGCAGGAGTGAAGGCATCCATCCGGCCGGCAGTTGTCGGCCCCACCGAGCCGATGATAGCGCCGGGCTTCGACGGCGTCGGCGAGGCATAGAAAAGGATCTGGCCTTTGATGTCGAAGGGCGGGTTGTCCTTGAACTTCTTGTGCGCCGCGTCCCGGGCCATATAAAGCTTCCCCGAAACGAGGACGCTCTCCCCCGCCCTCAGGGCTTCGACATCCGAGTCGGTTAAGGGCGCTTCTATTTTTTTTGTCATATGACAGTTTCCTTGAAGCGATGA
This sequence comes from candidate division WOR-1 bacterium RIFCSPHIGHO2_01_FULL_53_15, assembly GCA_001772335.1. Classification (GTDB taxonomy): domain Bacteria; phylum Margulisbacteria; class WOR-1; order O2-12-FULL-45-9; family XYB2-FULL-48-7; genus 2-01-FULL-53-15. The sequence continues at coordinate 9,941 of METM01000021.1, forward strand.
GCGTGGCACTCGATGTTGACAGCGACCGGGAGCGAAGAAATATGGCAGGGACGCCGCTCGATATTGATCGCCAGCGCGGTCGTCGTGCCGCCGACCCCCATCGGCCCGACCCCCAATTTATTGATCTTGTCTAAAAGCGATTTTTCCCACTTGCAAGTGTCGAAACCGCTGTTGCGCCGGCCGATCGGCCGCAGCAGCGCTTTCTTGGCCATGAGGGCCGACGACTCAAAATTGCCGCCGAGGCCGACGCCCACGATCAGCGGCGGGCAGGCGTTGGGGCCGGCTTTCTCGACCGTCTCAAGGATGAACTGTTCGATCTCGTCTTTGGTCGAGGTCGGCTTGAACATCCGGCTGGCGCTGCGATTTTCCGCGCCGCCCCCTTTGGCCATGAGCTGGAGGCGGATCTTATCGCCCGGCACGATCTCGGTGTGGATGACGGCCGGCGTATTGTCGCCGGTGTTTTCCCTGATGAGGGGATCGGCCGCGACCGATTTCCTGAGGAAGCCCTTGTGGTAGCCCTGGCTCACCCCTTCGTTGACCGCCTCTTCGAGCTGGCCGTCGAGGAGGCGCACAGCCTGGCCCAGTTCGATAAAGACGACGGCCAGTCCCGTGTCCTGGCAGAGGGGCATCTTCTCTTTTTTGGCGATCTCGGCGTTCTTGATGATCTGGCGGATGATCTCGCGGCCCAGCGGCGACTCCTCGGTCTTGAGCGCGTCGTTTAGCGCGTCGAGAATATCTGCGGGGAGGTCAACGCCTGCCTCAAGGCAGAGGTTTTTGACCGTCTCGGTGATCTTTTTGGTTGAAATTTCGCGCATGGTTAGCTTCTTCTTTTTGCCTTTTTGTAGATTTCTTCCCGGCTGCCGATCGCGGACACGATCACGAGATTATTTTTAATAAAATAGATTATGCGGTATTCCGGTTTCCGGCCAAGATGAAAAGAACGCTCACCCTTAAAAACGCCAGCTAACGGTTGCCCCATTTTGTAGGGATCCGATTGGATCAAGGGCAGAAAATCGAAGATAATTCTATTCTTAACGTCAACAGGAAGTTTTTTCAGGTCTCTTTTTGCCGCGGGGGCAATTTCCAAGATAAAAGGCATTGGAATTATCGGAATTCTTTTTGCAATTCTTTAAGAGAAGAAAAATGCTTCCCCTCTTTTTTGGCTTTAAGGGCCGCCCTGGTCCTCTGGTTGACAAAATTAATGAACCATTGATCCTCGCGCAATTTTAGGAATTCAATAAAATCGTAAACCTCAATAATGTACTTATGAGGGAGAGTGTTGAGTTCATTAATAATTTGTTTTTTAACTTCAGCCGCTGCCATGAGATCACGCTCCTTGCGATAAACCTAATTGGGGCTGCGAATTTGCCTGCAAATCTCCAAGCGCCCCTGCCGATAAACTATTGTATCAAGAATCCTGGCTCGGGTAAAGTCAGGGGAGATGGATTAAAATAGTCCGGCTTCGGTGAGTAAGCCCGCGAATGCGGGTTTAAAAGCTGGAGCCGGGCGTATTACAAATCCGGCAAGACGGGAAACAATTTCTTGACCGCCTGCGCCGCGTTTTGCAGAGCGGTCTTTTCTTCGGCGGAGAGGTCGATCTCAACGATCTCTTCAATGCCATTTTTCCCCAGCCGGACCGGCACGCCCAGGCAGACATCTTTGATCCCGAACTGGCCGTCAAGATAACAACAGGAGTTGATGACCACTTTTTTGTCCATGACGATCGCTTCAGCCATCCGGGCGGCGGCCGAGCCAGGGGCGTAATAGGCCGAGCCGGTCTTTAAGAGGGCGACGATTTCGGCGCCGCCGTTCGTCGTTTTGTCGACAATACTTTTAACTTGCTCCGGTGACATCAGCTCTGTGATCGGTTTGCCCTTCACGGTTGAGAGGCGGGGGACGGGGACCATCAGGTCGCCGTGGCTGCCCATGACTTCGGCGTAGACATCCTTGATCGAAACGTTGAGCGTTTTGGCGATAAAATATTGCATGCGTGCGGTGTCGAGCAGGGGGGCCATGCCGAGCACTCGATTAGGCGGGAAATTCGATATTCGTAATGCGTAATACGTCATAACATCCAGCGGGTTTGTAACGATGAGAAGAATTGCCTTCGGCGAATGTTTGACGACGTTCGTCACGACCCCCTTCATGATCTCGGCGTTCTTGCTGATCAGATCGTCGCGCGACATCCCCGGTTTTCTGGCCAACCCGGCGGTGATAACGACGACATCGGAGCCGTGGGTGTCGCCGTAATCGTTGGTGCCGGCGACCCTTGCTTCAAAATTATCGATCGCCCCGGCCTGCGACATGTCGAGGGCTTTGCCCTGCGGCACCCCTTCGATCACATCGAGCAGAACGACCGAAGCGATATCTCTCTGCGCCAGGCGGAAAGCGCACTGGGCGCCGACATTCCCCGCGCCGACAACGGTGATTTTTGGTTTCATTGATTAGAATTATAACAATAATTTGCCAGCGCCGCAAACTCTTCGAGCGAGAGCTCTTCCGGCCGGCGGTTCAAATCGATGCCCGCTCCTGTAACCTCAAAATCCTTCAGCGAATTGCGCAGTTGTTTCCTTCTCTGCTGGAAAGCGGCGTGGACGAGATCGAAGAATAACTTCTCATCAAGGCCGGGGAAGAGGGATGAGGTATGGGGTATAAGGGATATAATGGCGGAGCCGACCTCGGGCCAGGGGATGAATGAGGATTTTGAGACGAACGACTCAAGCTTGATCCTGGCGTGGAACTGGCAGAAGACGGAGAATGAGCCGTACTTTTTTGTGCCGGGGGCGGCGGCCATCCGCTCGGCGACCTCCTTCTGCGTCATGAGGACGGCGATCTCCGGCTTTTCTGCCGCGGTCAGGATCTTCTCGACGATCGGCGCGGTGATGTAGTAGGGGAGGTTGCCAATCACCTTGTAATTTCGGCCCAGCGCCAGCTTGGCCAGGTCGACCTTCAATATATCTTCGGCGACAAAATTGATGTTGCCGCGGGCGGCGAGGACTTCACGGCTGATCGAAACCAGCTCTTTGTCTATCTCGATCGCGATCACATGATGGACGAGGCGGGCTATTTCGGCTGTCACGATGCCGAGGCCCGAGCCGATCTCGATGACCAGGTCGTCGGGGCCCAGTTTGCCCGCTTTGATTATCCTCTCGAGGACTTTGGGGTCGATCAGGAAGTGCTGGCCCAGGCGCTTGCGGGTGCGGCGGTTATACGCCTCGAGGATCCCCTTGGTGATGTCGGCCAGGGTCGGCGTCATCTGGTCTTGGAGAAGTGCGCGGCCACCTGAATCGCTTCGATCAAACTCTGCGGATTGGCCCAGCCCTTGCCGGCGATGTCAAAGCCGGTGCCGTGGTCGACCGAGGTCCGCACGATCGGCAGACCCACCGTCACGTTGACCGAGCGGTTGAACGACAAAAGTTTTAACGGGATCAGCCCCTGGTCGTGGTACATGGCGATGACGATGTCGTACATGCCGGCATTGGCGAGGTAAAAGATGGCGTCTGGCGAGACCGGCCCTTTGACGTCGATGCCCAGTTTTTTTGCTTCCTCGACCGCGGGCTTGATGATCTTTATCTCTTCTTTGCCGAAAATGCCGCTCTCGCCGGCGTGCGGGTTGAGCCCGGCCACGCCGATCTTGGGTTTCCTGCCGCGCAGTTTGGTCAGTGTTTCGTGCGCCAGTTTGATCGTCTTGAGGATATTCTTCTTGTTCAACTTCCGGCTGACATCTTTGAGCGGCAGGTGCGTCGTCACCAGCATGACCCAGAGCTTGTCGGAGACGAACATCATGGCGTAATCTTTTGTTTTGGTGTAAGAAGCGAGGATCTCGGTGTGGCCGTCGAATTTATAGCCGGCTTTGTGGACCGCTTCCTTGTTGATGGGGGCGGTGGCGATGGCGTCTATCTCGCCGTTCTTGGCGAGCTGGGTCGCTTTCTCGATATATTCGAAGGCGGCTTTGCCGGCGGCTTTGGAGACCTGGCCGGTCTTGATCTTGCCCGGATCGGCGTTCTCGAGGTCAAGGACGTTGATCGTGCCGGGCTTAAAGACCGCTTCGTCAATTTTTTTGATCGAATTGATCTCGATGCCCTCGATCTTTGAGATTTTCAAGCCGTGGCGCAGGCCGCGGCGGTCGCCGATGACAACGCAGTTGGCCACCGCCTGCACCGCCGAAGCGGAGAGCGCCTTGGCGCAGATCTCCGGCCCGATTCCGGCCGGATCCCCCATGGTGACGCCGATGACGGGCTTATCCATCATAACGGATCCCCGCCTGCCTCAGCCGCTCGATCCCCTCGCTGATGCGGGCTTCCGGAGCGACCAGCGCGGCGCGGATATAGCCCTCGCCCAGCTCGCCGAAGGCGATCCCGGGGGAGACCACGACGCCGGTCTTTTCGATCAACCGCATCGTGAATTCGGTCGAGTCATAGCCCTGCGGCACCGGCAGCCAGACATACAAGCTCGCTGCCGGCTTCTTTATCTGCCAGCCGAGCGAGTTGAGGCCGTCGACCAGGACATCGCGGCGGCGCTGGTAGGTCGCGCGCACGCGGCCGATGTACTCTTTTTCGTCGAGCGTCATGGCGGCAATGGCCGACTTTTGCACGGCGGTAAAAAGACCGTAGTCAAGATTGGTTTTGATCTTGCGCAGTGATTCGATCAGGTCGCGGTTGCCGACGGCAAAGCCGCAGCGCCAGCCCGGCATGCCGAAGGTTTTCGAGGTGGTGTGGAACTCGATGCAGATATCCTTGGCGCCGGGGATTGCCAGCATGGAGAGCGGTTTTTGGCCGTCAAAGTAGATCTCGGCATAGGCGAAGTCGTGAACCAGGATGATGTCGTATTTTTTGCAGAAAGCGACCGCCGCCTCAAAGAACGAGCGGTCGGCCACCGCCCCCGTTGGGTTGCTGGGGTAGCTCAAGATCATCATCTTGGCTTTCCGGGCGATATCGGGGTCGATTATTTTTAGATCAGGAACATAACCGCGATGCTCGGTGGTCGGCAGGACGACCGGCTCGCCGCCGGCCAAAATTGTGCCGCGAAAATGGGCGGGGTAGGCGGGCATTGGCACCAGCGTGATGTCGCCCGGATCGATATAGGCAAAAGCGAAATGGACGACCCCCTCTTTTGAGCCGATGAGAGTGACGACTTCGTGGTCGGGGTCAACGCTGATGTTATACTGGCGCCTGCACCAGCCGGCCACCGCCGCCTTGAACTCGGGCGCTCCCTCAAACGACGGATAGCGGTGGTTCTCGGGGTTCTGCAGCGATTTGACGAGCGTTTCGATGATCTCGGGGGGCGGTGGGATGTCGGGATTGCCCATGCCCAGGTCGATCAGGTCGGCTCCTTTGGCCGCCATCTCGGCCTTGATCTTGTCGAGCTGGGCAAAGACATAGATCGGCAATTTGAGTAAACGCTCGGCTTGTTTTGCTTTCAATTTAAAATTCCTTCCAGCTTGGCCGCGTGATAGGAGCTTCTGACGAATGGGCCGGCGAAAACGCGAAGGCCCATCTCTTCTCCCAACTTCTGATACTCTTCAAATTCGGCCGGGTCGACAAACCTCGGCGGCTTGAGATGCGCTCTTGACGGCGGCAGATACTGCCCGATCGTGACGATATCGCAGTCAGCTTTTTTCAGGTCATAAAGGACATAAACCGCCTCTTCCTTTGTCTCTCCTAATCCTACCATAAAACCGCTTTTGGTGTAAATCCTGCCGCCCTGAGCTTTCGCTCGCTTGATGGTGTTTAATGACCGCTCATAGCTTGCCTGCGGGCGGACTTTTGAGTATAGCCGCGGCACGGTTTCGATGTTGTGGTTAAGGACATTCGGCTTCGCATCGAGCACCGTTTTAAGAGCGGATATTTCACCCTTAAAATCGGGAATTAATACCTCAATTCGATATTCGATATTCGAGATTCGTAATTCGTCAATGACTTTAGCAAAGTGTCCCGCCCCTCCATCCGGCAGATCATCCCTCGTGACCGACGTGATCACGACATAGTTCAAGCCGAGCTTTTTGACCGCTTCGGCGATCCGCCCCGGTTCGGTCGGGTCGGGCGGGAGAGGCGTTCCTCTGGTTACACCGCAGAAGGCGCAGCTCCTTGAGCAGACGCCGCCGAGAATGATGAATGTGCACGTTCCCTGCGAGTAGCACTCACCGATATTGGGGCAGCTCGCTTCTTCGCAGACGGTGTGAAGCGAGGGATCGCCGATCAGCGCCCGGATCTTATTAATATTTTCCTGTTTGGGGATCTTCTTGACGAGAAAAGGGGGAAGGGACATTCAAAGTTTGCCGGAGAGGAGCTTCTCCATCCGCTCGTGGTTGATGGCGTGGGCCATCGCTTCGTTGCGGCCGATCAGCCGTTTTTCGTAGAGGTTATAAAGCGAGGCGTCCATGGTTATCATCTGGTACTGGCCGCCTAACTCGATCATCGAATAGATATCCTGCGTCGAGCCCTTGCGGATGATGTTCCTGATGGCGGGGGTCGCCACCAGGATCTCAAAGGCGCCGACCAGGCCGCTGCCGTCGGTTTTGGGGACGAGTTGCTGCGAAACAATACCCCCCAGCGTCATCGAAATCTGTGTTCTTATCTGGCCCTGCTGATGGGGTGGGAAGACGTCGATGATCCGGTCGATCGACTGGACGGCGTCCTGTGTGTGGAGGGTCGAGATGACCAGATGTCCCGTCTCGGCCGCCGTCATCGCCATCTGGATCGATTCGAGGTCGCGCATCTCGCCGACCAGGATGACGTCGGGGATCTGGCGCAGGACCCTCTTGAGCGCCTCGCCGAAATAGATCGTATCAAAGCCGACCTCGCGCTGTTCAATGACCGCCAGCTTCGGCGTGTGGATGAATTCGATCGGGTCTTCGATCGTGATGATGTGGCAGGCGCGGGTCGCGTTGATTAAATTTATCATGGCCGCCTGCGTCGTCGATTTGCCGCAGCCGGTCGGGCCGGTGACGAGGATCAGGCCGCGTTCAAAGCCGGCAAAAGTCTTGACGATCGGCGGCAGCTTAAGCTCTTCCAGATTCGGAATCTCCTTTGGGACCCGGCGGATCGTGGCGCCGATCGCTCCCATCTGATAATGAAGATTAATCCGGTAACGGCTGTTCTCGTCCTCAAAAGAGGTGTCGAGTTCTTTGACCCTTTTGAATTCTTCCAGTTCATGCTTGCGGATGATCGGCGTGACCAGCGCTTCGGTTTCCTCGGCGGTGAGGTTCCGCTGTTCGATCTTGACCAGGGCGTTGTTGATCCGCAGACAGGGCGGATTATAAGCGGCCAGCAGAAGATCGGAACCCTTCGACTTAATCAATTGCGCGAGCAGGTTTTTAATGTCCATCTTTTGACTTCACCTGGCGGCTACTATATAATTTATTGATCTCAAAGTCAAGGCGGATCACGGGGGAAAATGATTTATTTTTGGTTTATTCTCGGGTTGGTCGTCGGCAGTTTCCTGAACGTCTGCATCTACCGCCTGCCCCGCGAAGAATCGATCATCTGGCCGTCCTCGCATTGCCCGCGCTGCGGCAAAGACCTCAGGCCGCTCGATCTCATCCCGCTCATCAGTTTTTTTCTCCTGCGCGGGCGGTGCCGTTCCTGCGGCGAGAAAATTTCGCCGCGCTATCCGCTGGTCGAGCTCCTGACGGGCTGCGGATTTGTCGGCGTATTTATTCTCTCCGGCGGGGAATTCGTGCCGCTCATTTTCCAGTCGGTCTTTCTCTCGGCTCTCATCGTCATTTTTTTCGTCGATCTTGAGCACTCGGTCATTCCCGACAGTGCGAGTTACCTTGGTATCCTGGCCGGCCTCCTCTATAATTTTCTCTTCGGCTGGCCGGTCTTTCTCTCGGCCCTGGGCGGCGCGCTTCTCGGCTATCTCATTCTTTATCTGATCAGCCTGGCCGGCCGCCTCTATTACAAAAAAGATGTCCTGGGTGATGGCGACCTTTATCTGGCGGTGGTCCTGGGCGCCTGGCTGGGTTGGGGTGGGGTGCTGGCCGCGATCTTCCTCTCCTATCTTCTGGCCGCGTTGGTTTTGCTTACCCTCCTGTTATCCGGTCGAGTCAAGTTCGGCCAGTATGTTCCCTTTGGCCCGGCGCTCGCCGCCGGCGGGCTCATCACTCTCTTTTTCGGGCCACAGCTCATCGGTTTTTATCTGGAGAAGTTTTGGCTATGAAGCGGTTCGGCTGGCTATTATTCGTCCTGCTCATCATTTACTTTATTTTTCTTATCCGGCAGGATATAATTGACCACCTGGATCTCAAACGCGATCGGGCAAAAATGTTGACGGCGCTCGAGACGGAAAAGACCTCAACATCATTGCTCAACAGGCGGCTGTCCGAGTTAAAAAGCGACGACATGATCGAAGAGCTGGCCAGAACCAAACTCGGTCTGATCAAAAAAGGCGAAACGGCTTATAAGGTGGTGAAATAGTTGGCAATTGATATCGGTTCGGAGATCGAAGGGAAAGTGACCGGCATCACCAAGTTTGGGGCGTTCATGGAACTGCCCGAGGGGAAAGTCGGTCTGGTCCACATCTCGCAGGTCTCCGATAATTACGTCACGGACATCACCAAGCACCTCCGGGTTGGCGACGTGATCAAAGTCAAAGTCCTCGGCATGACCAAAGACGGCAAATACGACCTCTCCATCAAGCAGGTCGGCAAGACCGCCTGGCAGCCGCCCCGGCCGCGTCGCCCGCGCGAGGAGGCCGGCCGCGCCGCTCCCGGCTCGTTCGAGGACAAGATCACGCAGTTCCTCAAGCAGAGCGATGAGAAGCTCCAGGATTGGAAGCGCAATCTCGAGGTCAAGCAGACCGGCAAGAAGAAAAAGCCGCTGAGGTGAGTCATTTTTTCGCGTGGTGCCCAGAGCCGGAATCGAACCGGCATGGTTTATTCAACCGAGGGATTTTAAGTCCCTTGCGTCTACCAATTCCGCCATCTGGGCATTTATAATTTGCTTTCCAACAATGCCTGATTGATTTCAAGGACAGCCGCCGCTCGTTCTTTGTCGCCGCCGGACTCCTCTAATATTCTTCGGCAATATTCTCTTTCAAAATTGGAAAAGTAATCGGCGCCCGGCGCGCCCGGGGCCTTCAAAAGCAGATCGACCGGCAGGTCGGCCGGGGTGATCTTGCCGGAGCCGGCATTGATGACCAGGCGCTTCATAAGCGATTTCAGCTGTGCGGTGTTCCCCGGCCAATCGTAGTTTGAAAAGATCTCCTCGATCTCCGGGCCAAGTTCGACCTCGCGGGCGTATTGCTCGCCAAAGAGCTCAAGATAGCGCTTGGTGAGGAGCGGCAGGTCGGAGAGCCGCTCGCGCAGGGGAGGGATGCCGAGAAGAACTTCAGAAAAATATTCGTAGTTTTCTTTGGAAGATTCAGCCAGGTTGGCGGAGCTCCCCGCGATGAGGCGCGCTTCGGCCGGGGCGGCCAGCAGGCCCGCCGGCAGATACTCCACGTTGTTGAGAAAAAGGGTGCCGCCGCGGGCCGATTCGATGAGGCCGGTCTTCTTCTGGAGGTCGGCGGTCGTCCCGCCCGATGATTTACCAAAGAGCGCCGTCCTGATCCCGGTCTGGCTCATGGTTGGCGAGAGGTTGAGGGTGAGGAGCGGGAACTCGGCCCGGCCATTCTCGTGGATAAGCTCGGCCACCGCGTCTTTCTCCGTCCCCGGCTCGCCCAGAATGAGGACGCGAAGGTTTTTCGATGCGATCTTGCTGACCGTCTTTCTGATCATCTCGATCTTTTCGCTCTGGCCGACGAGCCGGGCGGCGCCTTTGCCGGTCTCTTTGCGGATATTTTCCCCTTCCTGCTCGAGCGACTTTTTGCGCAGGATCGAATCGGTCAGCTTGAGGATGGCGTTGACGTCAAAGGGTTTGATGATATAGTCGCGGGCGCCGTACTTGATCGCCTCGCTAGCTTTGGAGACGTCGTTGACCGCCGTGATCATCACTGCTTCGATGGCGGGGTCGATCTCCTTGAGGCGATTGAGGGTTTCCAGGCCGTCGAGGCCCGGCATGCGGATATCAAGATAGGCGAGGTCGATCTTCTCCCCGGCGGCGTATTTGAGCGCCGCTTCGCCCGAGGCGGCCAAAAGCAGCCGGTACTTTTCTCCCAAGATGAGAGAAAAGGACTCGCGGATCGAGAGCTCGTCGTCAACGATCAGTATTTTATTCATTCATTCGATAACCGGTCGATTATGATCAGGGCCTGCTTCCTGAGTTTGGCGTCGCCCATGATCGCTCGGGTGATGGTCGCCACCATCTGGGCCGCCCCCTGGGCCTTGACCAGCGAGGGGCCGAACTCCGCGGCAAGCGCTAACTTGACTATCTTGGTTACCGCCGCCTCGATCGTGTCATCTTTCTTGATGCCGTTCTTTAAGCCGGCCTCGAAAAGCTCGAGCTTGCTGATCTCTTTTTCGCTCAGGTCGTCGCCCAGCTCCTTGCCGAGGATGAGCGGCATGATCTCCCGGGCCGGTGACCACTCTTTTTTTCTGATCTGTGTTCTCATTTTAACTCACCTCCGTGACAATACACAGCAATGTTATTGCCACGGTGCGAAAGTAAATTTAGCATAGAAAGATGTGCAATTCAATCGTTTTGTGCAGTCAAAAGTGGGCGGGGTTTACGAGAAATCAGATCTTGAGCTTTTTCTCAAGCTGGATAAGCGTGTTGCGGTGGATGCCGAGCATTTTGGCGGCTCGGCTCTTTTTGCCGCCGGCTTTATCAAGCGCGGAGCGGATGAATTCGGCCTCGAATTTCATGACCGCTTCTTTGAACCGCTTTTCGGTCGTGCCGGCCGCGCCGGTTTCACCCTTGATCTCGGCCGGCAGTTTTTCGGCTTCGATCTCCTTGCCGCGGTTCAAGACAACGAGGCGCTCGACGAGATTCTCGAGTTCCCTGATATTGCCCGGCCAGTTGTAGCTGGCCAGGAGAGAGAGAACATCTTTTTTGAAACCCTTGATCTTTTTGCCGAACTCGTGATTGTACTTGCGCAGGAAATGCTCGGCCAGGAGCGGGATATCCTCTTTTCTCTCGCGCAGAGGGGGCAGATGGATCGGGATGACATTGAGCCGGTAGTAGAGATCTTCTCGGAACCGGCGGTCTTTGGTCTCCGCCTTAAGGTCAGAGTTGGTGGCGGCCACGATGCGGACATCGACCGGGACGGGGCGGCCGCCGCCGATCCGCTCGATCTCTTTCTCCTGGATGGCGCGCAGGAGCTTGGCCTGCATGGGGAGAGGCAAACTGCCGACCTCGTCCAGGAAGAGGGTGCCGCCGCTCGCGATCTCGAACTTGCCGAGCTGACGCTCGTGAGCGCCGGTGAAAGAACCCTTTTCATGCCCGAAGAGCTCCGATTCCAGCAGGTTCTCCGGGATGGCGGCGCAGTTGAGCGCGACGAAGAGCTTGTCTTTGCGCGGGCCGCGGTTGTGGATGGCGCGGGCGGCCAGCTCCTTGCCGGTGCCCGACTCGCCCGTGATCAGGACCGTCGCGCTGTTGCCCGCCACGTCATCGATGACGCGGAAAATCTCGCGGATCGCGCCGCTTTTGCCGACGATCTTTTCGAACTGGTACTCCGATTCGATCAGCCGCCGCAGGGAGAGGTTCTCTCTCTGCAGGGTTTTCTTTTCGATCAGCTTGCCGACCTGCTCGGTCAGGGCCTGGATGTCGAACGGTTTGGTGATGTAGTCGTAGGCCCCCAGGCGCAGGGCTTCGACCGCTTTGCCGACTGTGATGACGGCAGTTACCATGACGACCTCGATCGAGTCGTCGATCCCCTTGATGATCTTGAGGACTTCGATGCCGTCGATCTCCGGCAGGATGATATCGAGGAGGACAAGGTCGATCGGCTCTTTTTTGACGACGGCGATCGCTTCGCGGCCGCTGGCGGCCAGATGGACTTCATAGCGGTCCTCGAGGAGCATCCGCATCGAGTCGCGCAGGCCCTGTTCGTCGTCGACAACCAGTATCTTAGGTTTTTGCATATTGCAGTAATCCCCACAATTAATTGTGGGGTTTCAACTCCTTCTATCCATTGCCGTCGGCAGTCCCAGCTCCTTCCGGTAATAGGCGACGGTCCGGCGGTCAAGTTCGACGCCGCGCTCTTTCATCGCCCGCCTGACCTGCTCGTCGGTCAGCGGCTCGCTTTTGTTTTCCCCGTTCACGATCTCGACCAGCATCGCTTTCAGCCGGGCGGCGGTCAGTCCTTTCGGCCCGCGGGGGCAGAGGAACTTCAACGGATAGAGCCCCTGCGGCGTCTGGATATATTTGCCGGCCACCGAACGCGAAATGGTCGAGGGATGCAGGCCGAATTCGTCGGACAAGCTCTTCTGCGTCAGGGGCTTGAGCCAGAGCACCCCTTTTTTCAGGAAGTCGTCCTGCGACCCGATTATCTTTCGCACTATCTTATCCAAAGTTTCACTTCTTTTGGCAAAATCTTCCGCCAGCTCTTTCGCCCGCTTGAGCTTGTCTTTGAGGAAGGACTTTGTCTTCTCATCCGTCTTCGGGTCATCAAGCATCTTGAGATAGGTTTGTGAGAATTTGATGCGCGGGCCGTACTGGGTCTCCAGATTGACGAACTTGTAGCCCTTGCCTGTTTCTTCGACGGCAAAGGAGGGGACGACCTGCTTGGCCTCGCCGCCGTACGAGGCGCCGGGCAGGGGGTTGAGATTGTTTTTGATGTAATTGGCGATCTCTTCGACGCCGCTCTCCGGGATGCCGAGCGCTTGCGCGATCTTGGCGAAATTTTTCGCCTCCAGGTCTTCAAGATGTTTTTCGACGACTTTTGTGAGGATTTCTTCCAGCTCCTCGTTTTCAAAATCATACATCTTGATCTGGAGAAGGAGGCACTCCTTGAGGTCCCGCGCGCCGACACCTTCCGGCTCAAATGTCTGGATGATCTTTAAGACCTTGTCGACCGTCGGCCGGGAGACATCGAACTGCGACATCAGCCGGTCGCGCAGGGTAGGGTAGGCCAGGAGATAGCCCTGGTCGTCGATATTGCCGATGATCTCGCGGCCGATCCCTTTTAAATTGTCCTCGATATCCTCGAACTCCAGCTGTTCAAGCAGGTGTTCCTCAAGCGTTTTGGCGACCCGACTGAAATTCTCAAGGCCGGGCAATTCAGTAAAGTCCGCTTCTTTTTTGACGTTGCGGCCTTCGGAGAGATAACGCAGGAATTCCACATATTCGTCGGTGTTTTCGACCTCCATCACGGGATTTTCTTCGGCTTCCTTTTTGACCTGATCGACAAATTCGAGGTAGGGGAGGCTCAAGACCTTGAGCATCTGGAGAAGGCGGGGGGCCAGGAGAAGATCGAGTGTCTGGCTCAAGTTGGCTTGTAGTTTTAGTTCGGCCATGCTAAAATTATATCACAAAACGAATGACGCGGGGTGGAGCAGCCCGGTAGCTCGTCAGGCTCATAACCTGAAGGTCGTGGGTTCAAATCCCACCCCCGCTATTTTTTTATGCTTGTGAGCAATAATTTTATCCGCTGGTTTGGCGAGCTGGGCGTCAATGATGTTCCGCTCGTCGGCGGCAAGAATGCCTCCCTTGGCGAGATGATCGCCAAATTAAGAGACAAGGGGGTCCCGGTCCCCGACGGCTTTGCCGCCACCGCCGACGCCTACTGGCGCTTCATCGAGTTCAACAAGATCGGCGACGGCCTCAAGCTGCTCATCGCGGAATACCAGAAGAGCCCCAAAGCGCTGGCTAAGGTCGGCAAGGCCGTCCGAGGGCTCTTTCTTGCCGGCCAATTCCCGGACGATCTGCGCCAGCCGATCGTCGCTGCCTACCGCGAATTGAGCAGAAGATACGAGTTTGAGAACGCCGATGTCGCCGTGCGCAGCAGCGCCACCGCCGAGGACCTGCCCGACGCGAGCTTTGCCGGCCAGCAGGAAACATACCTCAATGTCACAGGCGAAGAAGCGCTGCTTGACGCCTGCCGTAAATGCTTTGCTTCGCTTTTCACCGACCGGGCGATCACCTACCGCGCCGAGAAGAAGTTCGATCACCTCAAAGTCGCCCTCTCGATCGGCGTCCAGAAGATGGTCCGCTCTGACCTGGCCGGCTCGGGGGTCATGTTCTCGCTCGACACCGACACCGGCTTCCGCGATGTCGTCATCATCAACGCCGGCTGGGGGCTGGGCGAAAATATCGTCCAGGGGACGATCGATCCCGACGAATATCTTGTCTATAAACCTCTGCTCGATAAGCCAAACCTCAAACCGATCATCGAAAAAGCGAGGGGCGGCAAGGAAAAGAAACTCATTTACTCGAAAACCGGCGGCCGGGCGACCAAGAATGTCGCGACCTCGACGAAAGAAAAACTCTCCTATGTCTTGAGCGACGAAGAGATACTCCAGCTCTCAAGATGGGCGGTTATTATCGAAAAACACTACGGCAAACCAATGGATATCGAGTGGGCCAAGGAAGGCAAGACAGGACAACTCTTTATAGTCCAGGCGCGGCCCGAGACCGTTGAATCAAGAAAAGAGGCGAGCGTCTTCAAAGAATACCGTTTGCTGGAAAAAGGCAAAGTTTTGCTTGAGGGGATGGCGGTTGGCGACGCGGTCGTGGTGGGCAAAGCCCAGGTTATCAAGGATGTCAAAAATATCGCCCGGTTTGAGCCGGGCTCGATCCTCGTCACCGGCATGACCGACCCCGACTGGGTGCCGATCATGCGGCAGGCGGCCGGCATCATCACCGACCACGGCGGGCGGACTTCGCATGCCGCCATCGTCAGCCGGGAGCTGGGCATTCCCGCGATCGTCGGCACCGGTGTGGCGACAAGAACCTTAAAGCACGGCCAGCCGATCACGCTCTCCAACGCGGAGGGGGAAAAGGGGTTTGTCTACGACGGACGGCTCAAATACGAGGCGCAAGTGCTCGACCTCAAGAACCTGCCGAAGGTCAAGACGCAGATTATGATGAACCTGGGCGAGCCGGCGGCGGCCTTCCGCTGGTGGCGCCTGCCTTGCCGGGGCATCGGTCTGGCTCGTATGGAGTTCATCATCAACAACGAGATCAAGATCCACCCGATGGCGCTGGTTAAATTTAAGAAGCTGAAAGACGCGAAGGCCCGCCGCCTGATCGAAAAACTCACCGCCGGCTACAAAGACAAGACCGAGTATTTTGTCGACAAGCTCGCCCGCGGCATCAGCATGTTAGCCGCCGCGCAGTATCCGCATGAGGTCATTGTGCGGTTAAGCGATTTCAAGACGAACGAATACGCCAATCTCATCGGCGGGGCGCAGTTCGAGGCCAAAGAAGAGAACCCGATGATCGGCTTCCGCGGCGCCTCGCGCTATTATAACGACAAGTACCGCGAGGGCTTCGCGCTCGAGTGCCGCGCCTTGAAGCGCGTGCGCGAGGAGATGGGGCTGACCAATGTTATCGTCATGGTCCCATTCTGCCGGACGATCGGCGAAGCCGATAATGTGCTGGCGGAGATGGCAAAGAACGGCTTAAAGCGAGGCGAGAACAGCTTGCAGGTTTATGTCATGGCGGAGATTCCGTCCAACATAATACTCGCCGACCAGTTCTCAGAGCGCTTTGACGGGTTTTCGATCGGCTCGAACGACCTGACCCAGCTGACCCTTGGGATCGATCGGGATTCCGAAGAGTTAGCGAAAATCTTTGACGAGCGCAACGACGCGGTCAAGAGATCGGTCGCCAGCTTGATCGAGGTCGCCCACAAGAACGGCGTCAAAGTCGGCATCTGCGGCCAGGCGCCGAGCGATTATCCGGAGTTTGCCGAGTTCCTGGTGAAGCAGGGGATAGATTCGATGTCGCTCAATCCCGACAGCGTGATCGGGATCGTTAAAAAAGTCGCGGCGGCAGAGAAGAGAAAAATATAAAACCCCACACTAAAGTGTGGGGAATATTTTTTGAGATAATTCCCCATACTTCAGTATGGGGATTCAATTTTATATGCTGAGAAAGGGAGTTATCTAAGCCGCTTTTCGAGCGCGTTTAGCTCGTGTTTCATCTCTTTAGGCAGATCTTTGCCGAAACTATTGAAGAATTCGCCGATACTTTCCGCTTCCTCGCGCCAGTCCTTGTGGTTGATGGCTAAAAGCTTTCTCATGTGCTCGCGCGGGCTGCGCAGGCCCGTCATGTCGATGTCGTTTTCGTGCGGCAGGTAGCCGATCGGGGTCTTGACCCCTTCCACCTCGTTCTTACAGCGGCTGATGATCCACTCGAGGACGCGCAGGTTCTCGCCGAAGCCCGGCCAGAGGAAGTCGCCGTTGTCTTTCCTGAACCAGTTGACATTGAAGATCTTGGGGGGCGGAGTCATCTTTTTGCCCAGCGCCAACCAGTGCTTGAAGTAATCGCCCATGTTGTAGCCGCAGAAGGGGAGCATCGCCATCGGGTCGCGGCGGACCTCGCCCTGCTTGCCGACCTGGGCGGCGGTCCGCTCCGAAGCCATCGTGGCGCCGACAAAAACGCCGTGCTGCCAGTTGAATGACTCATAGACCAGAGGCGCCAGATGCGCCCGCCGGCCGCCGAAGATGATCGCCGCGATCGGGACGCCGTGGTGGTGGTCGATCCGGTTAGTGACCGACGGCACGTTCAAAATAGGGACGGTGAAGCGCGAGTTGGGGTGCGCGCCGAGGATCGGCTCCCGGTTCTCGTCGAGCTCGCCCGGCCGCCAGGGATTGCCCTGCCAGTTCGTGCCATCTTTGGGCACGACGCCGTCGCCGCCCTCCCACCAGACCGTTTTATCTTTCTTCAGCAGGACGTTCGTATAGATCGTGTTTTTTTCTATTGCCTTGATGAGATTGGGATTGGTCTTTGAGTTTGTCCCCGGCGCCACGCCGAAAAGGCCGTATTCGGGGTTAACCGCCCAGAGCTTGCCGTCGGTATCGATCCTCATCCAGGCAATGTCATCGCCCACGGTCCAGATCCGGTAACCCTTTCTCTTCAATCCCTCGGGCGGCAGCAGCATAGCGAGATTGGTCTTGCCGCAGGCGCTGGGGAAGGCGGCGGCGATGTAGTCGACCCGGCCGGAGGGGTCTTCCACCCCCATGATCAGCATGTGCTCGGCCAGCCAGCCCTCTTTTTCGCCGAGATAACTGCCGATGCGCAGTGAGAGGCACTTTTTACCGAGGAGCACGTTGCCGCCGTAGCCGGAGCCCACGCTCCAGATGGCGTTGTCTTCGGGAAAATGAAGGATCAAGCGGCGGTTGACGTCAAGATCCGCTTTGCTGTGGAGGCACTTGGTAAAATCGCCCCTGGTCTTTTCTAAAAGATCGAGCACGACCTTGCCCATGCGGGCCATGATCCTCATGTTGAGGACGACATAGATAGAATCGGTGAGTTCAACCCCGATCTTGCTGAAAGGCGAGCCGACCGGTCCCATGGAGAAGGGGATGACATACATTGTGCGGCCGCGCATTGAATTTTTAAATATCTCGCTAGCCCGGCGATAACCCTCGTGCGGCGCCAGCCAGTTGTTGGTCGGCCCGGCGTCCCGCTTGTTCTTGGCGCAGATGTAGGTCAAGTGTTCGGTGCGGGCCACGTCGTTGACTGAAGTGTGGTGATAGACACAACCCGGGAGCTTTTTTTTGTTGAGTTGAATTAACTCGCCGGACTTGAACGCTTCTTTCTCAAGGCGGGCCTTCTCCTCCTCCGAGCCGTCGCACCAGACGATCTTATCGGGCTTGCACAGCTCGGCGCATTCCCTGATCCAGCTTTGCAGTTTTTTGTGCTTGGTCATGTGAGAATTATAACATGCGCGAGCGTGCCGTTCAAAACACGAATTTTTTCACATATCAATATCACGAAACTTCCCGAACGATTTATCGCCAATCATTTCTCAAATCCCGCTGATTTCTCGCCAATAATTATTTGCGAGTAATTCGGCCAATTCGTGAGAACAATTCGGGATAAATATTTTGTGCGATTCGTGACGGGAAAAATTAGTGAGGCAACAAAAAGCCCCCGCTCTCGCGAGGGCTTTTCTTGCCGAAAGAATTATCAGGGCTCAGAAAGCGTCCGGCGGCGCCATCAGGATGCGGAAGGCATTCAGAATAGAGGTTGCCTGAGCGTCTGTGAACCCGGCCGCGATAAAGATTGTTCGCAGCGCCGTATTATTAGTCATGGCTGCATCCAGGGCGGCATTGTAGAGCACTAAGCGATCATTTATCTGTTGCGGGGTGGGAGGAGTCCCGGGTGTGCCGCCGGGGAAATTACCGCTCCAGAAATTCGGGCCCATATAGTACGGGGAGGCGGTATTTTGAAAACGATTCGTGAAGATCGGCTGCATGGCCGATTCCTGGCTCGAAAAATAAGTCATTCTCTGCAACTCGGTCAGGAAAGTCTGCATAAAATAGACCATGATGCGGTTGTTCGTATAGGAGGCGAACATCGCCTCCATCGAAGCCGGATCAAAGCCCTCTTTAATTTCCGGTTTAGCCGCCATGGGCGGGAAGAGAAAAGCGTCAAAGAAAGCTGTGCGCATATAAGTTGGGATGGCCTCCGGGCTGGTGCCGGGCGTGCTCATCAAACTTAACAATTCGGTTTTTATGGATTCCCGGCTGGCGGCAAAACTAGTGTAGACCGCGGCAGAAGCGGGATTATCCTTAAAGCTCTGTTTGCCGGAAGGAGCAAGTTGGGCGATCGTATCAGCGGCATTCCATTGGCCCAGGAACATATTGACCATTTTGTCGCCGGACATCCTCAGCTTGGCTTCTCTAAAGCTGTCATCGCCCGCAAGATCGGAATGTTCCCCCATTTCAGTTTCTATTGCCTTGTCTTTCATAGACTTAAGATCGGTGATTTGCTGGTCGCTCAACCCCAAAATATCCCTAGCATATGTACTCATCTCGGCTTCCATGCTGGCGAAGGCGCGATCCATTGCAGCGCGATCGGGCGGGGTTTTACTTTCAAAGGCCGCCCGCATGATCGGTTCGATATATGTCCGGCCAAGCTCAAAGCCCTTCTGGCGCAAGAGAGCCATGTTCGTATCTGAAATTCCCAAGGCCGTGCCGATCCCGGCTTCGGCCTCTTCCCCGCTCATGATGGAATCGCCCATGTCATCGATCATGCCTGGCGAATAATCTTTCATGCTTTCACTGGAAAACTTCCTGTCAACACTGCCGGAATAATCAAAGTCCTTGGGGTTTTTGCCTTTTTTGAAGGCGGCGCGGGCGATCAGGGCCTTCTTGTAGTCGCCTTTGCTGGCGGTGGGGGCATAACCCCGACTGCCAGCCTCCGGACTTAAACTGGGGATGACACAGCCGATGACAACCCCTTCCTTGGAGATCTCAACCATTAAGTTTGGCACGTAACCGCCGGTTGCCTTTAAGGCTTCCAGCGAAGCAACCGGCACGCGCACTTCGTAAGTGCCGTCGGGGGCGGTTGTGCCGCGGCCAAGCTCCTTGACTTCGTCACTGCCGGCCTCGCAGTAGCCGATCTTGACTTCAGCGGAGCCCAGGGCGTCGGCGAACGTCCGCAGGCCGAGGGTGGTGACGCCGACCGCCGTTGTGCCGCTAATTGCGACCGCCGAGCTGGCGGCGACCGTGGTGGTCGTGGCCGATGACGACGGCGTGGATGTCTGGCCGCAGCCGCCGCCAAACAGCGCGAAGCCGATGAGCCCGAACAGGAACCCGAACGCGATCACTTTCTTAAACATTATTTTCCCCCTTCATTTTGTTCAAACTTTGCTGTGATGCAGAGGTTTTTTAGCTCTGCTTTCCTGAATGGTTATCAGAACGGCCATGATAATTCCAAAGATCAACAGGCCGGCCAGCGCGATCACTCCCGCCCAGGAGGGGTCCAAATTGTTTATCATTTTAATCGTCCTCCTTTTCATCAGGCACAACGATCAATGCCGTAAAAACCAAAAGTGTGTAGATGAGAATGCTGAGAATCACGGCCAAAAAACTGATCTTCCCGGAAAGGAATTGTCCTAAAATGACCAAAGCAAAAACATATTCAGCGGCTTTGGTCAGGCTTTTTGCCAGGAGCTTTCTCTTCGCCGTTGTAAACATGAAGGAATTATACCCCTGCTTGCAAAATTGTCAAGTGGTTGGTACAATATATTTCATCGGACATGAAAATCCTCACGCAAAAAAGGGAAGGCAACAGGGTTTCTTTTGAAATCGAAGAAACCTTCGAGCGTTTCCAAAAAAGCCATGACAAGTCCATGGCCGCCGCCGGCCAGGAGATCCGGATCGCCGGCTTCCGGCCGGGCAAAGCGCCTAAGAACATTTTAGAAAAATCGCTCAACCTTGATGCCGTGGCGGCCCGCGCGGCCCAGGACCTGATCGCCGAGCTCTATCCCGAGGTGATCGAAGCGGGCAAGATCGATCCGGTCGATTATCCGAGCGTCGATATCGTCCAGCCGGCGGCGCAAGACAAGCCGTTCGTCTTTAAATTGACCGTTGAAGTTTACCCCGAGGTTAAGCTCGGCAAATACAAAGGCCTCAAGCTGGAGAAGAAAGAAGGCGACGACGCCGGCCTGAAAGACCAGGCGGTGGCCGCCGCTTCGGCCGAGGCCAAAGTCGATATCCCCGCCGCCATGGTCGAGCGGGAGATTAATGTCATGCTGGACGAACTCAGGGTCTCGCTGGGCCAGAGCGGCCTCACACTCGAGGATTACCTGCGCGGCGCCAAGAAGGAAGAAAAGACCCTGCGCGACGAGATGAAAAAATCAGCCGAGATCAGGGTGAAAGGCAAAGTCATTCTGCGGGCGGTGGGCGAGGCGGAAAAGCTGAAAGTTTCTGATGAGGAGATCCAGGCCGAGGTCAAAGCCATGGGCGCGGCGGAAGAAAAGATCGGCCCGGAGGTTAAAAAATACGTCGAAGAATATCTCTTGAGAAAAAAAGCGCTCGATCTCCTGATCGAGAAAGCGAGCGTCAAGTTTCTCGACCGAGCTCGAAACAAGGAGGAGAAAAAATCATGATCGAGAAAGCCCAGATGATTCCGATGGTCGTTGAGCAGAGCGCCAGGGGTGAGCGGGCCTTTGATATCTATTCCCGCCTGCTCAAAGACCGGATAATTTTTGTCGGCGGGCCGGTTGACGACGACGTGGCCAACCTGATCATTGCCCAACTGCTGTTCCTCCAGTCCGAGGACGCCAACAAAGACACATATATGTATATCAATTCGCCGGGCGGCGTGGTGACGGCGGGACTCGCCATCTACGACACGATGCAGTATCTCTCAACGCCAATCTCAACGATCTGCATCGGCCAGGCGGCTTCGATGGGGGCGCTCCTCCTGGCCGCCGGCGAAAAGGGGAAGCGCTTTGCTCTGCCCAACGCGCGGATCATGATCCACCAGCCGCTAGGCGGCGCGCAGGGGGCGGCGACCGACATCGAGATCCAGACGCAGGAGATCCTGCGCATCAAAAAACTCTTGAACGAGATCCTGGCCAAGCACAGCGGCCAGGCGCTGGCCAAAGTCGAAAAAGACACCGACCGCGATTTCTACTTGGGGGCCGACGAAGCGCTCAAATACGGCATCATCGACGAAGTCATCACCTCGATTAAGGGCAGTAAGGCTTCCGAAAAGAAAAAATAGGCATGCCTGAACAAAAGCCGGACAAACAGAGACCCGAAAAACTCTCGGAGTGGAAGGAGGAGCTGCCGCTCATCCCCCTGCGCAACATGGTCGTTTTTCCGCAGATGATCGTGCCGCTCTTCATCGGCCGCAACAAGTCGGTCAAAGCCCTCGAAGACACGCTGGCCAAAGAGAAGATGGTCGTCTTCGCCTCGCAGAAGAACGAGGAGGTCGAAGAGCCCGGCCCCAAGGACATCGTCTCGATCGGCACGCTCTCTGAGATCGTCCAGATGCTCTCGCTCCCCGACGGCACAACCAAAGTCCTCGTCGAGGGGATCTGCCGCGTCAGGATCGAAAAATTCACCCAGGAAACCCCGTACTACCGGGTGGCCGTCGCGCGCGTCCCCGAGCCGGAAGAATTCTCATCCGAGGCCGAGGCCCTCGTGCGGGTGGTCATCAAGCAGTTCGAGAATTATGTCAAGCTCAACCGCCGCATCCCGTCGGAGACGCTGATGTCGATCATCAACGTCGACAACCCCGGCCGGCTGGCCGACCTCATCTCATCGTACCTGACGCTCAAGGTCGACGAAAAGCAGGCGATACTCGAGGCGCTCACCCCCGAAAAGCGGCTGAAGAAGCTCTCCGACATACTGGAAAAGGAGATCGAGGTCTTGAACGTCGAGAAAAAACTCCAGGGCAAGGTGCGCAAGCAGATCGAAAAGGTCCAGAAAGAATATTATCTCAAGGAGAAACTGCGCGCCATCCAGGAGGAGTTAGGCGAAGAAGACGAATTCGCCGAGCCGGAGCTGGCCGACCTGCGCAAAAAGCTCGAGGCGGCCAAACTGCCGCCGGAGATAAAAGAGAAGGCGGAAAAAGAGTTAGAGCGGCTCGGCCGGATGCCGCCGATGGCCTCCGAGTCGTCCGTCATCAGGACCTATCTTGACTGGCTGATCGAGCTCCCCTGGAAGAAAAAGAGCAAGAGTAAGCTCGACATCGCCGAAGTGGAAAAGATCTTGAACGATGACCACTACGGCCTGGAAAAAGTCAAAGAGCGGATCCTCGAATATTTTGCCGTCCTCTCGCTGACGGGCAAGATGGGCGGCACGATCCTTTGCCTCGTGGGCCCGCCCGGCGTCGGCAAAACCTCGGTCGCCCGTTCGATCGCCCGCGCCATGGGGCGCAAATTTACCAGAGTGGCGTTAGGCGGCATCCGGGACGAGGCGGAGATCCGCGGCCACCGGCGCACCTATGTCGGCTCGCTCCCCGGCCGCGTCATCCAGTCGATCCACAAAGCCGGCGTGAGCAACCCCGTCTTTCTTTTGGACGAAGTCGACAAGATGGGGAACGATTTTCGCGGCGACCCGGCCGCGGCGCTCCTTGAAGTCCTCGACCCCGAGATGAACAAGGAATTCTCCGACCACTATCTTGAAGTGGCCTTTGATCTCTCCGACGTCTTCTTTATCACCACCGCCAACACGCGCGAGCCGATCCCGCGCCCTCTCCAGGACCGGATGGAGATCATCGAGATGTCGGGCTACACCGAGGAAGAAAAGCTCGGCATCGCCAAGGGGTATCTTTTGCCGCGCGAGCTGGAAAAGCACGGCCTCAAGAAAAGCAAGGTCGAGTTCGGCGAAGACGCCCTGCAGGAGATCATCCGCGAATACACGCGCGAGGCCGGCGTCCGGAACCTGGAGCGCGAGATCGCGACGATACTGCGCAAGATCGCGACGAAGATCGTCAAAGGCAAAGAGGACGCGAAGTTCAACATTAAAAAGACCGACTTGTTCGAATACCTGGGCGCGCCGCGCTACCGCTTTGGCCTGGCCGAGGAGAAGGACCAGGTCGGGACGGCGACCGGGCTGGTCTGGACCGAGGTCGGCGGCGACACCGTGCCGATCGAGGTGACGGTCATGCCGGGGCGGGGGAACTTGACTTTAACCGGCCAATTAGGCGATGTCATGCAGGAGTCGGCCAAGGCGGCCATGAGTTTTGTCCGCTCCAGGGCCAAGGAGCTCGGCCTCGAGGAGAACTTTTACCGCAAATTCGACATCCACATCCACGTGCCGGAAGGGGCGGTGCCCAAAGACGGCCCCTCGGCCGGGATCACGATCGCGACGGCGCTCACCTCGGCCCTTTCGGGCAACCCGGTGCGCCGCGATGTGGCGATGACCGGCGAGATCACCCTGCGCGGCAAGGTGTTGCCCATCGGCGGGCTGAAAGAGAAACTGCTGGCCGCGCGCCGCGCCGGCATCAAGGATGTCATCATCCCTAAAGAGAACAAGAAAGATATCGATGAGATAAAAAAGGAGCTCCCACCCGACCTTAATATCAATTTTGCCAAAGAGATGGACGATGTGTTAAAAATTGCATTGGCGGGGAAAGGGAAGAGGACGGAGGAGAAGTCCCTCGACAGAGCTCGGGACAAGGAGAAAGAAGAGAAGCCGCTCAAATACCTCCCCGGGCCCCAGCCGCCGCAGATGTACGCTTAACTTTGGAGGTGCCATGGTGAGATTTTTCGTAGTTGTCAGTTGTTTGTTGTTAGCCGTTAGTTTGCTGGGGTGCAGTGAGAAGATCGAAAACAGTTATTTCTATTACGGTCCCGGCTGGACGCGGTTGAATAAGGTTGCCTTCATCACGGGCCTGCAGAGCGTGAGGAAAGACGCGATCGGCACCCAGCTCGGGTCGACTTACACCGAGACGCTGACGACGATGGAGGCGGACGGGACCGGCGCGAGCGTCCTCTTTGACGTGACCGGCGCGCCGCCGTATCATATTTCAAGCTCACCGACGACCGACTACATCGCCTACCTGGACGGCCTGCGCGGCGGGCTTTTTGCCAAAGTGGTCATACGGAACATCGCTGCCGGGGCTCATACCGGGGCCGACGCAATTGAACTGGCTTTCAATCCAGGCATCGTGTCATTTGACTGGTCCAATAACGCGCTTAAGATCGTCTACGTGACGACGACGGAGGTCCACACAGTGAATCTTGACGGGACCGGGGACACGGCGGTTGAAACAGGTTTAACCGATGTCTCTTTTGTGACGTGGAAATACGGAACGAAGGTTGCTTTTGTGCACGTTTCGGGCGGCAATTCGATCCTTTCCTTGAAGAACGGCGACGGCACCGGTGCGCGCACCGACCTGGCTGTTGCGGCGTCGGTCAATAAGCCGCAAATATCTTCGGCCAACACCAATCTCATCTACGGTATTGCCGGCGGGGCTTTATGCAGTGTCGACATCAGCGCGGGGACTCCCGCTACGACCGAGGTGTTGGGAAGTTTTGCGGGGGAACTGCCCCGTCTCTCTCCCGACGCGACAAAAGTCGTTTACAGCAAGGCCAGCGAAGACACGGGTGTTTATTTGATCGATCTAACGGCCGCGACAAAGGCGGAGACGAAGATCAAGTAGGCTATCAGGGGATCGGGTTATCAGGAAGTGGATATCGGGAGAGCAGGGTATCAGGGAATCAGGTAAAAATTACGCTAAAAATTGACACCCAGAGCGGATAAATATCGTTTCATTTCTTTCACGAATGCTTCAGCTTCGACTGAAGCGCTGTCGGCCGTTTCTTTATCTATAGCAGAAAACACTTCGTAATCCCCGTTTTCCCGGTTTTCCTTTAAAGTGGACAAATATTTGCCGAACTTTTTATCGAACTTGCCTGACTTAACAAAATGCAGGCCGAATAAATTGACCAGACCGCTATGGGTATCGGCGGTCAGCCCTTCGGAAAGAAGCAGGGCGGAAGCGGCGTGGAAGGCGGCATAATAGGCCCGCGAGACCGCGTCATCATAAGAGCCGTCCGCTATCAGATTCTTAACCGAAACGAGTTTTTCCTCGGCTTTGGCCAAATAACCCCTGATCAGTTCCTCGGTTTTTTTATCCAATTTTTATCCCCTCCTTTAAAACGTTGCCCATAAAAGGGGTTGGTATATTCGAAAGGCGTTTAAACTCGGCCTGGGGAAAAACCTTTAAAGAGATATATCGGCCTGTTTTCAAAAGAGTGTCGAAAGCCGACTCGATCAGCCGATCCTTCAGCGACAGGTCTTTTTCCTTGGTCACCACCAGAACGTCATAATCGGAGTCCGGCCGAAAATCCTGGCGCGCCCGGGAACCGAAAAGGTAGATCGCGTTTATTTTTTGATTTAATGGTTTTATTTCCGCGAGAAAACTTGAGATGGTTTCGTCTTGCATGCGAAAATTTTAACACATAATGAAGAAAGGAGCAAGATGGCCGAATTGTCACGAATTAGCGGTTGTAATTCGCCAGGCCGCCAAGGTTGTTGCCGAACCGGCCGTCGCCGTCGTCAGTCGTCGCGTCGATGACATAGGCGTCGATCTGATCGGGACCGACGACAAAGATGGTGTTCCAGGCGTGAGTCGATGAAAAGCTGTAATCGGCGTAAGCGTTGGCCAAACGCGGATTGATCTCTTTGACCGCGTCAAAAAAAGCGGCGAAGAGGGCGGTGCCAGGCAAGGCTTGAGAAAGATTTCACGCCGATCGATCCTTTCCGTTTTCCATCTTAATGAACACTCTCCCGGCTGGGATTGTTTAATTCTTTATAACATTTATTTAGAAAATTGTTTGCTTGGGCATTAATCCCGCGGTCATAAGTTGGAAGGCGGAGAGCTTGGTTAAGGGGCTCAATGGCTTCTTCTATTCTATGGTTTTCCATCAGGAAAGATCCAAGGATTAAATGTCCAACAGCCTCGTGAGGCAAGAGTCCCGCTCCTCTCCTCACATATTCTTCAATGTCTTTGACGGAAGATCCCAGAGGCCGCAGGCAACCCAACGCCATGGCAAAGTGGCACTGTTGATTATTTTCTTCAAGTCTCCTCGCTTCAAAACCGGCTTGGCGCGCTTCTTCCGCTATTTTTTCAAATAATTTGATCGCGGCGTCATATTTTTCAATAGCCATGCCATAGTTATTTGCAGCTTGTTCGTAGTCATTTGCTGCACTTTGAGCATCAGCAAGTTCGCGGTAAGCATCAGCAATGCGTTGGGTAATTTCCGGTTCTCCCGGCGCCAGCTTTTGCGCTTTATTAAGAATAGCCAGGAGCGATTTAAAATCACCAGCATTATAATGTTTAAAACATTTGCCGACTAATTTTTCCGCCCGCTTTTCTTTTTCGGTTAATGTTTGCCACCTTCTTAGGAGCGCCTGAGCTCCGATATCACCAAGGCCGGCAGAGGCATAAACCGGGCGTTCTTCAAATGCCTGCTCATAGAGAGCCCGCGCCAGCCGCGATTTTTTCTCCCCATGATATATTTCACCGAGGAGAAACAAAGAAACCGCGTCGGCAGGATTGACCGATAATTGCCTGAAAAAGTGAGCTTTGGCCGCTTCAAACCGGCCCTGGTTAAAAGTCCATATACCCAGGC
Organism: candidate division WOR-1 bacterium RIFCSPHIGHO2_01_FULL_53_15; assembly: GCA_001772335.1. Lineage (GTDB taxonomy): Bacteria > Margulisbacteria > WOR-1 > O2-12-FULL-45-9 > XYB2-FULL-48-7 > 2-01-FULL-53-15. The sequence goes on from METM01000021.1 coordinate 36,812, forward strand.
AGCCGTGGGGCCGGTCATATTCGGGGAAAAGAGTAATTGCTTCCTCCCACTTTCGCACTGCCTCGGCTTCATGGCCGTTTTCTCTGAGTTCGACTCCCTCATCAAAAAGGAATACCGCTTTCAATTGCTCTTCGGACAGACGCGGAACCCGTTCTTGGGCCTGCTTGTTTTTTCCGAGCTTTTCTCCGAGCTTCGGCAAATTTGTCAAAGCATGATAATTATAAGGATCGAGAACCAAAATCCGTTCAAAGACAAATGATGCTTTTCCTGGTAGGCCGTGGTTTAAATCATGAAGGGCGATCCTTTCTAGCGCGGGGAGATAGGTGGGATCTGCTTCGACCGCATCTCCAATGCGATTTCTATCATACAACTGCATAGCGGCAGACCTCGCCATTGCCCTCTTACTGGTCCAACGTGGAATAGAAGCTAAATTTATTTTTTGCGGAAGTCGCGGCAACGCAATCTTCCCGAATGGATAATTTTGAATTTTGCCAACCAAACTTCTGCCCGCTTCGCTAACTGTCAGGCCAAGCGTTCTCGACCCGAATGTCAGCGCTGGCCTGCCCCCGTAAAACGTTTCAACCCGTCTCGTTAATGTGACCATTTTATTTCTTCCTCATTATTTTCCGTACATCTCATCAGGCCTCTATCTTTCATTCCCCGGATATCCCGATATCCTGATCCCCTGATAACCGGATATCCTCTCCTACATGAGAGCTCTGATTAATCGACCTTGTTTTTGACCTCTCAGAACTCCCAGATATATATCGGCAGGTTCTGGCAAAAATTTCAGATTATTAGAACCAGAGAAATTGAAAGTCAACCTTTTCCAGTTTTGTCGACGCTAAAACGACATATTTTCTGGCAGGCGGCGATCTGTGAATTTTGCTGAATCGCCGTTTTGGGCTGGTAAAATCGGCTTTCCAGCGGAAATCGTCGGGCTTGAATTAAGGTTGGGCCGGGCTTGATGAAAAATGTCGGCGGCGGCCAGCGCGAATTTATAACTGGCGGCGGTTGCCGGGTCGGCTGTTTTTAGGACACTGAGCAGGTTGTCATATTCCAGGCGGGCGGCGGGGAAATCATTGTATTCCAGATAGAGGGAGAAGAGGCCGAAGCGGGCCGCGAGGTGGTTGTCCTGCGGCGCGACAGTTTCCGTCCTCAATATGGCCTGATAAATTTCCAGGCGTTTCCCGGCCGACCCCTTCAGGAGATCATTATCAGTTAGGATATTGGCCGCCGTAAGGAGTTGATCGGTTTGCGTGAAGCTGGGGAAATTTTCCGGCCGGCTTGAGGCAGTCCCGGCCGGCTCATTTTCTCGCGGAGCCGCCGTGATTTTCTTGACCGTCCAGTTATAAATTCTGCCGTCTAAACCGTCAATCCCGCTCATAATATTTTCTCCATATTTAAGGCCCTTAAGGAGAGGGCGCCAACGTGCCTGTTAAACGCTGTGCCCCCTCGTCAAAGACTCATTGCGATTTCCATCCGCCGTCTGAATAGAAGCGCACGGTTTTGGTTTTGCCGTCGAGCGTGATGCGAAACGTGTCTTGACTCAATCTTTCCAAAATAAGCTTCCGGTTATCACCGGAGTTCAAATTGGTACGCGCTCCAACGTAACTTATGAGCGATTGTTTATGGGGCAAAAGCTGATCAAACGCTGCATCCCGGGATGAAATCTTTTCCTGGACGATAGTTACCGATGCGACACCCATCTTAACCAGAGGGTGGCTAATTTTATAGGTGGAAGTTGCCTCAATTTGCGCCGCCTGTTCGAGCGCCGTGATGAGTGCGGCGGCAGTCCGCCGGTCGAGCGCGGTTATATTTGAGTCGGCGAAGGCCTTCTGCAGGACCTGCTGGACCATGTCGGAGGCGTGGCGCGGATAAGGCAGGAACCGGCGCCAGGCCATAAATTCCTGGTACCGATCAAAGGCGGCGGCAACGGATGGTTGATGGTTCAGATCAACATCGGCAAAGATGTTCATGAAGCGGTCCCAGTGCTCACGGTCATAACCGGGGATCATGCCGCGCTCGATCTTGCCCGCCTTTGAAAGCGCGAGCATTATCTGGAAGCCCAGTTGATTTACTTCACTGTCGCTGCCGATTAATAAACGCGGGTCATTGAGCGAAAGAGCGGTATCTGACTGCGCAACATCAGTTAAAGTGAGCTGACCATAAGGACTGGGCTTGGTTGCCGAATCGCCGGGAATCATGGCGACGACCGAGAGGAGACCAAAGATATTGCTGAAGCGGGCAATGCTCGCGGCGCTCAGCGTGGAGGGGACCGCCCGCAGGAGCGCCGAGGCGGCAATGCGACTACCATAATAAGTGTTGACCGGCCCGGCTGCCGCGCCAACCGCCCGCGCGATGCCGTTGGCCGCCCGGGAATCCAAAACATACTTGAGGGTAAAGGCGCCGATTTTTTTGTCCGCGGCAACTTCCAGGAGTTTTCCGGCCCCGGTCGCCCCCACGACGCCGCAGAACAACACAGCCAAGTGGCCGACTCCCCGGGGTAATTTATCAAGACCGAACTTTTTGGCAAACTTGATGCCGGCGGTGAATCCGCCGATGCCCGCAGCGGAGTGCGCCAGGATTTGACCGCCCTGTGCCGGATTTTGCGCCAGTGTCCAGGAAGTGGGAAGCGTGATTGCGAATATCATTGCGCCAGCGGGAGAGTAACCAAGGAAATTCATGGCCGCTCCCTGTAAAAAACCAAATATAGCCCAGCCGATGCCGGCGTGCGCCGCATCTTCAAGCGTTTGCCGAAGCGATATTTCACCTTTTTCGCCAAAGTATTGACGCATCAGGCTGACAGGTATTTCAACCACAAAACCGGAAGCGGCAGAGCCGAGGGTTGACATGGCTATTCTTGGCCGCCTGGAAGCTCCTCCCTCAATCACGGTTAATTCCGGCGTTGGGGCAGGGGGTTTCACAATTTCCCAGCCGATTTCTTGAGGCGCAAGCTGATGAAAAGCTTTCCCTCCGGCTTGCGGAGGCGTAATGGTCCGATTTTTCGGTCCTATCCGCTTGACTTCAACCTCGTCGTTCACGAAGGAAGTGGTGCCATCCGCATTGAAGGTTAGAGCCGTGCATTCGGGAATTTGATTTTTTCCAAGGTAGGCGAGCAAGCTTTTAATTTTTGCATCAGTAAGCGGAGTGCCGTTTTCAAAGTTGAATGAAATTATTCCATTTTTCCTGCTGGCCTCAAAAAGATTTCCCAATATTTCCGGGGAAACCTCGCCGAGGTGCCCATCCAGATTTTGAATGGCGATGCCGTAACTTCCGGCAAGCTCGGCAATTTTGGGTTGGGGGCTGGGGGCAATGGCGGCTTCGGCGGGGGCGGGCTCGGCTTTTAAGTCGTAGGGGGGGAGGGATTTGTCGGCAACTGCAGCAATTGGAGCAGGCGTCGGCCGAATGACTCCTGTCCGGTCAAGAATTATCGTATCCGCGTTACCGGTAGAGTCGATCAACTGGGCATGGAATCTGGCCAGGAGGTCAGGAGTGAGATCAACACCGGTGAAATCAAGCTGTTTTATCCCTTTGACCTGGCAGGCATCGAGGAATTCTAACAGTTTAGCGGGGTCAAGCTCAACGGCCAAGTTGCCGGAGATGCTGATGCCATACGTAATTTGCAGCCTCTTTATCAATTCGGAGAGAGGCATTTTTTCGGGCAGTGAAGTCGCTGCCCCGCCTAAACTGTGCTGACCGAGGACGCGAATTTTTGGTGAAAAATTGTAACTTAAATCAGAGCCGGCGGCATAGACCCTTAAGGCGCTGCGGCGGGCGGCTTTATCCGATTTGAGATAATCGATTAATTCAAGCAGCGCATTTTCGTTTTTCCCGCCGAAATCAACTTCGGCTTCAATAATTAAGGTTTTCAGGCCGCTGCGGCTGGCGAATTCAACCGCCCGGAGAAACTGCCATTGCGCCCGGGCGGAAACGCCTTCGAATTTACCTTTAAAAGAAATCCAATCCTTGCCCAGGACGTCGGCCAGCGAATCGGCGAGATAGCGGGGCGACCGGTCCAGTTTATCAAGGTCGTCCAGGACGACGCGGACCACCCCCTCTATTTCCCGGGCGAGATCGGGATATTTTTTATTGGCGGCTTCGATCCGGCCGGCCTCGGCCAGCTGCCGATAACCTTCCGCGGCGGCTTTGCGTTCCGGATCGGTCGAGATTAACGCTTGTTCCATGAAATCGGCGACAGCGTCTTCAGCCGTTGCCGTTCTGTCGAGCCCGGTTACCAAGGCCGGCTTCGGTTCGGCCGCAGGCGGCGCGGCCGGTGCCGTCCCTTTCGGCTGGAACCGCATATGCAGGTCATAAACCACATTGCTATCAGCGATCCTCTGCGGCTGTGATCCATCCTTGAGATCGACCGCCTTGTCTTGCAGGGAGCCGTAGAGGGCGCCGGTCCCGCGATATTGCTCGAACAATTTTTTGGTGGTGCGGACGACCCGGCCGTCATCGACGTTGATATAAACAACGGTGTCGAGGGGAGAGTTGTTATATCTTGAACCGCCAAGATCGATCGCGTTGTTGATCCTCAGGGCGTTCTGCGTCAACCCTTCTCGGCCGGTAATTCCGCGCCGGAACCAATTGTAAGCTCTTCCTGGCCAGCTCAACGTATCCCGGCCGGCCCTGGCCTGCAGTTTCGCCTCATACACGGCCCGCCCGGTCGAGCCGTACAGGGCGCGGGCCGCTTTGGCGGCGTAGCCAAAGCGCTGTTCCAGCAGGGTCTTGGCATAGGCCTCTTTTAATCCCCGGACGACGAAGTCGTAAGCGACTTTTCTTTTGACCATCGCCGGATCAGTTTCAGTTTGCAAATTAATGTTCCTGATCCGATCGAGATCGATCTCTTCGCCTAAGATCGCCCTGAGGGAATGTTCGATAAACTGACCGCTCTCGCCGACCATTCTATCCATCAGGACAGGGTTGCTGCTGACCAGCTGGCCCACGGATTGGGCTCTTAATTCCTGCCCCCCTTCGTTATTGGTCAGGTAGGCCTGAATGGACTGATTAAAGAATTGAGGCGAGTAATAGACCACGGCTTCGCGGAGGGCAGGGGTTTCGACGATATAGACCCTGGCCGCTCTTTCCAGATCACGCTGGACACCGGCGGCCGTGAACGAATGGAACCAATCGATCATTCTGGCGCCCCAACCGGTGTTCTTAAACCTGATTTCATCGTGGATCTTTTTGCCGGGGCCGAACCAGGAGAGCTCCCGGCCGCGGCCAAAAGCCCATTTCCAGCCCTTTTTCCACCAGAGCAAGCCGTCCTGGCCCAGGCCGAGAGTGCGCGCGACGACCGCCCTGGCCCGGCCGGCAGTTGCGTTGAAACGTGCCATTGCCTCTGCGTATGTTTCGCCGGTCGATAAGCTGCTTATCCTGATCGGTTCGGAGATAAGGCGGTTGGGGCCTTCGCCGGCGGCGCGCAGGTCGGCAAGGAGCCGGGCGGCGGCGGCGTCCCTGACCCTGACCACTTCGTCAAAATTTGGTTCCCCCGGAGCAATGATGATATTTTGCTTTATCCATTCGATCAAGCCGGTCTTCTCTTCTGCGCTCAAGCGTAAGCCACGCAGACTGAAAACTTTGTCTTTCAGGACCCGGTCGAAGGCGGCTGGCTGGTCAGCGCTTTGGGCGATGAACTGCAGCTCGGCCTCAAAGAAATCGATCTTGGCGGTAGTGACCGCCTTCCTTGCGCGAGCGGCCAGTGAGCCGCGGCCGTCGCCTTGTGCCTGCCCGGAGCTGGCCAGCTCGAATGAATAGACATTGTCGTGAGCGCCGGACGCTGAAGGGCTTCCCCCGCGCAAGTCGTCAACCGCGCCCAACAGGTGATTGGCCGGATTGGAGACTATTAATTTCCACGGATTGGCGTCGAGTATCGAAGTGACATGAAAGGCCCGTTTGCCGAGCGCGACCGCCCGGCCGGCTTTGGTCGGAGCGGCGGCATTTTCTCTGTCGGCGGAGGTGACCGAAGCCAGACGGACATCGACAGCACGATGGCGGACCCGGCTGGCCCAGCCGCGATAGGCGCGGTTGGCGATCGGCGTGCCGAATTTATCCAGGGCGTAGCGTTTAACGATCTCGAACGGCTCGGTCAGCGACTTCTTGAGCATGTTCCCCTGATGGGTGTAAGCGGCGCTTTGGGAGAGGCCGGCGACCAAGCCCTGCTGGCGCGCTTTCATGAAGATATCGCCGAAGATCGCCGCCGGGATGAAAGGGGCGATCAGGTCAAATACGCCCATTAACTGTGTATAGGAGAGCTGTTTTAATCTTGATTTGACAAAAGGATTGTTGGGATGTGACGTTAATTGGCCGGTTTGGTAAGCGAAGCCGAGCGTCATCTGCAGTGAGATGATGGCCAATCGTTGGACAAACCCGAAATAAAGGCGGGTTTGACCATATTGAGCTAAGGATTGGAACCGGTCCCGGCCGGAGGAATCCCGGCCGATCTGGCCCAAACTCTCCGACATGGTCTGTTCCTGCTCGCTTAAAAAGAGCATGGTGAATATATTGTCCGGCGGCGCTTCAAGCTCATCTTCTCCGTGAGCGGTCGAAAGCAGGGCAAACGCTTCACCGGCGTCGCGGCTGGAACCGGGGAGCAAGATATCGATCTCAGCCAGTCCCCGGCCGGCCAGATCGACCGCTTTTGTATTCAGGGCGGCGAGGAAAAGGGAAGCGCCGAAATTTATCTTTTGTTCGGCGCCTTGCGCGCTGTTCCGGGCGGTCAGGATGTCCAGGAGCGGCAGCCCGACCTTGGCCACGAACTCGAGGGCGATGGCGACATCGCCGTTGTTGAGATAGGCCAGCTCAAACGGTCCAAGGCGCCCCTCTTGCATATCCTTGGCCGCCTGCTTCAGGCGGTCGCGAATGGCCCGGATCTCAGCGAGTTTCGCCGCCTGGTTCTTTTCAAAGAATAAATAATTATTGGAAAAATCAAAACCAAAAAGCTCGATCAGGGCGAGGACGCGGGAAATATCCGCGTTCCCCCCATCGAGCTGCTGCATCAGTTCGTTCATTAATCGGGCGGCGCTCTCGACCACCGGCTGGGTGATCAGGTTATCAGAGAGGTTGACCTGGATGGGTTGGCCCTGGACGGCGCCGGAAAGGCGGGCGAGGGAGCCGGCGCTGGCGCCTTTGCCGAATTCATAGGTGTAGAGGTCGTTCTTGAGCATTCTCCCGAGCGGGAGGCTATATTCAGCCCTGACCAGGTAGTCGGCAATGTTGACCGCGCCCATCGCTTCGGATATCACCAGGTTCCAAAGGGCGCCAAGGGTTTCCGCCTGGCCGGTTTGGGCGTATTGGTCGACCAGCGGGCGCAAACGCTGGTTCAGGGTGTAATTTTCGACGAGGGTTTTGACGATCCGCTTGGCCTGTTGGGTTTCTTCATCATCGCCGGTCGTCGGATTGAGGGAATACCAGGCGATCTTGTGGGTCTGAAGATATTTTTTCAAGAACGCGACATAGCGTTGGCCGTCAGCAATGTAGGCGTCATAGCCGTACTCCTGGGCGCTCTTGGTTGGATCGGGAGTGAGCAGGTCGGCCGGAAAGGTGCCGAGGAGGGCCATCACGATCGTCTGGTGCAGGAATATCTCGGGACCTTTCCTGCCAAGGAGGCCGCGGACAAAGGCCGAGTCGATCGTACCGTCGTGCAGGTACTGATCGCGGGCCGGGGTGATCGTTTTGCCGCGCAGCGCCGCGACATCCCGGGGGAAAAGCTCCGCCTTGGCCGAAACGATATCGCCCAGGATGACATCGGTATCGGGCAGGCGGCCGCCGACCCACTGGATCTTGCCCACGCGGCTTTGGGCGTCGCGGATGACATCGCTGACAAAGTGGTCCCACCTTAACTTGTAGTGCGGGTCGAGCGCCTGCCGGGTGACGCTGGCCTGCCCCAGCGTATCCTTGGCGACTTCGGCGGTGGTGATCTTCATGTTCAGGTAGCGCTTGATCAGGCGGATGGCGAGCCGGGCGTCGCTGATGACCTGATCTTTTTCCGCCGCGGACATCCCGGCCGGCAGGTTGGCCGCGATCAGGTGGGACTTGTCAAAATTAAAAAATTCGATATCGGCCAGATCATCCGGGTAGTTGGAGCGCATCAGGTTGTCTTTGGTGATGAAAAAATACGGGCGCCGTGAATCAAGATAGGGCTGGCAGCGCGCGACGGCGGCCATTTCTTCGTCCGAAGGGCGGTTTTTCCCCGCCAGCAGGTAGGTCGGATTTTGGAACAATAAATGGAGCGCCATCAGATCAGAGGCGTCGACCGCGGCCACCGCCACCAGGCGTCTTTTTCCGCCGACCTCGATCACTCTGGCCGGATTGGCGTTGCGGAACTGTAAACCGGCGGTTTCTGTCCAGAGGGCAAGCTTAAAGCCGAAGATCGGCTGGGTTTCCGGGAGTTCAGCACGCGAATTAGAGAGGTCAAGGCTTATCCGATTGAGTTTTGAGCCGGCGCTTCCCACGGCGGCCGGCGGACCGGCCGGTATGCCGGTTATCTCGGCGGGGTAAGTTTCGGCGGTTACCGGCAAGGAGACACGGCCGCTGCTGTCGCTGATCAAATACTGCCGGCGGCCGTCCGGCCCGGATGAGGCATCGACGCGGGCGGCCATGACTTTTAGGTTAAGCAGGAGCCCGGCGGTCGGCCCGCCGATCATGACGTTGGCCCGTCCGCTTTCCGGGGTGATCGAGGCGGCGGCGAAAACCGGGATCAACCCGAAGGCCTCGACCAGCTTTTTTTGTGAAAGAAGGCGGAGATCGTCGCCTTTTTTCATTTTGTGGGTACCAAATGAGCTTAGCACCCGCTCGACGGTCGTGCCGATAAACGCTCGAGCTATAGTGATGTTAGCCTCGAAGTTGTCTACTTTATCATCTTCCTTATTTAGATTGTGCACCATCTTTTGCTTGTGACCTCTGACCTTTGCCTCGGCCTCGGAATTAAAAACAATGAGATCGGCCGCCGTAATGCCAAATTCCGTCAAAATATAGCTAAGCTGGTTATCTTCCAGCCAGTTTTGGACCGCGCTTTCATCCGTGATGTCGGCCGCTGCGATCTGCCCGGCCGTCCCTTCGATGAAAGCCACCGCGGCCTCGACATTTTCCCTGCCCTGGCTGATATTGGCTCTTCCGGTCTTAATTTGCTTCTCAAACTCTGCCAGTGCCTTTTTCTTGGCGGCCGCGATCAGCGCCGGCAGGTTCATCTGGTTTTCCGTTTTGAGCGCCTCGTTAAGCGCCGGCGCAACGCAGTTGATCACCAGGGCGATCACCTCATTTAATTGGTTCGGCTTGCCGGCCAGCTCGGAGTGATCTGCCAGAATGCTGTTCCTTAGATTGATGGCGATGTCGAGCGCGATATCCTGGGCGGTTTTGCCCATCAGGAAGTTGTCGGTCGCGCTGCCGACCTGGACAATTGATTCCAGGTAAAGGTTTTCCGGCCGCCGCCGGCTTGGGTCAAGGTTGGTGGTCTGCGGGTTGCGGTAAAGGAGGAGCGCCCGGTGGGCGGCGATGATCTTGGGGGCGAGGGTGGCGGCCTTTTGGCAGTTTTCATCGCCTTTATATGTATTCGGAATGGACGCTTCGCCATCTATGACTTCGAGCGAAACCCGCTGGCTGTCTTTGTTGTTAAACAGTATAAAGTATTTTTCCGAGCCGTGCCTTTCGTCCCGCGAAATGACCAGCGAATAGGTGCCGTCGATCAGCAGTTCATAGGCCCTCAGGTGCTCGGTGGCTTCCTCCGGCTTTTGCCCGGCGGCGGCCAGCGCCGCCCGCATGGTCGCCAGTTTTTTCGTGAAGATAATATTATGCTGTTGTTCAAGCGGCTCGAGCGCCGCCGGGACGAATTCGGACCGACGCCTGGCCGAGTCGTAGGCATAAGCCAGGTCATCAAAGGTCATGAGCCTGAAGCCGCCGCTCTGGACCAGCCGGACGACCTCGCTCGGAAGCGGTTGGCTGGTTCGAGGGCTGACCAGTTCCATGGGGTGGCCGTTGACCGTTTCGGTCTTGACCTGGCCGACCTGGCCGACAAAGGTATCCGGCAAAGCGAAGAAGGTGAACGATCCTTCCGCCAGCAGACGAGCCCGGGTTTCAAAGACCGGCCGCTGCGCCGCCGGCAGTTTGACGGTGATGAGCTGTGTCCCCAATTGCCGCATGGCGGGCAGATCATTCTTTTTTGAGTCGAAAAGGAGGAAGAGTTTAACCTGGGCGGTTTTGAGATAGTCGAGCCGGGCGGCTAATGAGAGCGCCGGGCGGGGAGGAGTATATTGGTACGCCGGGCTAAAGAGCTTGGCGGCTGTTCCCGCCAATTCCGCCAGGGCTTTTTCGGCGGCCGCGAGACCGGCTTCGCTGACATACACTTTTGGCAGGTCTTCCTTAACGCTCTGCCGCACAGCCATGAGGGCTGCTGCCGCGGCGCCGTAAGCTTCGCTGTCCAGGCCCAGCTCTTCGGCAAAGAGTGGCGTAACGATCTTGTCTTCAAGCGGCGTGAACCTTAGTTTCTGCTCGGTAATGAGCTGATCGGCCGCGGCCTGCATCCTGGCGACGGTCCCCGAGTAGAGCTCGAAGTCGGCCTTGAGCTCGGCTTCTGTGGCGAGGAAATCGGCCAGCCCGCAATTCTCTTTCTCCAGCTCTTCCCGGGCCGCCTCGCGGACAAGTTTACTATCAAGGATGGTCGTATCGTCGTCGAAAGGCCACAGGGTTGGGTATGGGACTATCTGATCGAGTTCGGACACACGGCTAGCCCAGCTTTCGTTACCGAAAAAGCGGAGGGCCAGCTTCTGTTTCAGAGGGAAGTCCAGGTCTCTGGGGTGGGTCTTGGGGAGGGCGGCCAGCGTCTTCTCATTGGCGGCAATTTTTTCCCGGGCGTAGGCGAGCGCCTGCTCGCGCGCCGACATGATGATCAGGAACTGCTCTTCGGGGCTCAGGGAATCAAAAGAGACGAACCATGTTCCGTAATTTTTCTGCAGTTTCGCCCGGGCGTAATCGAGGAAGAGATTGTACAATCTGAGCTTGCTACCGGTATCAAGATCGGTGTAGGCGAGGATGAGGCCGTCCAGCTCCCTGGCATCGGCCAGGACCCCTGACGCGTCGATCGCGGCCGCCACGCCGGCCAAAGTCCGGTTGTCGGCTCCGGCAGGGAGAGATTCGAAGGGCTTGGTTGTCAGGCCGTCGGCCGCCTCAAGGGCCGCGTCAACCTGTTTGCCCGCCCAGCCGCCCAGGGCGGCGTCAAACTCCTTGGCGCCGAATTCCTGGCCGGGGTCGAGGGGGGTAAAGATCTCATTGTTGGACAACTGTTGGAGGAAGAGGTCGTCCGAGTCGCTGTAGCGGTAATAGAAGCCGTTATCAACATATTGCGTCAGAGCCGGGGTCGGGCCGGCCGCGAATCTTTCGACCGTCAGGGTCGTTTTCTTTCCTTTCTGGTCGTAGCCGAGAGCGATGAGGCGGGTGTTGTCGCTTCTTAAAGAGGTGAGCGAAGCGGCGGTCGTTTCGATCTTCTGGCCGTACTGCAGGATAATTGTTTTTTGCAATTGCGGCGGGAAGAGCGAAGCCGCTTTAACGTTATAGATCTTCTTGAGGAAAGGGAGGGCAGTGCGGATCTTGGAATATATATCGATGGCGGTGTCAAAAATGGAGGCGAGATCTTTTTTTAACAGGCCTTCGGGGCTAACGTCTATCTTGATCCCGATCTGTTTTAAGACGATGGCAAAAACGACGGCCGCCTGGATGTTGAGCTGGGTGGCGGTGGTTAATGAGGCAAAATCGTTTTGGCCGTTCAGCCCGGCGTAAATATAATTGACCAGCGCTTCGATCTGATCTTTGTCCGTTAAGCCGGAGAGAGCGACCGCTTCCCGGAGGGCTTTAATGATCTGCGCTTTTTCAGCGTCGGTGGCGCCGGGAACGGCGCCGATATTCCCGACATAGGGCGAATATTGCGGACTATTTTGAATGGCACTCAATTCGTTGCTCATAAATCGTTATATTACTTTTTGGGCGGTTTTATTTTGCCCTGCTGCCTAATGTACGCGAGCGCGGCGGCCTTTTTGGCTAGGCCTGCGGCGTCCGCTGACAAACTGATAGGGCCATTATTAGTGTCATTCACTAACCAGGAATTCGCATCATCATCATTAGCGAATAAATTAGCGACTAAACTGTCAATATGAGCTGCCTCTGCCTGAGTTAATCCTTCCGGTGGTGGCTTGTCAACCGGCTCAACAGTCAGGTAATATTTTGTCTTTGTTCCCCCAACCTCTACCTCTACGTACCGCCTTATTTTGTTATCAGCTGCGTCTTCTGTTTTTACAGTTAGCTTCTTTCCTCCTGTTTCAGCATCAAAATATTGAATGTTTTTCCCACTCCTGATAGTCCAGATGGGAGGAGTACCTATTGGTTTCCCTCCTGAATCGTATAAGCCGGTTGCGACCGTTCTTGCTATCGCGACGACCGGACTATCAGCCGTGATCTTTCGGAAAGCTTCGATTGCCTTGTTGATATCATCCTTCTTGGGGTGTTGAGGGTTTTGTGCGATCAGCTTTTCTAAGTATTCGACAGCGCCCTGCGCGGCTTTTATCTTGCGCTGGTCGTAAGCGGTCCCCATTTCTGTAGTATATCCAACGGTCGTGTCACTCTTTCTTGAATCAACACTCTTCGCAAAATCGTTACCTTTGCCTTTCTCTTCCTTTGCGGCTTTTGTGAGATTGGCAGAGACATCTTCGCCAAACCGGGCGGCCAGGAGATAGCGCTCAACGGCAAGGACAAAGTCGTTATCTCTAGCTTTTTTACGCCCGAGATCCAAAAGGTGTTCACCGATCGCAGTTCGCACAGATTTAAGCCAGGTGTTTGCGGGATCGTTCGCGTCCATGGCCAGTTTTTCTATGTATTCACTCGAACCCTGGAAGTCCGCGGTGACCGCCGCGATAATGAATCGTTTGGCTAATTCCGGATCCTTTGCTTCCATGACGACAGCATAGGCCCTTTGATATTCCGCTTTATCCAGGAGCTTCTGAAGCAACTCGCCCAGCGCCTGGCCCTTGCCGGCTTTCATCTTCTTCGCGACTTTGAGCGCATTGTCAAATTTCTCTTCGCTGATCAATTTGTAAAACTTTTGAACTGATTCTCTTTCATCGTCACTCGACACCGTTTCCCCTTCCTCCTCCACCTTCCCCGCCTTCAGCCATTCCAGCAGACCCTCCATATCCACCTCTTTCGGCCGGAAGGGGGTGACGGCAAGCTGTGTGATCTCGCCTTCCGTAAAACCAAAAGTATCGTATAAGCCGGTCATGCTGGCCATCGCGAGCTGCAGCAGGAAGGCGGCGACGTTGTCGGCCGACTTCAATGTCCCGTCCGCAACTTTGTCTTTTATCATTCTCCTGACCGATTCAATGATCTTTCCGCTGAGCGCATCATAGACAGATGTCGATAATTTTGCTTTGTCCGCCTCAGCCCAAGTTATTCCGCTAAACCAATCGACGACTTTGGTCCTCGTATCCCACAGTTCGCTCACCTTCACATTGCGGAAGGAGGAGGCCTTGGAGTAGGCCTCGGCGGCTTTGGCGAAAGTCATGCCGAGGGGGTCGGCATAAGCTTCGACCACCGTGACGAATTCGAGCAGTTCGGCGAGGTCGATCTCTGTGTCTGATGTATTTGCCGCGTTCATGCCGTTGGCGATGAGGATGAAGAGGGCGTTATTGGTCAGGCCGAGGTCCTGGGCCTCTTTTTTGTTGATCTTGCCGTCTTTCAGTGCGGTCAAAAGTTTTTCCGCGTCTTCGGCAGACATGCCCGCATTAATTAATTTGGCCTTTAGATCGGCAATTTCCGTATCGTCAAGGCCACTGCCGCTTGTAATGGCCTCTTGCAGAGCGGTTCTTACTGCAGGATCAAACCTTTTAATGCCAAGAGAATATCGGCTCCAGGCGTCGGTGGTTGAGGGATGGATGGGGGGTCTCGCAAGTGCGGAGTCGGCTTGCGGCGCAAGCTGTTCGGTTGCGTCCGCAATCTTATTATGTCCCCATAACCGACCAGGAACCATAACTTCCCAACTATTGCCATTCTTGACCACGTGCGCCCATTGTTTTCCGTCCGGCTTTGTGGAGGCAAAAGTGAATTTGCCGTCGTTGTCGGGATCCTCAACGAGGACTAAATATGTTGCGCTTCCTTCTGTGAACGAGAGGATGCGTTGAGTGGGAGTCAGCTGTTTGGCGAGAGCGGTTTTCTGATCGGGTGTCAGCTTATCATAATCGTCTAAAGTTGCTGTGCCAGCTTTAATTGTTCCGAGTGTAACAGCTGACGGAGCCGCGGCAGCCAAAGGCACAGCTGCTTCGACTTTTTTGACCTCCCAACTTGTCCCATTCAGTGTTACGGTAAATGAATCGGATCCTTCCTGGGTTTTCCCGTCACTAACCGCGGCTACTGTCCCGTCAGCAAAAATGACATATTTTGGGGCGTCGCCTTCGGCAACGATGAGATAGGCGGAAGGGGCGGAAGGGGCGGAAAGGGCGGAAGAGGCGGAAGAGGCGGAAGAGGCGGAAGAGATTGTATATTTTGTCTTGCCGTCGGCCATGGTGATTTCGACCGAAGTAGAACCAGAGGGAATCAAACCGTTGATGATCGTTATGAAATTGGTGGCCGTTGGCTTGGTCGAAGCAGCAAATGCAGTCAGCCAAGCCCGAGCGATGATGCGCTGAGCGGCGACCGCGGCAGTAAGGGCGCCATTTGTCTTGCCTTTAAGAGTCGCGACATCGGCGGCGGTGATCTCGATGGTGGTGGAGGCGGGGCGGGAATCTTCCTTGCTGGCAAGCGCGGTTAAAAGAGCGATCAAGGCCGGTTCACCGGCAGTCCCTTGAACAGCTTCAAAGGCGCTGGCTAAGGCAGTACGTTCCTGTGCAGTAAATTGATCAGCCGCTTCGCCTTTGTTTACAGTGAGATCTCCAAGTTTAACCGAACCAATCTCGATAAGAATTTGCACCTGTTTAGTCGCGGATACGTAGTTGGCCTTTCCACTAGTAGCTGTGGAAACGCGGTTGTTGCCGTTCACCGGATGATTGCTAAGTAAACTAATTTCACTCATTTCTTATCTCATCTCCTATAATGCCTCGACTCTTTGGGATATTGGGCGATTGGGGGATTGGGATTTGGAGATCAGGGAGGCGACTCTCGCCAAAATTATTGACAACTTACCGGTTACTGCTATAATGCCCCTAATAATGGAAATCACAAGAAAGTTTAAAGAAACGGGAATTGATATCCTGGTTAGAACAGCGTAAATCGTATTTGTCGCCTTTGTTCTAACCCCTTTCATTACCGGGCGGTATGATGTCGGCCTCATACTTCCGGGTATTTTTATTTCAATTTTTTGCATAATCATTGCTTTGCTTATTTCACTTGCCGTAAAGGAGGATGATTAAAATGGACGCCATCGGCCTTGCTCTTTATACCGCTTATGCCGTCGCTTTTCTTCTGGCGCTGGTTATTGGAGCTATCGTGCTCTATGCCGAGCTCCAAAAGCGCTCGCGTTTCAAACATAAGCCCGCCCATTAGTCCTCGACTGATCTGGATATCGGGAGATTGGGATTTGGATATTGGGCGATTGGGATAGTGGGATTTGGATATTAGGGAATTGGGATATCGGGTATCTGATTTCCTGATCCCCTGATACCCACTTCCTGATCCTCTGATATCCTGATAACCTTGTTCGCCGAAATCCTGTTCTCCAAAATCCTTGACTAATCGTTTGCCGTTGGTTATAATTTTTCTTATCGTGCTGGTTACGAAAGAAGCCAAGAAGCTCCTGGCTGAGTTCTTGAGTAGAGTGGCGCAAATTCTCTTTGCCATGCTGGTGGTCGGCCCTTTTGTGACCGGCAACCTTAAGGCGGAGTTCATCATGATCGGTCTTTTTGGAGCATTTGGCTCTTTGTTCCTGGCGCTGATGGTCTCTTTCACTGTCAAAAAGGAGGATTGATTTTCAATGGATCCAACCACTTCTTTTATTATTGTCGTTTCCGCTGTTTTGATTTTAGGGGTTGTTTTGACTATTTTCATATATGTTTCCGATTATTTCTCGGAACGGTCCCACCTCAAACACAAGCACGCCTGATTGGCGATGGATATCCGGTGATCCGGGGATCCCTGCCTGCCGGCAGGCAGGCGGGACTGGAAGATCCGGGGATCGGGAGATCCGGGACCTGATCCTGACCATAGTGGTCTATCCCACCCTGCGCTATCGGGCCAAGCACAGACAGCATTGATCTTTTTTCCAGCGACCCTCTAAAAACCATTTTTTCCTCCCAATATATATCGTCAATTTCCGGCCAAAATTACATAAAAAAAGGCCCGTCCGCCTTCGGCGAACAAGCCTGTTAACGCGAGCTTTTAATTGAACCTAAACCGCGACGATTGATAACAGGCAATCGGTCGTTACGGTTTCTCTTTCACTAATATTATCGGTCTAAGGCGGGGAAAACTT
>METM01000021.1:53264-121177 GCA_001772335.1 candidate division WOR-1 bacterium RIFCSPHIGHO2_01_FULL_53_15
GAGGGGGAAGAGGCGGAAAAGGCGGAAGAGGGCGGAAAGGGCGAGATCAGTTGAGCTTTTGTTTAAGGGAGGAAATCAGGCGGGAGAGGAGATACGTTGTTCGGATCGAAAGATCGTCGAATTCGAGAAAGGTTTCCCGGGGGATAAATTCTCTTCGGTAAACCCGGCGCCCCCAATCCTGCAATTCGGCCAGGGAACGTCTGCTGTAGCCGAGAAAGCGGAGATATTCTTTGAGGGAGCCGCTATAATAACCTTCAATAAAATTTGCCACGACCGAACTTGATGCTCGCTCGATCTGATCTATTGTCTTAAATTGAGTCCGGGGAATTTTGGTTAAGATCGATCTCAGGACAAATAATTCCAACGCATCCATGTTTTGCCAGACGATCATCTTCCTATGCCCGTAAATTATTTCCTCTCCCACTTTCCCTCCCTCCCGCCTTTTTAGCCCTTTCCGCCCTTTCTGCCTTTTCCCAATCCCAGCAATCTTATTGCCACGCTCAAGCGGGGGAAAATCGGCGAAATTTCGCCAGTGGACAGGTCTGAATATCAGATTACCAGAAATCAGATGGAGAGAAACAGAAAGCAGAGAACGAAAATCAGAAGATTATACGATGGAGCTAAAGTTGGGGACATTGCCGCCGATCGCGGCGATAGCCTTTTTTAGATCATTAGGATCGATAGCGGAGTTGGGAGAACCGGAAGCAGAAGCGCCGCCGCCGGCCCGGTCCAGGGCGCTGGAGACGCGGTCGCTCAGCGAAGACAAAAGATCACTGCCGCCCCCATCGAAATGGGAGAGCGACTGGCTCTGCAAACCACTGCCCGATAGGCGTTCAGACATACTCATGCCGTTATATATGTCGGGACAGCGGGGAGGAAACTTGCATTGGTGGTTTTCGCCGATTTTTTATGTTATATTATAGCCCTCATCATGAAGGACTTTATTTCGATTCACGACCTTTCCGCCAAAGAAGTAGAGGGGATCCTTGCCCTGGCCGCTGACCTCAAAGACAAGCAGAAAAATAAGGTCAAACACGAATATTTGTGGGCAAAATCGATGGCGATGATCTTTGAGAAACCGTCGATCAGGACGCGGGTTTCGTTTGAGATCGGGATGTGGCAGTTGGGCGGGCTGGCCATCAACCTCGATCAGGAGGCGATCGGGCTGGGGGTCAGGGAATCTATCCCCGATGTCGCGCGCACCCTCTCGCGCTTTGCCGACGCTATCTTGCTGCGCACCTTTGCCCACGAGAAGGTGACGGAGCTCGCCAAATATGCCGATGTGCCGGTGATCAATGCACTTTCGGACCTCTTGCACCCGTGTCAGGCGTTGTCGGATGTTTTTACAGTCAAGGAGATCAAGGGCAGCAAGGGTATCGAGGGAATCAAGATGGCTTACATTGGCGACGGGAATAATGTTTGCCACTCGCTGATGTTTGCCTGCGCGAAGGTTGGCTTGAACCTGACAGTGGCGACGCCGAAGGGCTATGAACCGGACGAGAAGATCGCGAAACTTTCGATGGCCGATGCCAAAAAAACCGGCGTTGAGATCGATATCTTGAACGACCCGGTCATCGCGGCCAAAGACGCCGATGTCATCTACACCGATGTCTGGACGAGTATGGGACAGGAGAAAGAGGAAAGAGTTCGGAGTAAGGAGTTCGGAGCGTTTCAGATCAACTCGAAGCTGACCAAGCTGGCCAAACCGGATTACATATTCATGCATTGCCTGCCGGCCCATCGCGGGGCGGAGGTGACTGACGAGGTGATCGACGGCCCGAACTCGGTCGTCTTTGACCAGGCCGAGAACCGGCTGCACGTCCAGAAAGCGATCCTTGTCAAATTGTTAGGGGGAGAAAATGGTTAAGAAAGTCGTTCTGGCTTACTCGGGCGGGCTTGACACATCCGTCATGATCAAGTGGCTCAAGGACAATTACGGCTGTGAGGTTATCGCTTACGCGGCGGATGTGGGGCAGGAGGAAGAACTAAAGAACTTAAGAACTAAAGCGCTAAGCGCCGGCGCGTCAAAGATCTACATCGAAGACCTCAAAGACGAATTTGCCAGCGATTTTATATTCCCGATGCTCAAGGCCGGGGCGATCTACGAGAACCAATATCTTTTGGGGACGTCGGTCGCGCGGCCGCTTATCGCCAAGCGCCAGGTTGAGATCGCCAAAAAAGAAAAGGCCGACGCGGTGGCCCACGGCGCGACGGGGAAGGGAAATGACCAGGTCCGCTTTGAGCTGACATTTAAGGCGCTGGCGCCCGGGTTGAAAATAATCGCGCCCTGGCGGGAATGGGAGTTAGCCGGCCGGGCAGACGAGATCGATTACGCCCAAACCCACGGCATCCCGATCCCCGTGACCAAGAAAAAACCGTATTCCTCCGACCGCAACCTCTGGCATATCAGTTATGAGGGCGGTATTCTCGAAGATCCGTGGCGGGAGCCGAGCGAAGATATGTTCCTGCTCACGAATTCGCCCGAGAAAGCGCCTGGGAAACCGGAATATTTGGAAGTCGGATTTAAGAAGGGGAGACCGGAATCGGTCAATGGTAAACGATTGGCGCCGGTCAAATTGATCCAGAGATTAAATCGGATCGGCGGCCGGCACGGCGTCGGGCGGGTCGATATCGTCGAGAACCGGCTGGTCGGGATCAAGTCGAGAGGGGTCTACGAAACGCCGGGCGGCACGATCCTCTACGCCGCGCATCAGGCGTTAGAAACAATTACTTTGGATCGGGACACGCTGCACTTCAAACAGCTCCTTGCCCACAAATACGCCGAGCTGGTCTATAACGGCCAGTGGTTCACGCCGCTCAAGACGGCGCTCGATTCTTTTATCGACAAGACGCAGGCGAATGTTTCGGGCGTTGTCCGCCTGAAGCTTTATAAAGGCAATTGTTCCGTCGTCGGCCGAAAGTCGGTCAAGTCGCTTTATCGGCCGGATCTCGCGACTTTTGAAAAAGAAGCTGTTTTCAACCAAAAAGACGCGGAGGGTTTTATTAATCTCTTCGGCCTGCCGCTCAAAGTCGAAGCGTTATTGAAGGGGAGGGCTTAGATGGCAGAAAAGAACAAGAAGGCCTGGGGCGGCCGGTTCCGCGAGCCGCTGGCCAAAACGGCTGAAGCATTCAGCAGCTCGGTGGCTTACGACAGCCGCCTGTTTAAGCAGGACATCGTCGGCAGTATCGCCTACGCCAGAGCGCTCGTCAAGGCGAAGGTCCTCTCCGCCGCCGAAGCCAAAAAGATCATCCGGGCCCTCGAAGAGATCATGCGGGGGATGCAGGCGGGACGGATCGCGCTCAAAGCCGAGTTTGAAGATGTCCACATGAACATCGAGTCGCTCCTGATTGCGAAGATCGGCGAGACGGGGAAGAAACTGCACGCCGGACGCAGCCGCAACGACCAGGTTGTGACCGACGTGCGGATGTACGCCAAGTACGAAGTGACCGAGATTGTCAGGCTGATCAAGAAACTGCAGACGGTATTCATCGACCTGGCCGAAAAACATATCAAGGTCATCATGCCCGGCTACACGCACCTCCAGCGGGCGCAACCCGTTCTTCTCTCCCACCACCTGATGGCTTATTATGAGATGTTCGCCAGGGACAAGGAAAAATTCTTGGCGGCCGGGTGCGAAGCCGACGTGATGACGCTCGGCTCGGGGGCGCTGGCCGGCGCCGGCTTCGACATCGACCGCGAGGCGCTGGCCAAGGAGCTCGGCTTCTCGAAGATCTCAAAGAACAGTTTGGATGCCGTCTCCGACCGCGATTTTATCGTCAGCTTCGCCGCCGCGGCCTCTCTTTTGATGACGCACATCTCGCGGTTCTCGGAGGAGCTCATCATCTGGTCGACCTACGAATTCAACTTTGTCGAGATCTCCGACCGCTACACGACCGGCTCGTCCATCATGCCGCAGAAAAAGAACCCCGATATCGCCGAACTCTGCCGGGGCAAAACGGGCCGGGTCTTCGGCAACCTGACGCGCCTGCTGACCATCTTAAAGGGCCTGCCGCTCGCCTATAACCGCGACCTGCAGGAAGATAAGGAAGCGCTCTTTGATACCGTCGACACGGTCAAGAGCGTCCTCGCCATCTATTCGGAAATGCTGGCCGCGACAAAGTTCAACGCCGAGGTGATGACGGCGGCCGCCCGCAAGGGATATCTCACCGCCACCGACGTGGCCTATTATCTCGTCGGGCGCGGCATCCCTTTTCGCGAGGCCCACGCGATCGTCGGCAAAATCGTGGCCTACTGCGAAGAATCGAACATGCAGATCGAGTATCTCTCGCTCAACCAGTTAAAACAGTTCTCCGACGTCTTCACTTATGACGTGACGCGGGTGCTCTCCGCCGAGAGCTCTATCGCGAACCGCGACATTCCCGGCGGGACGGCGGCCAGCCGGGTGAAAGAGGCGATCAAGCGTGCGAGAAAAGACCTGCTTCATGATAAAGCCTGACGGAGTAGCCCGCGGGTTAGAGAATGAGATATTTAAAAGAGTTGAAAACGCCGGCCTCAATGTCGAAGTCAGGCAAAAGATGAGTTTGACCGCCGAACAGGCGGCCGAGCTCTACAAACCGCATCTGGACAAGCCGTTCTATCCCGGCTTGATCAAATTCATCACTTCCGGCGCGGTTGTCGCCTGCGTTGTTTCCGGCGAAAGCGCGATCGGCCGCCTGCGCGCCCTCATGGGGGCGACCGATCCGATGAAGGCCGAAGCCGGAACGATCAGGGGCGACCTGCGCGAAGAAATTGTCCTGAGCGAATACGGCACGATCAAGAACCTTGTCCACGGCTCCGACTCGCCGGAGTCGGCCGAGCGCGAGATCGCCATCTTTTTTAAATGAAGCGGTTGCGGGTCGGTTTGTTAGTTAGTTTGTTGGTTGGTTTGTTGGTTGGCGGGGCGGCGGCGCAAAAATTTGAGCTGGTCGAGCCCAAAGACGCGCTCTCCGATTACGCCAATGTCGTGACGCCGGCCGCGGCGGAGAAAGTGAAAACCCTCTCCGATGACCTGCGCCGGATCACCTCGGTCAATTTTAAGGTCCTCGTCATCCGCCAGCTTGAGGGTGGGATCGAGGCTAAAACCTATGCCGAGCAGATCTACAAGCGCTGGGATGTCGGCCGCTCCGAAGGGGGCCTTGAGCACGGCGTCCTTTTGTTCATATCGGTGCTGGACCGCCGGGTCAAACTTGTCGTCGGCCGCCAGGTTTTATACGTCCTGCCGGCCAAGGCGCAGGAAGAGATCGAGTGGAGCGTCCTGGCCGAATTGTCGAGGGGGAGATTTTCACAGGGGGTCGAGATCGGCTCGGCGGCGGTCGCCGACACCGTGCTGGCCGGCTGGGAAACCTACCGGCGGCCGGGGAGAGGGCGGCTTGATTGGCAGAAGATATCTGTCCCCGTCTTCAGCCTGTTCCTTGTTTCGGCGCTCCTGCCGATCGTTTTTGGCGGTTCGTTCATCATGGGCTTCAGCATCTTTATCGGCGGGCTCTTCGGCCTCGTCCTGCTTGATTATATTGGCATGGTGCTGGCCGCGGCGTTCGGATTCTTCCTAAATTGGAGGAGGGAAGGGAAATGAAAGTCGGTTTGTTGGTTTGTTGGTTAGTTGGTTTGTCGGTTTGTTGGTTTGTTGGTACGGCGGTGGCGGCGGAGCCAAAGTTCCCCGCTTATTCGGGCTTTGTTAACGACTATGCTGGAATTCTTGACGGAACGACTAAAGACAAGCTTGAAGCGCTCTGCAAAGAGCTTGAAGCCAAAACCTCGGCCGAGTTGGCGGTAGCGATCGTGAAAAGTGTCGAGCCGCTTGATCCCAAAACCTACGCCGTCAAACTTTTTGAAAAATGGAAGATCGGGAAAAAGGGAAAAGACAACGGTCTCCTGATCCTCCTGGCCATGGATGAGCGGCGGGTTGAGATCGAGGTCGGCTACGGCCTCGAGGGTGTCATCAACGACGCGAAAGCCGGCGAAATTTTGGATAAATTTGTCGTGCCGTTCTTCAAAGAAGGAAAGTTTGGCGACGGGCTTTACAATGGCGCCGCGGCTGTTGCTGCCGAGATCGCGCAGTCGGCGGGGCAGGAGATGGGCGAGGGTTTTAAGCCGGTTTATTCCGAAGAAGGATCGCCCTGGCTGATCGGTTTTGCTTCGGTCGCGCTCATTGTCTTCATCTGGCTGATCGTCTATGCCTCCGGTTTTGTCCCCGGCTTATTCGGCGCATTTTTCGGCGCGCTGGTCGGTCTGGCGTTCGCCGGCATCATCGGCGCCGTCCTTGGCGCGATCGCCGGTTTTGTGTTATCATATTTCAAATTGCCGGGCGGCTTTAGCGGCGCCGGCGGCAGTTGGGGCAGAGGAAGTTTTGGCGGTGGTTTCGGCGGCGGCGGCGGGGGCGGCGGGTTTGGCGGCGGGAGCAGCGGCGGCGGGGGATCCGGGCGAAGTTGGTAAAGAAGGAGGGCTTCATATGTGGCGATGGTTGGTCGGAATTTTAGTTGTTGTCTTATTGATCGGTTTCTGGACGGTGGGAATTTACAACGGGCTCGTTGGGAAAGACCAGAATGTGAAGCAGAATTGGGCGCAGATCGAAAATCAACTGCAGAGACGGTATGACCTGATTCCTAACCTGGTCGAAACGGTCAAGGGTTACGCCAAACACGAGAAGGAGTTGTTCGAGAACGTGGCCGCGGCTCGCTCAGCCTGGGCGGGGGCGAAAACAACCGGCCAAAGAGTCGCCGCCGCCAACCAGATCGAGGGTTTCCTCGGCCGGCTGATCGCGGTGGCCGAGAACTATCCTGTTTTGCGGGCGTCGGAAAATTTCCGCGGCCTGCAGGACGAGCTGGCGGGGACCGAGAACCGCGTGGCCGTCGCGCGCATGCGCTATAACGACGCGGTCCAGGCCTACAACACGACAGCCAAGACCATCCCCACGGTCTTCTTTGTCAATCTCTTCGGTTTTGACAGAGACAAGGCATTCTTTGAATCGGCCAAAGAGGCCAAAGAGGCGCCCAAGGTTAAATTCTAGCCTCACCCGCTGACGCAAACCGTCCCCCCTCTCCATCTTCGATGGAGAGGGGAAAAAATGATGGGAGTCGAGATGAAAATAAGAGTTGAACACAAATCTTTAGTTGATTTTAAATGCGATCTTTTGGCCGTTAATGTTTTTGAGGGCGAAAAGAAATTAGACGGCGCGGCGGCGGCCGCAGATAGGGCGCTGGGCGGCCTCGTTTCGCGCCTCGTCCGTTCGGGCGAGATCACCGGCAAGTTAGGTGAAACGACGCTTTTTCATTTGGGCGCCGGGCGGGCGAAAAAGGTCGTTATTGTTGGCCTCGGCAAAAGAGATAAATTTGATCTTGAAGCGGTCAGAACGGCTGCCTCCGCGGTCATCAAGAAAGCCCGTGAAGTCAGGGCAAAGATCGTTGCTTCGATCGTCCACGGCGCCTCTTGCGGCTGTCTTGACCAGCGCGATTCGGCCAAAGCCCTGGTCGAGGGTTCGGTCCTCGGCGTCTATAAATTTCCCGGTTACGCCAAAGAGAAAGAGACCCCTGATTTTCAGATCAGGGAACTTGTCCTCATCGATAGCGACGCGAAAAAGATCAAGCCGTTTTCCGCCGGCGCCAAACTCGGCCTCATCATTGCCGAAGCCGAGAATCACGCCCGCGACCTCGTTAACGAACCGTCGAATAAGATGACGCCGACGGCTTTTGCTAAACTTGCACAGCATATCGCAAAGATCAACGGACTCAAATTCGTCTCGCTTGATCCGAAGAGAGAGGGGATGGAGGCGCTCTGGGCGGTGGCAAAGGGCTCGAGTGAGCCGCCGCGCCTGGTCGCCCTCGAATACCGGGGCAACCCGCGCTCAAAAGAAAAGATCGCTCTCATCGGCAAGGGGATCACGTTCGATTCGGGCGGCATCTCGCTCAAGTCGCCAAAGAGGATGGATGAGATGAAATCCGACATGGCGGGGGCGGCGGCGGTGCTGGGGACGATGAGTTTGCTGGCTGACCTTAAACCGAAAAAGAATGTCATCGGCGTCATTCCGTTAACGGAAAATATGCCCTCCGGCCACGCGACCAAGCCGGGCGATGTCGTGGGGTCGCTCTCCGGCTACACGATCGAGGTGACCAATACCGACGCGGAAGGCCGCATGATCCTGGCCGATGCCATTACTTACGCCAAGAAACGCGGCGCGACGAAACTGATCGATGTGGCGACGCTGACCGGCGGCTGTATCACGGCGTTGGGGGATGCGGCGACGGGGATCATGGGCAACGATCAGGCGCTCCTCGACAGGATAATTGAGGTCGGCAACCGCTGCGGCCAGCGACTGTGGCAGCTGCCGATCTACGACGAGTATAAGAACGCGCTCAAGAGCGCCATTGCCGATATCAAGAACACTTCCGGCACCGGCAAGGCCTCGCCCTCAAGCGGCGCCTCGTTCCTGGCGAAATTTGTGGGCGAAACTCCCTGGGCGCACCTTGATATTGCCGGGACGGCGTTCCTCGACAAGGCGAGGGGTTATTTGCCCGAAGGCGCGACGGGGGTGCCGGTGCGCACGCTGATCGAGTTTCTTGTTTCCTGATGCGTAAAGTATTTCTATTTTCTATTTTTTGCTTTCTACTCTCTACTTTCTGTTTTGCCGAAGCCTCCATTAAATTCGAAGAACAATTCCGCATCAAGGTCTGGAACGAGGCGGGCGGGACAATAGAAGTCAGCGCCGACAAGGGAAAGAATTGGGAAACGGTCGGACATGTTGTCTATCCGACGGCGAGGGTGAATCCCGAGGGCTACACGGCTTCGCGCTGGGTGGCGGACGGCACGGTGGCGGCGACGGCGGTCAACGCGATCCATCTCAAAGTCACGACCGAAGCGACGACCGGCGGCGGCGTCATTTTTAGTTTACTGCCGAAGGAGTTTATCCAGCCGCCGAAGTTTTACAGGTCTTATTTGAGTCCCGACTCGTCGATCTACACCGATATCCCGGCGGGGACGAGCATCTTCGGTGACGGCTACTCTCCATATGTCGGCAATCCGGTCCTGCTCTCGCGCGGCGCCTACAAGCTCGTGCCGATGAGCGGCTACGCCCCGGCGGTCGGCGACAGGATCTATATCATTGTCGAAAAACCGCTCGATTATCCCAGGGAGATCGTCTTTGAGAACGCGGTCGGCGGCGATGTCACGATAACTTATTTTTCCGGGATCGATAAAGTGATCGGGAAGGTCCTGCGGCCGGTCATCGGCGTCGGGCGCTTCGAAGGGACAAAGTACGCATCTGTGGGCCGTATCCGTGCCGATCATGCCGGTGTCATCGATGTATCGACTTCGCGGCTGAGGCGGATCGGCGGCTTCCAGATCGTTCCATCAAAGCACGGCGCCGGCATGAAATATGTCCAAACCGCGACGCAGTGGCTGGTGGTTGGCCCGGTCGATGAGACAGCCGCGCTCGAAGGCCAGCCGCCGCTCTTTAAGTATTTCATCAAGCCGGTTTTTGGTGAAAATGACGCTTTAAGCGAAGAGTGGCGCGCCAAACTGCTGGACCGTTTCCTGGTCGAAGTCAAGCTTGACGGGCAGGAAAAATGGCAGACGATGCCGGTCTTTGAATTTAACGAATTCGATCTCTCCGGCCGGGTGCCGGCCTGGGCCGACTCGGCGCTCGCCGACGTCGCCGCGCTCAGGATCTTGTTCCCGATCAAAGAATGATCCGAAGCTTATGAGCCAGAAAACCCCGGACGCCCCGCGGAAAAGATCGCGCTCTTCCACTCACTCAAAAATGTACCTGGACAACTGCTCTTTGGCGAATCTTGTCCGATACAGGATATCCGCCAGTTCGGCCCGGGTCAAACTGGCGTTGGGGAGGAAAGCGTTGCCGCGGACAAATTCAAGGATGGCTTCCTTGCGCGCGGCCAGAACCGTCCGCAGTGACCAATGCCGCGTGGGGAGATCGCTGTACGGCGACTTTGACAAATCGCCCGCTTCACCGGTTGAGATGCCGGTAAAGCGGGCGAGGAAGGCGACCCCTTCGGCGCGGGTGGTGGAATTTCGCGGCTTGAAAGTGCCGTCCGGATAGCCGAGCGTTAATTTCTGTTCGGAGGCAATCTGGACATAATCGGCCGCCCAGAAGTTGAGCGGGACGTCGGAAAAAACCGCCCTCTTCTCAATTGGCGAGGGAAAAGCTTTCCCTCTGACCAAAAGCATAATGATTTCGGCGCGGCTGATCGGCCGGTCAGGGCGGAAAGTGCCGTCAGGGTAATAGCTAAGCTGGCCGGCAGTCGTTAACTGCTCGATTTGTTTGCTGGCCCAGTGGCCGGCCGGCACATCGGGAAATTTCAACAGTTTAACTTTCTGGATGGCGACCGCTTCATAAGTCGCCCGGCGGGAAGGACGGGGAGAAGCGTAGCCGAGGGAAAAGTAGTGAGAGATATTGGCAAAGGCGTTTCCCGGGCGGACGAGGGCGTAGTCGAAAGTGACGCCGGCGACATTGAGGCCGATCCCGCCGGAGAGGTCAGTGTAAGTTTCGCTGGCGCTTTTGACCGATTGTTTGGCGCCCAGGCGCAGGGCCAGGAATTCGACCGGCCACCATTCAAACCCGGCGTGAAGGAGGGATGGTTTACCGGCCAGCTTGCTGACATCAAGATTGAAGAGCGCTTCATTCCAGGGGAATTTAAAAGTGTTGCCAAGGAGATAATTCCGTTTGATGGTTTGGGCGGTAGAGTCGGCGTACGCGATCTGACCGCCGAGGTCTTGTAGCGCCAAGCCGACACTCCACCAGCGATTGACCTGGTAGCGGGCGCCAAGGTCAAAAACGAACCCCTGACCTTTAGCGTTGGCGCCGCTTGATACATCAGGCGAAAAGCCTTCCGCCAGATACTTAAGATTGCCGCCGAGATCGAGTTGCGGCGTAATTTTTCGGGTGTAATTGACGATCCTCTGATGCTGGAGATGATCGGCGACCTCGGCGGAAATAATAACTCCGGATACGACACTGGCATAATAACCGAAACCGACCGTACCGCCAAAATAGTCAGGCAGGATCAGGGCAAAAGAGGTGGAAGAGGCATTGGCGAGCGGCTGGGCATAGATACTGGTGAGCGAGAGCTTTGTCAGGCGGGCCAGACCGGCCGGGTTGATGAAAAGGGAAGCGGCATCTTCCCCCATACCGGCATAGGCGTCACCGAGGGCGAGGGGGCGGGCGCTGGTCAAGGTAAAGCCGTTAACAGATTGACAGAGGAGCGCCCCGAGCAGGGCGAAGAGAATAAGGTGGAATCTCATCTCTCTTTGTATATGCCCTGGACTTTTCGGGAGACCTCCGCCCCTTTATCGTTAACAAAAACCGATTCGAGGATATAGACCTTTTTTGCTTCAAGCTCTCTGCCGCTCGAGTCAGTCAGGGCCAGGGAATAGACGTTCCCGCCGGCGCTGGCCGGATATTCAGCAGTCATGAGCGACCTCGTCCCTTCCCGTTCATAGACAACCAGAATGATTTTCCCTGCAATTGGCGCTTCAAAATTGAGGTTGATCACCGCCGGGGCGCCCGGAGTCGTGGAGTAAGTGATGGTCGGAGGAGCGGCGGTAAAAGTTTCCGGCAGAGTAGTGGTGGTGGTGGTGGTCGTCGTCGTCGTCGTCGTCGTAGTAGTAGTAGTAGTAGGCACAATGGTGGCAATCTCGAACGTGAAGGAAGCGCTGTAACTCCCCCAGTTCCCCGCTTCATCTCTAGCTCTCACTTCCCAGGTGTGTATCCCTTCGGCCAAAATCCCGGTTGTGTAGCTGGTCGCGGCCCCCAGAGTCGCGGCGGTTATTCCGTCGATCCTTATTTCATAACTCGCCACATTCGTCAGATTATCTGTTGCCGCTTCCCAGGTCAGCTCCGGCGTGGAGTTGCTGGTCAAACTGCCGTTGGCAGGAGAGACTAAATTCGGGGCTGCTGGCCCGCCAGTATCCAATATGATTGACCCTTCAACCGTCGCTGATTCATTC
This sequence comes from candidate division WOR-1 bacterium RIFCSPHIGHO2_01_FULL_53_15, assembly GCA_001772335.1. Lineage (GTDB taxonomy): Bacteria > Margulisbacteria > WOR-1 > O2-12-FULL-45-9 > XYB2-FULL-48-7 > 2-01-FULL-53-15. The sequence continues at coordinate 65,221 of METM01000021.1, forward strand.
AAGCCGGCGTCCCTTAATTTGTAATAGACCTCTTTCGTTCCATCCCCGCCGCTCAACTCAAATGTTGTCGGATTCTGATAACTTAGCCAGCTCGCTCCGGTAAAACTTGAACTTTCAGAAATCAGCATTTGAGATGGGTTGCCGGAGATCGCGGCCGCTTCAAGGGAAACAAGCCGGTCATCGCTATAACTGCCGCCGCTTGTCGCGTCTCTTAGACTAACCCCTGTCACGTTTGGCCCCACTGTGTCAACTTCAAAAGTAAAAGAGCCGCTGTAACTCCCCCAGTTCCCCGCTTCATCTCTAGCTCTCACTTCCCAGGTGCGTATCCCTTCGGCCAATATTCCGGTTGGGTAGCTGGTCGCGGCCCCCAGAGTCGCGGCGGTTGTTCCGTCGATCCTTATCTCATAACTCGCCACATTCGTCAGATTATCTGTTGCCGCTTCCCAGGTCAGCTCCGGCGTGGCATCGGCGATCAACGAGGCATTGCCTGGCGTTATCAGATTCGGCGCAGAAGGGCCGGTTGAATCGATTGTAAATTTAACATTGCTTTCATCCGTCCCCGGATTATTATTGATTGAATTGTCCAGAACGGTCACTTGAACTCTGGCTTCTGTGGTGTTAAGCGGCGGCAGTGTCCAGCTGTAGGGCGAGTTGACCGCGGTCTCCTGGGTCACTATCTCCGTGTAACTCCCGCCGTCATTTACTGAATACTTAATGAGCAGCGAATTGGCTTTGATCCCGCTTTCGTCGGCAGCCGAAAAGGCGACGTTCCGCGCCGCCCCTCCCGGCCACTTCTCCCCGCCGTTGGGCGTTTCGACCGTTACCGCCGGCGCTGTCACATCCGCCGTTGTCACCGAGGCATTAAGAGCAAATTCCGAGGTGTCCCCAGGACTGCTGTATTTGGTCGCCGTTGCGGTCGCCTTGTCCCCTGTGGTTAATCCGCTGACCGTGATCGTCCAGCTGCCGGAAGCCGCCGAAGCGGTTCCCAGATAATCTTTCCCTTCTCCCTGATTATCGCTGTCTACCGGCGACTCGCTCTTAAAGACCTCGATCGATACGACCCCGCTGGCTTCACACGTCCCCTGGATTACCGTCTGACCGGTCAAAGAATTGTATTGAGCTGAAGTGACGGAGGGGTAGATCAAGCTTGAGTTGCCGCCGTTGATCAGCTTAATTCCTTTGCCGCTGTTGCCGTAGCTTGAGTTCCGGGTGACCCGGTTATACAGGGTGCCGCTCCAATCCACCCGCACCCCGTCGCTGTCATTGCCGGCGATGATATTATTCGGCCCGACGAAGTTGGATCGCGACCCTAAATAAATATAAACGCCGTAAAGCGTATTGCCCAGATCGGCCGTGCCGTTGGCGTCGGTCCCGATATAATTTCCCGTCACTTCGTTGCTGTCGGTGTTTGTGCCGTAAATAAAAATACCGGAAGAATTGTTCCCGGAAATGATATTCCTTTCTCCGGCGGTCGCGCCGCCGATGAGATTGTATTTCCCGCCGGTGATGAGAACGCCATAAGCCGTATTGCCCAGATCGGCCGTGCCGTTGACATCGGTCCCGATATAATTTCCCGCCACTTCGTTGCTGTGGGTGTTTGCGCCGGAAATAAAAATACCGGAAGAGTCATTCCCGGAAATGATATTTCTCTCTCCGGCGGTTGCGCCGCCGATGAGATTGTATTTTGCGCCGCTATAGATATAAACGCCGTGAAGCGTATTGCCCAGATCGGCCGTGCCGTTGGCGTCGGTCCCGATATAATTTCCCGCCACTTCGTTGCTGTTGGTGTTTGCGCTGGAAATAAAAATACCGGAAGAGTTATTCCCGGAAATGATATTTCTCTCCCCGGCGGTCGCGCCGCCGATGAGATTGTATTTTGCGGCGCTATAGATATAAACGCCGTAAAGCGTATTGCCCAGATCGGCCGTGCCGTTGACATCGGTCCCGATATAATTTCCCGCCACCTCGTTGCTGTCGGTGTTTGTGCCGGAAATAAAAATACCGGAAGAGTCATTCCCGGAGATGATGTTCCTTTCTCCGGCGGTCGCGCCGCCGATGAGATTGTATTTTGCGGCGTTAGAAATATAAACGCCGTAAAGCGTATTGCCCAGATCGGCCGTGCCGTTGACATCGGTCCCGATATAATTTCCCGTCACTTCGTTGCTGTTTGTGTTGGAAATATAAATACCGGAAGAGTCATTCCCGGAAATGATATTTCTTTCTCCGGCGGTCGCGCCGCCGATGACGTTAAATAGCGCCCCGGCGGCGATATAAATTCCATTAGTTGTGTTCCCCAGATCGGCCGTGCCGTTGACATCGGTCCCGATATAATTCCCTTTCACCTCGTTGCTGTCGGTGTTTGTGTTGGCAATACAAACACCGAAATTGTTATTCCCGGAAATGATATTCCTTTCTCCGGCGGCCGCGCCGCCGATGAGGTTGTATTTCCCGCCGATGATATAAACGCCGGGAAGCGTATTGCCCAGATCGGCCGTGCCGTTGGCGTCGGTCCCGATATAATTCCCTTTCACTTCGTTGCTGTCGGTGTTTGTGCCGTAAAGATAAACACCGGAAGAATTGTTCCCGGAAATGATATTTCTTTCTCCGGCGGTCGCGCCGCCGATGAGATTGTATTTCCCGCCGGTGATATAAACGCCGTAAAGCGTATTGCCCAGATCGGCCGTGCCGTTGGCGTCGGTCCCGATATAATTCCCTTTCACCTCGTTGCTGGCGGCGCTGGAGCCGGAAATGGTGACGCCGCTGCCGGTGACCGAGTTTATTGCCAGGCCTTTAATGGCGCAGTTTGAAACATTATTTATATATAGGCCTCGACCCCGCAACTCAACTTCCGGTCCGTTGGCATTAGTGTTTCCCCGATTAGCTGTTTGGGTGGCGGCGTCAATTGTCGTCCCGCCATTAGTTAGCTGGGGCAGATCGGAAGTCGGCGAAATCCGCCAAAAGCTGACACTGGACTCGGTCGTATAACCTCCGTCAGTGTTTGGGACATTAAACTCAATCGTGTCTCCTCCGGCATGGGCGTTGGCGTCAGTGATCGCCTGGCGCAGCGAGCCGGCGCCGGAGTCGTTGCAGTTGATGACGGTGTAGGTGGCGGCGGAAGAGGGGAGGGCAAAAACTAAAAGGCAAAAGGCAACAATGGCGCATCTCGGGGTGAGGTGTGAGGTTTGTTTTTTTTCTTTTGAGTTTTGCGTTTTATTCAAAGATATGCCTGTACAGCCGCTCCTTGGTGAATCTCGTCCCATAAAGAATATCAGCCAGTTCGGCCCGAGTCAAGCCGGCGTTGAGGATGAAAAGTTGGCGCTCTCGGGGCTCGCCGCGGTCAGGCTATTATTCCCGATCAAAGAATAACGCGAAGCTTGTGAGCCAGAAAATCCTGGACGCCGCGCGGAAAAGATCGCGCGACCTTTTTAATCATTTTTTTGTCCAGCCCTGCCAGATCAAATTCGTCCAGCGCGGGGACGCGGCGGCGATTCTTTAAATTGACGTATAAATAATCGAGCAGGGCCTTCTCCGGGCCCGCGCGCAGTATCCCCCGGTCATTTTCAAAATTATTGAATAAGCCGGGACGCAGATGGTGAAAAACAATCTCGCCCAGCGGCGTCTTCAGGTTTTTCAGCTTCCGCGTGGTCGCGCAGGTCAGCACCTGCGGCGCCTGCGAGATCACGCCGCGCGCTTCCAGCGCGCTCTCAAAAGAAATATAACAGGGCTTGCCGTAAAACATGGCTGTTTCTTCGAGTGAAGGCGGGGAAAATTTGTTGGCGTACGTATTTTTATAGAGCTTGATCAGGTATCCGTTCCGACTCAGGCGCTGGACGGCTTTTAATGTCGCCGCGCGGCTCAAGCCGCTGGCGCTCTGCAATGTCCGCGGGGAGAGGATCTTCTCTCTTTCTTTACCCAGTTTTTGCAAAAGCGCCAGCCAGACGGGGAAGGTGAAATATTTTTTCATAACGCGCGCAGGCCTGCTTCGATCAGCGCCCGGGCTTCTTTCAGCAGGCCGGCATAGCCGTCGGCCTCGAACAGCCGCCGATATTTTTGGGGCAAAAATCTTTCCATTTCATTTTTGATGTCTGCCGCGGAGGCGAGCGCCAGGCCGCGGGCCAGATCGCCAGGCGGGGTGGCATAATCCTTGAGCTTTTTTCTCAAAAGATCGGCGTCGAGCTTGATCCCCTGTTGTTTTAACAGCCAGAGATCGAAATAGTCGCGTCCCTTGCAGAACGGGCGGCCGGCCACGGCGCCTAATTTGTCGGCCAGAATTTCTTCTAACTTTTCCGCCCGGACCAGGGTCAGCGGCAGGCCGGGGAGCTCTTTTTGCGGCCGCAGCGGCGCGATGTTGAGAGTATAAGCGGGATAGCGGGCAAATTCCAGGCTGACAAAGAACGAGTCGTGATAATTGGCTTTTTCATTATGAATTCGATAGCGGATGAAAGTTGGCGTGGCCTTTTGTTTCTTGACGATGAATTTTCCGCCAAAGAGCGACTCCAGCCGCGCCAGGCCTTTAGAGAGAGCATTGACGATCCGGTCAATTTGACCGTCGCCGGCGGTGGTCACAAAATCAAGGTCTTCCGAGTAGCGCGCCCCGCCATAGATCAGCCGCAAACACGTCCCGCCCTGGAATGTCAGCAGATTTGAATCCGGCAGAGAGAACAGTTCGCTTAAAATATAGATTTGCAGGGCCTCTTTTTCGAGGATCTTAACTGGAAGCCCCTCTGCTTGAGCTTTTAAGGTCAGGTCGTCGTTAAGCAAGATTTTCGTCCCCCAAACAAGACAATATTGTCCTTCTTGTAAGATGAATAATAGCGATTGCGCTAACAAAAGTCAAGAGGTATTTCATTTTCACGCTATTTTGCTATAATGCGCGTATGGCCGAAAAATTTTACCTGACCACGCCCCTCTACTATGTCAACGATATCCCGCATATCGGCCATGCCTACACGACGATCGCGGCCGATGTTTTGGCCCGTTATAAAAGGGCGAAAGGTTTTGACGTGCGTTTTCTGACTGGTACCGACGAGCACGGGCAGAAGGTCTGGCAGGCGGCCGAGGGGCAGAACAAGCCGGCCCAGCAGTTTGTCGACGAGATCGTTGGGCGCTTTACGGCGGCCTGGGATAAACTGAATATCAGCTACGACGATTTTATCCGCACGACAGAAAAGCGGCACGAAATTACCGTTCAGAAGATATTCAGCCAATTATTGAAGCAGGGCGACATCTATAAGGGCGAGTATGAGGGCTGGTACTGCGTCCACTGCGAGACCTACTGGGCGGCGGGGGAGACGAACGAGGATATGGAGGGTCGAAAACTCTGCCCCACCTGCGGCCGCCCGACCGATCTATTAAAAGAGGAGACCTATTTCTTTAAACAATCCAAGTTTCATGATCGGCTGTTGAAGCACATCGAAGCGAACCCTGATTTTATCAAGCCCGACTCCCGGCGCAACGAAATCGTTCAATTCATTAAAAAAGGACTAAAAGATCTCTCGATCACGCGCACGGCTTTTCCCTGGGGGATCATCGTCCCCGAAGACCCCAGGCATGTCATCTATGTCTGGTTTGACGCGCTCATCAACTATATTTCGGCGCTTGGCTATTTAAGCGCCGATGACGACATGTTCAAGAAATACTGGCCGGCTGACGTCCACCTGATGGGGAAGGAGATCGTCCGTTTCCATGCCGTCACCTGGCCCTGCCTCTTGATGGCGCTGGGCCTGCCGCTGCCGAAAAAGATCTTCGGCCACGGCTGGTGGACGGTTGAAGGCAAGAAGATGAGCAAGAGCAAGGGGAATGTTGTAGACCCGTTGGCTTTGAGTTCGGAGTACGGAGTGGATGCCGTGCGCTATTTCATCCTGCGCGAAGTGCCGTTCGGGGTTGACGGCGATTTTTCAATAAACTCGTTCATTAACCGCTACAATGCCGACCTGGCCAATGATCTGGGGAATCTGTTGAGCCGGACGCTGACGATGGTGGAGAAGTATTTTCAGGGGCAAGCGCCCAGGGTCAAGGGTCAGGCAGAGGATGGTTTAAGTAAAGAGTTGGTCAGTTTATTAGCAGAGACGCCTAAAGTGTTTGATCGGGCTATGGATGAACTCGCTTTTTCGGAGGCGCTCTCGGCGGTCTGGCACCTGATTAGCCAGGCCAATATTTATATTGAAAAGCAGGCGCCGTGGTCGCTGGCCAAGAAAGGCGAGATGGAACGATTGGCGATCGTCATGAACACTCTATATAATGTATTGAAGCTGACCGCCGACCTGATCGCTCCCTTCATGCCCGAGACCTCGCTCCGGCTGCTGGCCCAGTTGAACACCGGCGGGGATAAGGTAGCTAAGGGCGAGGCCCTTTTCCCCCGACTGGCGAAAACCGCTTAATAACTGACGAAATTTCGCCACTTTTACCCATTTCCTCCTTTTCCAAGCGTGGTAAAAGAATTGCTGTGTGGTATCACAGATTGTGATACCAAGAAAGGAGATGGTCGCAATTTGCGGCCACCTTTTTATCTAAAGGAGGGGGAAATGAGTAATTTGGTAAGTGTTTCAGAAATCAAGGGGATGATCATCGAATTGAGGGGACGGAGAGTGATACTTGATAGTGATTTGGCGATTCTTTATCAGGCGCCCACTAAAAGATTAATGGAACAGGTAAAAAGAAATATTAAAAGATTTCCACCCGATTTCCTGTTTCAATTAACAAGAGAAGAATGGCTTTTTCTGAAGTCGCAAATTGCGACTTCTGGAAGAATTCATGTTTCAAAGAAAAAGATACCATTTGTTTTTACCCGTAATGGCGCAAATATGGTTTCCGCAGTATTAAAATCTCCAATTGCGGTTGCCCGTTCTATTCAGATCATGCGAGCCTTTACGGTTTTGGAAGAGATAATGGGCAAAAATAATAAAATGATGTTTGAAAGTCCAGTCGTCTTAAATAAGCTTTCGACTCATTCCCGCGCGATTATGCATCTATTCCAAAGAGACAAAATAAACACAAAAGAGGTCGCAAAAGTTAAAGAAATCGTTTCTGAAATGATCGAAGTACTCCAGCGAATGGTGTTGAAGTGAGATGTTAAATAAGCGCCAAACTGCCGTCTTTTGTTCCCAACTTAAGTCATTGTTGAGCTCTGGGATGCCATTATTGGAAGCCCTTAACATTATTAAAGACCTGCCACAAAACAAAAAAAACATTGCCCAAATTGCCGGCCTGATCGATCAAATTATTGAAGGGCAACCTCTTAGCGAAGCCGCGGCCGGTTTCCTGCCGCCGATGGCTGTTGGCTCAATCAGCGCCGCGGAGAGGGCGGGGAACCTCGAAGAGAATCTGGGCCGGCTGGCTGAATATTATAATAGCAAGGCCGAACTCGATGAAAAACTGATCAGCGCGCTGATCTATCCGGTTTTTGTCATGATCTTGAGCTTCGTTTCCGTTCTCGTCTTAATCGTCTTCGTTATCCCGGGCCTCAAAGGGCTCTTCAGCGATATGGACAGCTCTCTGCCGCCGATCACCGGTTTTATTCTGGGAGCGAGCGACGCTGTTTCGCGCTTCTGGTTCGTGCCGGTTGCCCTGGTGGGGTTGGGCGGATTGATTTTAAAGCGGATAAAGAAAAATGATCCGGCCAGATTGGAAAAGATGTTATTCAAAGTTCCCTTTGCCGGCAAGCTCTACAAGCAAGAGCTCGTCATTGCGGGCTTCGGGACTCTTGGCTCGCTGCTCAAGGGCGGCACGCCCATAGTTGAAGCGCTAAATATCACGGCCAGTGCTGCCAAAAGCATGATCTTCAAAACGATCGTTCTTCACTCGAAAGAAGAGATCGAAAACGGCAATAGATTAAGTTCGGCCTTAGAAACGAAGAACTTTTTCCCTCCCGACGCGATCCAGATGCTCAAAATCGGCGAGAGTACTGGGCAGCTTGACGAGATGCTGATAAATATCGCCGATTTCCAGGCGAAGGAGCGGGAACTGTTTCTCAAACGAGTCACGACATTGATCGAGCCGGCCATGACGCTCGGCGTCGGGCTTGTGGTCGGAATAGTCGTCCTGGCGATGTTCCTGCCGCTCGTGAATATGATTTCAAGTTTGCAATAGTTTGGAGTATAATCAGAGGAGGTGAGAAATATGAGAAAAGGTTTTACATTAGTCGAGATTCTGGTCGTGATCGGGATCATCGGGCTCCTGGCAGTATTCCTGGTCCCCAACCTGCTCGGGGCGCGCGATCGGGCGAAAGAAACGGCGGTCAAGGGGGTCATGCACTCGGTCCAGCTTGCGATCGAGGCCTACCAGATGGAGAACAACATCTACCCGGTCGGCTCAAACATCCCGCTCGAGTCGCTCTGCAAAAATTACCTGATGGCCGGCGGCTATATCGCGGGCGTGCCCAAGAACCCGTTCACCGGCAAAGAATATGTCGACGGTGATGCGACGGGCAAGGTCATTTACGATTACAATGACGCGACCGGGGCGTATGTGCTGACGGGATACAAGAGAAATGGAATGTCGAAAGTTCTCGAGCTTACTAATTTGTAGTCTGCTCTTTTCGGCAACGGTCCTTGCCGCGGGAGTCGATTCCGAGGGAGTTCTCCGCTTCAGTTTAGGCGGCGAAGTCTCGGTCTTGAACCCGATCCTCTCAACCGACAGCGTCTCCTCGGCGGTGGAGGGCTCGATCTTCAGCGGCTTAGTCACGGTCAACGAGAAGCTCGAGATGGCGCCCGATCTCGCCGAGCGCTGGGATGTTTCCCGCGACGGCAAGGTCTGGACGTTTCACCTGCGCAAGAATGTTAAATGGCATGACGGGGCGCCTTTTACAGCCGACGACGTCAAGTTCACATTCGATTCGATCTTGAACCCGAAGGTCAATTCCGTCCGCCGCAGTGATTTTATTATTGACGGCCTGCCTATCAAGTTCAGGATCGTCGGCAAATATACACTGCAGGCGATCCTGCCCAAACCTTTCGCGCCGTTCCTTGTTAACGCGGGGATCGGCATTATCCCGAAACACCTGCTGGCCGGTAAAGATATCAACACGGCCGATTTCAATCGCCAGCCGGTCGGCACCGGGCCTTTCATCTTCAAAGAATGGCGCGCGGGCGATCATGTCACGGTTGAGCGCAATCCCGACTATTATCTGGGCAAACCTCTGCTGTCAAAGATCGTCTATAAGGAGATCCCCGACGCTAACTCGCGTCTGGTCGCCCTCGAAGCCGACGAGATCGACGAGACCGACATCCCGCCCAAGGACTATACGAGAATGAAATCGGTTAAAGGGGTCAATATTTATGAGTATGACGTCCTGCTCTATACATATCTCGGGTTTAACTTGGCTAACCCCAAGTTCGCCGACCGCCGCGTCCGGCAGGCGCTGGCCTACGCGACCGATAAAAAGCAATTGGTCAATTTAATTTACAGGGGACTGGCTTCGCCGGCTTTTGCGCCGTCGGCGCCGGTCTCCTGGGCTTATTCCGACGCTGTGCCGAAGTTCGATTACGATCCTGAAAAGGCAAGGCAATTGCTCAAGGAAGCGGGCAAGGAAGATCTTGAGTTCACGATTCTGATCAATCAGGGGAACAAAGAGCGGGAAAAGGCGGCGGTCATTCTTCAACAGCAATACAAAAAGATCGGCGTCAAGGTCAACATTCGTGTTTTAGAGTGGTCGGCGCTCCTCAAGATCGTCAATGCCCCCAAGGCCCCCAAGGAATTTGAGGCGGTCATTATGGGTTGGTCGCTGGGACTCGATCCCGACGCTTACTCGATCTGGCACTCCAGCCAATATCCGCGCGGCTTCAATTTTATCAATTACAATAATCCGAAAGTCGACAAACTGCTTGAGCGGGGGAGAGAAACGATCGGCCGGAGCGAACGGAAAAAGATCTACGCAAAACTCTGGCAGGCGATCGCCGCCGACCAGCCGTATATCTTTCTCTGGTATCCCAAAGCGGTCGTCGGCATCCGGGACCGGGTGGGGGGGCTGTCGAAGCCCGGGCCGGCCGGCATGTTCCTGCGCCTCGAAAAGGTCTTCATCAAAAAATAGATGCGTAAATATTTATTCAGGCGGCTGCTGCAGCTGGTCCCGCTTTTGATCGGCATCTCGCTCATCTCTTTCTTTGTCATGCATCTGGCGCCGGGCGACCCGACGGCGCTCTTCATCGATCCCAACGTCAAGCCGGAGGAACTGGCGCGCGTGCGGGCGAACTGGGGGCTCGACCAGCCGATCTATGTCCAGTATTTCCTCTGGTTGAAGAATGCTTGTCTTCTTGATTTTGGCCGGAGCTACACCACCGGCCAGCCGGTGATCAATGAAATCGGCCAGCGCCTGCCCGTCACGCTTCTCCTCATGGCGCCGTCATTTCTTTTGACACTCTTGATCACGATCCCGTTAGGCGTCATCTCCGCCGTCAGAAAGGGGAGCTGGTTCGACAACGCCGTCACTTTTCTTTCTTTTGCCGGCATGGCTATTCCCACATTCTGGCTGGGATTGATGCTGATGCTCCTATTCTCCGTCAAACTCCACTGGTTCCCGGCGGTCGGCAACATTATTTTGCCTCTGATCACGATGACGATCGGCAGCTTGGCCGGCCTGACGCGCTATCAGCGTGCTTCAATGCTTGAGGTCCTTAACCAGGATTTTATCCGGACTGCCCGGGCCAAGGGGTTGCCCGAACGGGTCGTCATCTTCAAGCACGCACTGCGTAACGCGCTCATCCCGACCGTCACGATCCTTGGCCTGACGCTCCCCGACCTCTTCGGCGGCGCGTTCATCATTGAGACGATCTTTGCCTGGCCCGGGATGGGGCGGTTGGGGGTCCAGTCGATCTTCCAGCGCGACTATCCCATTATCATGGGGATCGTCATGATCTCCGCGCTTTTGATCATAATCGGGAATTTGCTGGCCGATATAGGCTATGCTTTAGTGGATCCAAGGATAAGATATGAGAAGAGTAAATAGGCAGGCGTTATTTGGCGCCGCTTTGCTCGGTTTCTTTGTCATTCTTGCGATTATTGCTCCGCTTATCGCTCCCTACAATCCAGATGAAATCGTGGAATCGCAGACGCTTGCCCCGTCATTGAGCCATCTTTTCGGCACGGATGACCTGGGGCGCGATCTCTTCAGCCGCGCGCTCCACGGGGCGCGGATCTCGCTCACCGTCGGCTTCGTAGCCGTGCTCATTTCGGTCCTCATCGGCACGCTTTTCGGCGCAGTTTCCGGTTATTACGGCGGCTTCCTGGATTCGGTCATCATGCGCTTCGTTGATGTTATGCTGGCTTTCCCTTCAATCTTTCTCATCCTTGCCATTCAATCTATGCTCACGCCCAATATATATAATGTAATGGCGGTGATCGGGCTGACCTCCTGGATGGGGGTGGCCCGCCTGGTGAGGGGGGAGTTCCTGCGCATCCGCGAGCTCCAGTATGTCGAGGCGGCGCGCGCCATCGGCTGTTCCGATCCGCGCATCATCTTCCGCCATATTCTGCCCAACGCGCAGTCGCCGATCATCGTGGCGGCTACTCTGGGCATGGCGGGCGCGATCCTGACCGAATCAGCCCTCTCATTTTTGGGGCTCGGCGTCCAGCCGCCGATGGCCTCCTGGGGCAATATGCTGATGGATTCGCAGGCCTATCTCTTTGACGCCCCCTGGATGTCGATCATTCCGGGCCTGCTCATACTGCTGACGGTGCTGTCGCTCTATTTTGTCGGTGAAGGGCTGAGGGAAAAACTTAATGTTAGAGGTTAGAAACCTATCGGTCGTTTACCCTGATGTCACCGCTGTTGAGGGGGTGGGTTTGACGGTTGCGTCGGGGGAATCGTTAGGCGTTGTAGGGGAATCGGGATCCGGAAAGTCAACTCTCGCGCTCGCGATCATGCGCTTGATTCAGCCGCCCGGTAGGGTCGTCTCCGGCGAGGTCATTTTTGACGGCCGCGATCTCCTGAAACTCCCGGAGCCGGAGATGGTCAAAGTCCGCGGCGCCCGCATCTCGATGATCTTCCAGGACCCGTTCACTTCGCTCAACCCGGTCTTTACGGTCGGGGAACAGATCGCCGAAACGATCCGCCTGCATCAGGGAATGAATAGAGTCGATGCCTGGGCGGGGGCGGTCAGGATGCTTGAGACGGTACATATAAAAGAAGCCGCCAAACGGGCGCATGATTATCCTCATCAATTCTCCGGCGGAATGCGCCAGCGGGTGATGATCGCCATGGCGCTTGCCTGCCGGCCGGAGATCCTGATCGCCGATGAGCCGACGACCGCGCTTGACGCGACGATCCAGGCGGAAGTGGTGCGCCTCCTGCGCGAAGTCCAGGCCGAATTTAATTTGGGCATCATTTATATCACGCACAGCTTTGACATCATCAAAGCCCTCTGCCGGCGCGTGATCGTCATCAATAAGGGGAGAGTCGTGGAAGCGGGCGAAACGGAAAAGATCTTGAGCGAGCCGGCGCAGAATTACACAAAGAAACTGATCAACAGTTTGAGGGAGCTGCATGCCGCTCATTGAAATAAAAGATCTGAAGAAATATTTTGGCGCCGTTAAAGCGGTTGATGGGGTGAGTTTGTCGGTCGCGTCGGGAGAAACGTTGGGCGTCGTGGGCGAGTCAGGGTCCGGGAAATCCACGCTCGCCCGCCTGATCCTCAAGCTGATCGAGCCGACCTCCGGTTCAATTGATTATGACGGCATCACCGATATCCGCCGGCAGTGCCAGATCGTCTTCCAGGACCCGCAGACGTCGCTTAACCCGAGGATAAGGATAGGCGAAGCGATTGCCGAACCGATGCTGATACACAAAATCGAAAATAGGGTTGGGGAGCTTTTGGAAATGGTCAAGCTTCCGGCCGGCTACGCAAAGCGATACCCCCACGAACTCTCGGGCGGGGAGAGGCAGAGGGTGGGGATCGCGCGGGCCTTAGCGCTTAATCCTCAATTCTTAATTCTTGACGAGCCGGTCTCGGCGCTGGATGTCACGGTGCAGGTCGAAATCCTCAAACTGCTCAAGCAGATCAAGGCCGAGCTTGGCCTGACCTACCTCTTCATCGCGCATGACCTGACGGTGATCGGCTACATGTGCGACCGGATCGCAGTGATGAGGGAAGGGAGAATAATTGAGCTTGGCTCAAAAAAAGAAATTATGTCAGCCCCCAGAGAGGCCTTTACGCGCCAGCTCATAGAATCATCTTTCATAATTTAGTGTTTTCTTTGTGTCTTTGCGGCGAATTCCTTTTTAACCGCCGCTTCGAGAGACAGCCCGCGAGTTTCCCCAAACCCCCTATTTCAAAAATAGAGTGAAATTTTTTCAAACAGCTTCCGATAAGAAACTTGGAAGACGAAACTCAAATATTAAAAGACTCGGCGAAGTCTTATTCTTGAGAAAGGGGAAAAAATTCATGAGAACTGGGGCCGCGCCGAAAATAGATCTAAGAATTGTCTCTCCAGTGCATCAGGCACTTCGGACTGGCGTCATCACTCAGGGCAGAAGATTAATCCTCTCCGGCAATGATGCGATCGTCAGAGGGGCGATAGATGTCGGCGCGAGAGGTTATTTCGGCTATCCAATAACACCTTCAACCGAAATCGAGGAAGGCGCGGCGCGGTACTTGCTCGGCATGGGCGGTGTTTTCCTGCAAACGGAAGATGAGATCGCTGCCATTGGGGCAGCGATCGGCGCTTCGCTTGCCGGCTTGAAAGTGTTTACCGCGAGTTCCGGCCCGGGTATCTCTCTCAAACAAGAGCTTATTGGTTTTGCCGCTATCACCGAAGTTCCACTCGTGATCATTAACGTCCAAAGAGCGGGACCGTCAACGGGCGGACCGACCGATGTGGGTCAATCAGATGTCATGCAGGCGCGCTGGGGAACCCACGGCGATCATCCCATTATTGTGATCGCGCCTAATTCACCGCAAGAATGCTACGAAGAGACTATCCGCGCCTTCAATCTCTCCGAAAGATATCGCATGCCGGTGATCATTCTCTCTGATGCCAAAGTCGGCCAGATGAAAGAACCAGCGATCCTCCCTCCTTTGGCAAGTATTCCGATCGTCAATCGACGTAAACCCGTCGGTTCTCCGCGCGACTATGAACCTTTCGGGCTGACGGAAGACGGCGTCCCGCCGCTGGCGGGCTTCGGCGATGGTTTTCGGGCGCATTTTACCGGCCTGTATCATGGGCGAAATGGCTTGCCGACCAAGGATCCAGCGATGGTTGACGAGCAGTTGCGCCGTATCCATGCCAAGTTAGAAACTGCCGAAGCTAAGGCGGATATCTTAAAAACTGAAGAATTTGTCACTGATGACGCTGATGTGGTCGTGGTCGCGTTCGGCATTACCTCGCGCGCCGCTAAAGATGCGGTAATTCTGGCCAGGCAAGCGGGTATCAGAGCCGGCCTTTTACGGCCGATAACGCTCTGGCCTTCGGATGAAGTGACTATTCTCCGGGTGCTTGGCCGGGCGAAGAAAGTCATCGTCCCGGAACTTAATCTCGGCCAATACGGGCTGGAGATCGATCGATTGGCCGGTCATTTATCGCCAAAACCGCAAGTAGTGGGAATCAACAAAGTGGACACAGCGTTGATCTCACCGGCAGATATATTGAGGGAGATAAAGATATGAGGATCAGAATTGGTCCATTTATGCGGCCAGCCATGAAAAAAAGCATCTGGTGCGAAGGGTGCGGGTTAGGGAACATGTCAAGTATTATCACCAGCGCATTAGTCAGCACCGTTTCCAAACGCTTGGAAGTTGATCCTAATACCAGAGAAGGGTTAGAACGAATCAAGAACAATATCGCTTTTGTCAGCGGCATTGGCTGTACATCGCGCATGCCCGGTCAATTGGATTTTAATACTTTGCACACCGCCCATGGCCGCTCGCTGGCCTTTGCCACCGGGATAAAGCTGGCGCGGCCGGAGCTGACCGTCGCGTTGGCGGCCGGCGACGGAGATATTTTTGCGATCGGCGGCAACCATTTTATTCACACTGCCCGCCGCAACATCGACATGACTCTGATCGTTTATAATAACAAATCGTACGGCATGACCGGGGCCCAGCATTCGCCCACTTCTCCGCTGGGGGAGATAGGGACTTCCGCTCCCTACGGCGTGTTTGAGCCGCCCTTCAATGTGGTCAATTTGGCATTGGGGGCGGGCGCGACTTTTGTCGCCCAGGGAGCGCTGACAACTTCGCAGGAGCATCTGGATCAAGCCGAAGCTTTGATCGTCGCCGCCCTGGGACACAAGGGCTTTTCCCTGGTCAACCTGATCGGGACCTGCCACACCGGCTGGGGAGCCCGTAACCGCCGCGCCGAAGCTTTTCGCTATCGCAGGTATCTTGAAGAAAAAGTTATGAAGTTAGAAAGCTGGAAAGCGTTGCCGCCTGACGAACAGGGGAAATATTTTCCGCTCGGGATCATTCACCAGGATGACAGCCGGCCGGATTTTCAGAGCAGCAAGCCATATCTTGACGCGATCGAAAGAGCCAAAAAGGCCGTTGCCGGCACACAGGAGCTGTTGGAAGATATTACCCTTGTGGAACAAGATCCGCTGGCGGTCTATCCCCGCACCAGCGTGCGTTTTGCCGGTTCGGGCGGGCAGGGCGTGCTCACCGCCGGAGAAACGGACCTCTACGCGGCTTTCCTTTCGGGGAAAAGCGGGGTTTTTATTAAAAACTATGGGCCGGAGGCGAGGGGTGGCGGGGCTTATTCTCAAGTGACGATCAGCGATGGCGAGATCCATTTTCCGCAGGCGGAAAATCTGGAGGTCCTTGTTGCCCTGACCCAGGAAGCTTATGACAAATATCGCGGTGAGGTCTCTGCGCAAGGCAAAATAATTGTGAACTCAACCGCGGTCAAAGAATTTTACGGCGACGCGAGGGTGATCGCTTCTCCCATCGGCGACCTGCTGGCCCGTGAAGTCCGCCCGCCGAAGAAAGAGCAGGGGATAAATGTTCTTGCTTTGGCTCTGACGATGGGGCTTTTCAACCTGGCTCCCAGGGGATCGGTTGAAACGGCGGTCAAGAAATATTTCAGCGATAAAAATCTTAAGATGAATCTTAGGGCTCTGGATGTCGGCTATAAAGAGGCGGAGCGTCAGAGGGGGTTAATCTAATGTCTGTCCAGAATTTGTCACGATCGGTAATTGCCCGGGGCCGTCTGTTGCAGCCATCCGAAGCGTTAGTTGGGAGATTGCACAACCTGGTCAAGCTGGCGCAAAACAGCGGTTTTCGGGTTGATGGCCTTCACCTGGCCAAGGCCTTTCTGAATGAGGTTACTCTGGCGCGGATGGAACAGCTGGTCTTCAATCCCAGGGCGCTGGAGATCTTTAGAGCCCGGGCCGGCCGGATCGAGTTCATTGTTGAAGGGCCAGTGCCGGCAGAGCTTTTGCGCGAATCGCCGCTCAAACAAGAAGCGATCTTTCGCCAGGCCGTTGCTTACGATCTTTGCAAGTCCTGCAGTCTGTGCATCAATGTTTGTCCAAAGGATGTTTATGTTGACGACAGGTTTGGGAAGCCGGACAAGGATCAGCGCCGGGATGAGGAGTGCACGGGAACGAATCAATGCGGCAAGTGCGTTGATGTCTGCCCGGAAAACGCCATTGAAATTACCCTGGCCGACCCCGCCTTTGCTTCAACCCTGTTTTTACTCCTGGATAATCCCTTTGCCACTGCGCTCTTGGAAGCGGAAGCCGGCGGAGATTTCTATCTGGCTAATCCGCTGGAAACCGGTAGACCGCTGAATATCCGAGGGGAAGTCAGTCCCAATGATCTTCTCTTGAGCAATCGAGTCCTGGATGAATCGAATTTTCACCCGGTTTTTGAAATCAATGGCGCCCACCGGCATTTCGTTGATTCGCCGCGGCCGGCGGAAGACCTAAAAACCTGGGCGCGGGAAAATCATCGTGAGCCGGAATTAGTTTTGGCCGCGATCAAAGCGCTTTATGCGCATCTGCCGCGCCTCTCCGGCTTAAAAGAGGGGAAATACGCGCTGGGTGAAATGCTCCACCGGATCGCTGATGAGATCATCCTGGCGGAAGTTGACCTGGCGGCCGATGCCGGTCTCGAGCTACTGAAAAAGATCATTGATGAGAGTTATGTGGCCGAGGCCTTCTTTGGCGCCAAGCGCCGCCCGATTGGCGGGCTGCTCCCGCCGGGAACGTCGCCCGCCTGGAAAACCCCTTACGGGAATATGGTCCCGGCTTATGTCCATGCGGAAAAGTGTCTTGGCCCCGAATGCGCGCTCTGTGTGACCAATTGTCCGGAGGGCAGCGGGGGAGAAACCGCCGCCATCAGAATGGTGCCCCAGGTGCCGCTCGGCACCATTCCTTCACTGGTGAGAGGGCTGGAAGTTTTTGTCTTGAAATTAGACGGCTCTCATTCCCGGCCGGAAGAAATGGAGAATTTGACCGGTCAGACACCCTTTAAATTTGCCGTGAATCCCGACTATTGTAAATCATGCGGCACCTGCCTGACCTGCTGTCCGCACGGAGTGATCGAGCCAACAGTGAGGCAGTTTAATTTAGGGGGGACGCAACAATGAGCGCTAGAACATTATCTTTGGGAGGTCATCCATTGATCTTGACCGGACGTTCGGGCGACCCGCTTCTCCTGGCGCGGCAAATTCAGCGGGCCAGTCATGGTCGAGTCGCGGTAACTGCCCAAGGAATACGTCTGGGCGACCTAAACGCAGAAAGATTCAGGGGTTTGGGGATGGATGCCGCGCGGGTGGAGGGGGTCCTTTCCCAGGTCATTGAGGTTTCATTGAGGCCGGGGGACTACCCGATTGAAACTTTGTTGGATTTGACCAGTCGGGGCTTGGTGATCAGGGATGCTTTGAATGAACTTTATCGGACCCATCTGCCTTTCATTGTTCAAGATATTGTTCCCGGAATCGAAGCCCGCCAGTTAAAAGTCTTGCTTGAGGGCGGCGCGGGGTCGGGCGTGGTTTCGGCGGTGCAGGATATAGTAACCGCGTTTTGCAGCGCCGGCTATTATGGCCGCGCCTTCCCGCTGTTCGATCCTTCCAAGAAGGGCGCGCCGGTCGAGGGCTACGGGATCGTCAGCCGGGAGCCGATCTTAAGCCACGCTCCATTTGAGACGCCGGACATGGTCCTGCTTTTTGACCCTAAACTCTTTCCGCGCCTGCGGAACCAACTCGGCCGCTATGCCAACGCTGATCCGCGGGGGATGGTCATCCTGGTCAATACGCCGATGACACCGGAGGAATTTCGGGCGGCGGCCGGCTTTGACGATCCTTTTCTGCTTCATACGCTCAGTGCCGCGGCGATCCTGAAAGGCAAGCGTATCCCGCCCAACTATGCCATGATCGGCGGCATGCTCGGGATATTAGGGAGAGAGGCGGTCGATCCCGCGGCCTTTGCCGAAGTTGTGCGTGTTTCGTTGACGGAGAAGTTCGGCGGTGGAGAAAATGTTGAGGCCAATCTCCGAGCCCTAGAAGAAGCGCAGGGCCGGATCATGGGAGAAAGTCCTCATCCTTACGCCCGCGGGTTAAGCGCTCTGGGTAAGGTTTCCGCTCCGGCGGTGCCCGAGGGGCAGGTAATATTATGCGAGGACGGCAACCGCGCGATCGCGCGGGCGATCGCGATGGTGCTGAATTTATTTCCCTCGGTGGTGGCCGCTTATCCTATCACGCCCCAGACCCAGATCGTCGAATGGCTCGCCAAGATGATCGCCGATGGAATATTATCGGCCGAAGGGGTAACGCCGGAATCGGAGCATGGGGCGGGCGCCGCGGTCATGGGGGCGGCTCGCGATCGGGTGCTGGCTTTTACCGCCACCAGCTCGCAAGGTTTAGCGCTGATGTCGGAAAATCTTCATTCCTTAGCTGGTATGCGGATGGGTAACGTAGTGCTTTCTAACGTGGTCCGTTCGCTCAATTCGCCGCTGGATGTGGAAAACGATCACGGCGACCTCTATAAGGTTTTGCTGGATGCGGGCTTCATTATAATGATGAGCCGGGATGTCCAGCAGGCGGCGGATTTCCATCTGATGTCTTACCTGATCGGCATGTACGCTGAATATCGGAAAAAAAATGGCCAGCTGGAAATGATCCCGGACAAATCGGTCATGCTGCCCACGGTCGTCGCTTCGGAAGGTTTTGAGGTCAGCCACGCTCCGGAGCGCTATGTCGCGTTGACCGATGCGGTGGTAAAACGGTTTTACGATGATTCTTTCTTCAGTTACGTGAAAACATTTGTTGACACGCCCAATCTTAGCATTACCGGAGCGCTCCAGTTGAGCAACTCCCGCCAGGATACCGATTACCAGCGGCACCTGGCCATGCAGGTAGCTTACCGTGTATTAAAGGAAATATTCGCCAGGTTCGAGCGATACACGGGCAGAAAATACGATTTTATCAGTTCCTACAACGTGCAGGAATCGGATGTTGTTTTTGTGGTCGCGGGCGCCGCCAACGGGACATTCGAAGAAGTGGCCCGGGAATTCAAGCGGCATGGGATAAACGTCGGCGTAGCGCACCCCAATGTCATTCGGCCTTTTCCTGCCGAGGAATGGGCACAGCTCCTGAAGGGAAAAAAGGTCATAGTTTACGACCGCGATGACGCCTATGGCGCCGTCGGCGGTCGGCTTTACACCGAACTGGCGGGCGTGGTCAATGAACATAAATTAGCGGAGACCGGCACCGACCTCTTTTCCCGGATCTATGGTCTGGGCGGGAGAACGCCGTCGCTTCCCTTTGTTCGAGATGAGATGCATCAGGCGCTGGCATCACTGGACGGCACCCGGGAGCTCTCAAGATCAAAACAATATAGCGGGGTGAAAATCTAATGGCTGTTCAGGCGATAAATAGATCAAGCTTCTTTACTCCGCGCGTGACGAACCGGTCCGCAGCTCTGCCCGTAGCCGAAAAGTTGATCAAAAGCGCTCGAGCCGTTCAACCGGGGGCCACCCTGCTTCTTTCTGAAGGATCACTGGCTGTCAATGCCGCCCGGCTCGAACCGGATCGCCTGCTTAACCTGATCGCGCCGGAAAACATGAACCTGGCGGCGGAAGTCGCGGCATTCGCTTCGCTTTTGGGAACGGAAGTGAGGGATGGAGAATATCAGCTTCAGGGCCTGATGGATGCGGTGAGCAAAAGCCCTTCATTCTCCCAGCCCACCCGCGGTCAGTTCAACGAATTGAACGATCTCCGGCAGAAGGGGGTCAATTTTACCGATCTGCCCGAGTCGATCGACGAGGCCATGACGGCTCTCGGGGATTTCTCGCGAGATCTGAACATTTCTATTGAATACCTCACCGGCAACCTGGAGAAAGTCCTGCGGTTGATGAAACTGCTGGGCGTAAGGAACAAAACGACAAATTTAAACGCCATCTTCCATAATTTTCAAAACGGATTTTATGAGCTAAGTTTGGCGGAAACCAATGAGCTCGCCTCGTTGGAAATGATCGAAAGAGCCGGGAAATTGGTGTCCCGGGGCGTGAACTTAGAAATATATGCCACAGGAGCGTTTAACCGGCCGCTGACGTCGTTGAGCGCGGAGCAACTCGACGCCGCGATCTCGTCGCTGGCGCTTAATTACCAGACGACCGAGGCGGCAGTACGGAAGTTTGTCGGCGCGTTGATCGCCAGCGAGGAAAAACGCATGTCAGCCTCGCCCGCCCTTTCCTTAAGAGAGCTGCTCGCGGCTTTTAGATTTTCCGATCAGGATGAGAGCGCGGTCGCCATCCCGCCCATGGCCCAGATAGAAGACCCGACCAGATGGCAGGAAACCGAGCTTGGTCAAGCTCTCCGGGCCCTGCGCCCAAATCTTAACTGGCTGGCAATTTCGGCCGGGGTCAGGGCGGCCGGCGACCTGGCTGATTTGAAGGAGAACCCGCGCATCAAGGCCAGACTGCTTAAAATAAAAGAGATGTTGGCCGGCCACTCGATAAATATTTCTTCCGGCCGCAGCGGCCGGGCGGAAAGCAAATCGATCGGTGAATTGAGCGAAGCGGAGCTTCTATTTGACCTCTACTGCCTGGCCGTGATCAATAAACGGACACTGGCTGAAACGATCAAAGCGGCTTTTGAGGCGCTGCATTTTATTGTCAAGCTCGGCAACAGCGATCCGATCGTTTATCTTGACGAACTGATCGAGGGGCGGCTGAAGGGGGAATCGTTCGCGACCTTGCTTGGCACGCAGGGTTTGATACTGCGCGACTCGCCTATCGGCGCCGCGCTCGAAAAATTGCGATCAGTGGCCGATAAAGTCGAACTGACCGTTGCAGACAGCCGCGGCAATCCGGTTTCACTCAAAGATACCGGCATTGATGAGTTCCGGCGAGCGATCATCCTGATGGGGCGCGGCTTCCGGGAGCCGCATTCGCCGGAAAGAGTGCTATCAGCCATCGGCGACAGGGTTGTGCCGGAGATCACCAGACTGCCGCAGGCGGTGGTCGCTCCCGGCGCTCACGATCTGGCTCGGTTGGTGGAATTGGCGATCGCGGGAATACCGGCGCGCTATCCTCTGCGCCGCCCGTGGGACAGAGTGAACCTTGACGGCATGGCTTTTATGGGGAGCGGGCTGGAACCCGGCATCCGCAACTGCCTGGGCTGTCCGGTTAACGTCCTTTACGGCACTGTGATCAAAGCGGCGCTGGCCAGCGGGTTTTCTGACATAACGACTTATGAGGCGACGGGCTGTTTTGAGGTCTACGGCGGGATCTGGCCCTATACCGGAAAAAAAATCCCTACACTGCATGGGGTTTTTGGCGGCGTCGCGTCTGAAATGCTCGGGGGACTCGCGGCCAAGCGCGCGCGTCTCAAGTACGCATTGAAGACCGCCGGGGAGATCGCGCAAACCCTGAAAATACTGCATCTGGGTTGGGGTGGTGATGGCGCCACGTTTGATATCGGTTTCGGAAATTTATCCGGTCTGTTCTCCCGCCTGCAGAAGCTCGTGGGTGATGAGCTAACGCGATATCTGGTCCAGAGAGCCCTGTATGTCTGTGTTGATAACGAGGGTTATCAGAATACCGGCAATCAATGGTCAGCGGCTACGCCGCCGGGGGGAAATACCACAACTTATCCCGAGGGAAAAGAACGGCCAATGGGCAGTGATATCCGCAAAAAGCCGATCGTTGAGATCATCGCCAATCACGGAGTTGGGTTTGCCGCCCGGACGGGGATCCACCGCCCCGAGCATATCAGCCGGATCGTGGCGCGCGCCCTGGAGGACGGAGAAAGGGGCGCCTTTCTCCATTTTCTTCAACCCTGCACGACCGGCTGGAAGTTCAAAGCCGATAATATTGCCTATGACCTGGCCTTCTTGGCGGAGGCGGGCGGGCTTTTCCCGCCGCTGACCATCGAGCATGGCATTCCCTATCTGGAGGTTTATCCTACGCCGCGCAATCCGGGGGAAGCGTTTTTGGGGATGCAGGCGCGCTTTAAACATTTAATGGGCGCCGGCGCCGCTACCAGAGAGAATGTTAATACAGTAATGGAATATTATCGCTCGGAATGGATAAGGAACGTTCAACTTGCCGGTTATGACGGGGAAATTTCCGAGTCAGATCGTTTTCGTTACCTTGGGGAAGAACACCGTCTGCCCAGGATCAACGTTTAGGATTAAACCCGGCCAGGCCGATGTATTTGCTTGACCGCTTACCGCGTGGCCATATTCCTATGTGGCGCCATTTTCCCCCATTGACATCGAAAAACACTCGTAGTATATTGTTTCTCTAAAGCAACATAAATGTTGTTTTGCGGAAATAGGAGTTAACAATGCGCTACGAAGAATTCAGGCAAAAAGTCAAAGGCCTGCCGCTCATCACCAGCCAGTTCATGGCCCTCTTGGCCGGCGCCGATAGAAGCGTTTTGGTCCAGTTCCGCCGTTGGGTCAAAGCCGGTAAGATCATTAAACTAAGAAAAGGACTGTACCTGTTGAACCAGAGTGACCGGCGGATCAATCCCTCACGGCTGTTTATCGCCAATGAGATCTATTCGCCTTCTTACGTCAGCCTGGAATATGCCCTGTCATTTTACGGGCTGATCCCCGAAAAAGCCGTCGATGTGACCTGCGTTACTTCAAAAAAAACAGCCAACTACAAAAACAGCCTGGGGCAATTTATCTACCAGCATATTAAGGAGCGCTGTTTTACCGGTTTCGAAGAATTTAAAGATGAGGCGGGGTTAGTATATTTCATGGCCACGCCGGAAAAAGCAGCGGTCGATTTTCTTTACCTCAATCAGGATCGATTTAAGTCAGATTATGATAAGCTGTTGGCCGGTTCTTTTCGTTTCCAGGACAAGGGATCTCTAAATGCAAAGAAATTGATGAGTTACGCGAAATTATTCAATTCCCGAAAATTGGAACGCATTGTGAAAGCGCTGTCACGAGATTATAAAAATGAATGATCTGTTAAAGCAATTGATCGAAAAAGAAACGACCGTTGAAAATAAGATCAACAGGACCAGGGAATTTTTACAGGAATTGATGCTGAAAGTCCTGTTTGATCGCGGGGCCTTCGGCCATCTGGCTTTTACTGGCGGCACGGCGCTTAGGGTGCTTTACGGCCTCCGCCGGTACAGCGAAGACCTGGATTTCAGCCTGATCAAAAAGCAAAATTATTCTTTCGACAATATCCTGCATGACCTGATCTTTGAGATCAAACATTTTGGGTTTGAGGTCGAGAAAAGCGCAAGCAGAAGCAATATTGTCAACAGCTGTCTGATCAAATTCCCGGGCTTGCTGGCGGAGCTTGGCTTAAGCGCGATGAAAAGCCATAAATTGGCGGTTAAGCTGGAGATCGACACCAACCCGCCGGCCGGCGGCACAACTATTTTAACGCCAGTGGCCAAAGCGTTCGTTTTTGTGGTAAATAGCTTTGACCTGCCTTCCATGTACGCCACTAAATTGCACGCCTGTTTTTTTCGAAGCTATATTAAGGGCAGGGATTTTTATGACTTGGTCTGGTATCTGGGCAAAAAGATCGAGCCAAACTATCTTTTATTAAATAACGCCATTAAACAAACGGAGAAAAAGGAGCTAAACCTTGGGCCGGATAATTTGCCCGCGTTCATGAAAGAAAATCTGGCTAAGATCGATTTCGCGCTGGCCAAAAAAGACGTGGAAAGATTTCTGGAAGACAAAAGCGAATTAAAATTGTTCGACAAAGACCTAATTCTATCGATGCTTTAGCTTTTCTTCGGATTATACCCGGCCAGGCCGATATATTTGGCCTTGCTGCCCAATTCTTCTTCGATCCGCAGAAGCTGGTTGTACTTGCAGACGCGCTCCGAGCGGGCGGGGGCGCCGGTCTTGATCTGGCCGGAGTTTGTGGCCACCGCTAAATCCGCGATCGTCGAATCTTCCGTTTCGCCGCTGCGGTGCGAGGTCATATACGTATAACCCGCCGCTTTGGCCACTTCCATCGTATAAAGGGTTTCCGACAGGGTTCCTATTTGGTTGAGTTTAATCAGGATCGAATTGGCAACCTTTTGTTTAATCCCTTTCTTCAGGAAATCCGGATTGGTGACAAAGACGTCGTCTCCCACCAACTGGATTTTTTTCCCCAGCCGCTCGGTCAAGATCTGCCAGCCGTCCCAGTCCTTTTCCGAACAGCCGTCTTCGATCGAAATGATCGGGTATTTATTGACCCAGGACTCATAGAGATCGACCATCTCTTCCGGGGAGAGCGCCTTGCTTTCGCTCTTAAGCTGGTATTTGCCGTCCTTAAAGAACTCACTGGCCGCTGGATCGAGCGAAATATAGACATCTTTGCCCGGGGTGTAACCGGCTTGCCCGATCGCCTCCATGATGACCTCGATCGCTTCCTCATTCTTTGTCAGCTTGGGCGCAAAGCCCCCCTCGTCGCCGACGGCGGTCGAGTGGCCTTTGTCCTTGAGCACTTTCTTCAAGGTCTGATAAACCTCGGCGCCGATGCGCAGGGAGTCGGAGAAATCTTTCGCGCCGGCCGGGGAGATCATGAATTCCTGGAGCTCGTAGTTCCAGCCGGCATGGGCGCCGCCGTTCATGACGTTCATGTTGGGGACGGGGAGGGTGACGGCTTTGTCGCCGCCTATGTACTTATATAATGTAAGACCGTAGGCGATCGAGGCGGCCCGGGCGACGGCCAGCGATACCCCGAGCAGGGCGTTGGCCCCCAATTTACTCTTGAATTCGGTACCATCAAGCTCGAGCATCAGGTTGTCGATCTTGATCTGTTGGTGGGCCGGCAGGCCAATAACTTTCGGCGCGATTATTTCGTTGACATTCTTGACGGCAGTGTAGACGCCCTTGCCGCCGTATCTCTTGTCGTCTTTGTCGCGCAGTTCCAGCGCTTCGTGCTCGCCGGTCGAAGCGCCGGAAGGGACCGCGGCGCGGCCGAGCGTGCCGTCCTTTAACCGGACGTCAACCTCGACGGTGGGATTGCCGCGCGAATCGAGTATCTGCCGGGCGTGCACCCCTTCGATCCGCGCTCCGGCTTTGGCTCTCTCTCCGATGAAAAAATATTCTTCCGATAATCTGACCATATTTAAAAAGCGGGCGAGCAGGCTCGAACTGCCGACCTTCTCCTTGGCAAGGAGACGTTCTACCAACTGAACTACGCCCGCAGGTTAACTAACGACTAACGACACGCTCGTCCCGCCTCCGGCGGAACTCGCTACAACTAACAACTAACGACTTTTTAGGGCTTGCCGAAAAGCGGACAACTGTTTAACGATGCTCTCGGCTTGCGATATTATTATAGCGCAATTTACTTGATCGATAAAGCTCCTTTCGAGGGCGATATCGAAGATCGCGACCGTTTCGTTCACCGAGCCGATGGACATCTGGATGAAGCGTTTAAAATCCGCATCCGACCCGCGATCCGACCCTTCGGCCAAATTCAAGGCGATTGAGGTAGCGGCTCGACGGAGTTGGTTGGTCAGCCCGAATTGCTCATCTTTGGGGAATTTAGAGGAAAGCGAATAAATGTTCCCGATATATTTTTTTATATCTTTGTAAACCGGGAAATTTAGGAATCTAAATGACAATTTAACACGCTCACTTTGTTCGCTACAGCTAACAACTAATCGGGGCTACAACTTACGACACACTCGTCCCGCCGGAGGCGGGACTCGCTACAACTGACAACTTACGACTGGCAAGTTGTTAGTCGTAGGTCGACGAAGTCGGCCGAGTCGTAGTCCCGCTCCGGGACGTGTTGTCAGTCATTTTACCAAATTGAGTGAAATTTTTCAAATGGCGGTTCGATAGAGAAATGGCGGCTCAAGAGATCGAACGAGATTCAGAAGCCCCGGAAAATTGTTCGGGGCTTTTTTTGTAAAAGTTTCTCGACTGAGTTCGAGACAATTTCTCGACAAGCTCGAAATAAAGGGGGAAAAGAAAATGGCGATCGGCAGAACAAATATCATCGCGGCTAATTTAAAACTTACTTCTGGTTTGGGCAGGAAGGATGTGCGCGGCTATCTTGGCCAATTGGGGACGCATCCGGCCCTTCAGTCTTCGAGTACGAGGGTTCGCGTTTATGCCTCTTTCGGAGTTTTACAAGGGCTGAAAAATGACGCGGCGGGGAGGGTCGCTCTGGGGGTTAAGAATTTTCATCTTGATAATACCCACCCATCGGTCGAAGATCTGCGGCAAATGAAGATCTGGCACGCACTGATCGGCCGGTCCGGTACGGAGCACGGAGTAACCGATGCGGCTGTGGCCCAAAAGCTGAAGGCCGCACTGGCCATGGACATCTTTGCCACGGTCTGCGTGGGCGCCAAAACTCATGATGATCTGGCCGAGCAGGTCCGCGAGGGGATAATCCCGGCTTTAAACACCCAAAGCCGCAAGCTTAGCGGGAAAGGGCCCGACCATCGATTTGATATCGCTTATCTGCCGGGCCGGCAGCCGTTCCAAATGACCGACATAGAAGCCGCCTTCGCGGTTATCAAAGAAATTCTTTGGGAAGGGGGACACCAAAGTATAGTTGACCATGGGGATTTTCTATTTGGATTAGGCGGAAGCGTGAAGCCCGAAAATGCCCCGGAACTGCTTCGTCAGCCCTTCATCCACGGCCTTCTGGTTCGCACAGCTTCCCGAAGTGCGAATAATTTGATCGAAATGATCGATCTGGCGGAGAGGATCGGGAGTAGCGCGTAAGTATTTTTCAAGGAGGAAAGGAAAATGGTTTACAGAGTAAAGGCCAGAACGGTGGAAGGAAGACGGGTGGCGGGCTTATTGAGTACAGACAAATTCACAACGGCTAGGTTGATGGAGGCGAGGGCGGCAGAGAGAATCGGGTTCGGCGCTGGGGCTTTAAGTGTGGCGGCTTCGCTCCAGGTGCAACGGCTGGAAACGGCGGCGAAAAGGTCTTTTGATGTCCTGCCGGCCTATTTTTTCGGCGACGGCAGATCGGAATTCAGGCCGGATGGCGGTTTTAAGCCGGATAAAGATACTTTAGGCGGCAAAGGCGCAAATCTGCACAGCATGACCGAAGCGGGCATCTCGGTACCCCCTGGTTTTACCATTCCGACGACCGAAACCAACAGATACTTTGTTCAGGATAACGGCCAATTACCGGATGGCTTAATGGATGTTGTTATGCAAAAAGTGGAAATGGTCGAGGCGGCCACGGGCAATAAGTTCGGCGATGAAGACCGGCCGCAGCTCTTCTCTGTCCGTTCCGGAGCTAAATTCTCCATGCCGGGGATGATGGACACTATTTTAAATCTTGGCCTGAATAATAAGACTGTCCTGGGCCTGGCCAAAGCGGCAAATAATGAACGCTTTGCCTGGGACAGCTACCGGAGATTCATCCAGATGTTCAGCAACGTTGTCCTCGGCGTCAAAAAAGATGTGTTAGAGGAAATATTGAGCGAGAAGAAGGTCAGCCGTGGCGTGAAGAACGACACTGAATTAACTGTTGATGACTTGAAAGAGCTGGTGGCCGAATATAAGGCGAAATTGAAAGAATTGGGAGCCGAGGTCCCCCAGGACGAGCGGCGTCAATTGGAACTGGCCATTGAAGCGGTCATGAAATCTTCCAATAATGAGCGGGCCATCGTTTACAAGAGGGACTTTAACATTCCCAAGGAGATCGTTTCAGCGGTCAATGTCCAGGCCATGGTCTTCGGCAATATGGGAGAGGACAGCGCGACCGGCGTGGGCTTTACGCGCAATCCGGAGACCGGCGCCAATGAATTTTATGGCGAGTTCCTGTCGAACGCGCAGGGCGAAGACGTGGTGGCCGGCGTCCGGACCCCGCTCAAGCTCAAACGTCTGGCCGAGGTGATGCCCGAGGCCTATGCCCAGCTCAGGGAGGTCACCACGCGGCTCGAAAAATTCTTTCGCAATGTTCAGGATTTTGAGTTCACCATTGAAAGAGGCAAGCTGTATATGCTGCAGACCCGGGATGGAAAACGGTCCGCCCAGGCGGCCGTAAACATCGCGGTCGATCTGGTTGAGGAGGGGGCGATCACAATTGAAGAAGCCCTCATGATGATCGAGCCGGAGCAGATGTCGCACCTGCTTCACCCGGTGTTTGATCCGGAGGAAAAGAAAGTGGCGATCAAGGCGGGGAGATTGCTGGGCCAGGGGATCAATGCTTCTCCGGGGGCGGCGGTCGGCCGCATAGAATTTACCGCGGAGGCGGTCGTTTTGGCAACCGCCAATGACACAAAAGACAAAAAAACAAAAGTTATTCTGGTGAGAAAAGAGACGAACCCGGACGATATCTCCGGGATGAAAGCCGCGCAGGGCATTTTGACGGCGACGGGCGGGGCAACCTCGCACGCCGCCCTGGTTGGCCGGCAGATGGGAAAGCCGGCGGTGGTTGGTTTTAGCGCCGCGGAAGTCGATGAGAAGGCAAGAACGATACGGATCGGGGATCGGGTCTTCAAAGAAGGGGATATTTTATCAATTGACGGCACGACGGGCGAAGTGTTCGCGGGGGAGATCATGACGCTCCCTTCCGAGATCAAGCGGGTCGTCGAAGGCCAGCTGAAGGCCGAGGACTCGCCGGTTTATCAACGCTACATGAAAGTCCTGGGCTGGGCGAAAGAGGCGGCTGAGCTGGAAGTTTGGGCGAACGCGGATACCGCCAAAGATGTCAAAATTGCCGATGCTTTTGAAGCGCAGGGGGTCGGGTTGGCCAGGACAGAGCACATGTTTTTCGGCGACGACCGCATTCCTTACATGGTGGCGATGATCCTGTCGGAAACCCCGGCGGAGAAACAGCCGTTCCTTGACAAAATATTGGCAATGCAGAGGTCTGATTTTATCTCTCTGTTTGAGGTGATGAAGGGGCGGCCGGTGACCATCCGAACGATCGACCCGCCTCTGCATGAGTTCCTGCCCAAAACCGACGCTGATATCGACAAACTGCTCTCTTCTATCCATTCGGTTGCCCTGGTGGAACAACTCGAGCGCAAGCTGGGGATTTCAAAAGAGGGGGTTACACGAGATGAATTGGGTGAAGAGCTCTGGCTGGCGCTCAGGGAAAAAGTGAAGCGGCGTTCCGCCGAATTGCATGAGGCCAACCCCATGATGGGGCATCGCGGCACCCGCCTCGGCATCACCAATCCGGAAATTACCGCCATGCAGGCGCGCGCGATCTTTGAAGCGGCGTTCGCGGTTGCCCGCAAAGGGATCCCCGTTAAACCAAAGATCATGATCCCGCTGGTCGGTTTTGCGGCCGAATTGAAAGACCAGGCCACGATAGTGAGGGAAGTCCATGCTGAATTGGAAAAAGAGCACGGCCCGATCGCTTTCCAGCTTGGCACGATGATCGAGGTGCCCCGGGGCGGTTTAACCGCGGACGAGATCGCCCTCCTGGCGGAATTCTTCTCTTTCGGGACCAATGACCTGCATCAATATACGCTGGGCTTCAGTCGTGACGACGCCGGCAAGTTTATCGCTCCCTACATTGACAAGGGGATCATTCCCGCGGACCCGACCCAGAAGATCGATCAGCCCGGCACCGGCAAGCTGATGTGGCTGGCGGTCCAGCTGGGGAGAGAAACCCGGCCGGATCTGGAGATCGGAATTTGCGGCGAACATGGCGGGGAGCCGACTTCAGTGGAATTCTGCCACGCGCTTGGCCTGAACTATGTCAGCGCATCTCCTTACCGCATCCCGGTGGCGCGAATGGCCGCGGCGCAAGCCTGGATAAAAGAGAGGAGAATAGAAGACGAATTGAGAAAGTCGGCGAAGGTTCTGCAGGAAGCAAGCAAATAGGCCAGGGCGGTCAGGTCTCTGTGAAGAAATCAGCGTTCAGGGAAGGGGACTCCGTTTCTTTCGCAAAGTTCTATTAGGCGTTGTACATCCCAGTTGGCGTAAAAATCGTAGAACTTGGTGTAAGGCTGGGCCAGCAGACCAAGAACTTCAGCGACATACCGATCGCTCTTCGGGGGAATGGCCTTTTTCACATCGGCCAGACTGATTCCGGTCAATTTTAATGTCATGAATTCGCGGACATTGCCGGTGTGCAGGAAAAGTGAATTGTCTTTCAGCCCCGTCTTTTCGATCTCCTTGCGCGCCCGATTAACCTCTCGCTCGCCGACCATCTCCAGCAAGCCGCGATATTTTTGGCACAAGACCCATTCATTAATGAGCTGAGCGATTTCCTTCGGGGAAAATACCCGCCAGAAAGCGACCGGCATTTCACCCGCCAGAAAGCGGCCGAGCATGAACGAGCCGGCGCTGTAGCCGGAGCGTTTTTCTTTTTCACAGCGGGCAAGGGCGATCTTATAAAATTTGAGCTTTTTATCCAAAGTTAAATAATCAAAGATCACGAACTGGCTGTGGTGGTCCCCCAGGCCGGCGGCCAGGACGCCGTCAACATATGCCTCGGGATTGGCTTCGAACCAGGCGTTGGCCAACGCGGCTTTTTTCTCCTCTTTTTTTTCGTTTCTCATCTCGACCAGGATCAGCCGGATCAGCGAGCCGAGATCAAGAATATTGGAGGCCTCTGACGCGCCGCCGGCCAGTTTTTGATATTTTCTGTAGGCGGCGGCGAGCGACTTAAAGAGCGATTCTTCGGCCGCTGTCAGATCAATTTTTTCACCCTCGAGATAGCGCATGAAGCGGGCGGGGGTGAATTTGGCTTGCCCGAGCAGCAACACGGCGTGTTTGCTGGAGAGGGTGACCCAGTCACCCTCGTTGATCATTTGGCCGTCGGCTGACTTTAGCTTCTTGTTTCTGGCGTCCAGTGAAACGCCGCTCTCTTCAAGATTGAGGAGCGCTGGTATTCCGTGACCCCGCGAGGTTTGAACGACGTGGATCGCCGCCGGCGTCAGGCTGACGAGGCCGTCGACCCGGCTAAGAACAGGGGTGTCGGTCGGCGCAAATGTTTCTTTAGCCAGAATGACCTTTTCGCCATTTTCTTTGGCGGTCACGGCGGCCGAGGCGGAGAAATAGACGCGTCCGCTGACGGCGCTCCTGGGCAGGACCGAAGCCCCTCGCGCGAAGAACGGCAGTTTGGCCAGCGATCCCGGATCGATCGCTTCCGACTCGACCTGCCTGATGTGATATGGTTTGATCAGTTCTCTGATCCGCGCCTCGGCGATCGTTCCCTGCCGGAACAACTCCATGACCGAGAGCAGGGTCCCGATACCGGTCAGTTCGGCCGGGTTGAGCTGGAGGAGGGCAAAGAGGTCGCTTTCGGCGGCGAACTCGACCGTGACCGGCGCCCGCAGGTATTTCTCAAGCGCGATGAGCTGCGGAGCGAAATGATAGACGGCGGGGAATTTTTCCCTGATCTCGGCCCGGCCAAGAAAATCGGTCGTCTCGGGAGTGAGCACGCCTCCCGTCATGATCTCCTCGCCAAAGACGGAGCGGGCGCTCTCAAGCGACATGCCGGTCCCGGTCCGGGCGTGGCGGCTGAGCAGAACCCCGGCGTAGGAGCGCCGGCTGAGCGCGCTGCAGACCATCTTCTGGAAGATCATCGTCGGATACTGCTCCTCGCCGCGCATAAAGGTGCGCAGGAGGTCCAGGTTGTCGCCATAATCTTCGTAGGCCCTGGCCAGGAAGAAGACGACCTGATAATAAGGATCGGTGATGAGCCGCGGGTCCTTCCGCCTGATCATCGTCATCAGCTCATCAACCAGGGTCTGGTTGTCTTTGTGGCCGAGATCGGGCCTGACTTTGTGGCGGATCTTCTCGTATCCGGCCGGATCAAGCGCCCGCAGGATATTGCGGAGATTGTTCAGGATGATCCGGACGGCCGCTTCGTTGCCGTACCGCCGGGTCAGCGCGTCATAAGCGCTTTCGACGACGCCGGCGTTAAGATAAGTCGGCATGACGCCGGGGATGTAGGCCGGCATGGCGCAGCGCATCGCCGCCAGGAGAGGGTCTTCGGAGTGGCCGAATTGCTGGCCGGTCAGCTGTTCCAGGTTATACACCGCGTCGTGGATGTGCTTTTCGCGCTCTTTCAGGGTGAGCCGATATGCCCTGGCCGTCAGGAAACTAAAATCAGGAACAGGATAGCCCTGCTTGATGAGGGCAAGGAGGACGGCGCCCTTGTTGCTGATCAGCTCTTCAGGATAGGCGGCGTCGGTCGTCGACGGGATGACGAATTCGTTCTCAGTGAAACGTACGCCGGAGAAATGAGGCGAGATCGCCGCCAGGGCGGTCTCTGCCTTGCTCCGGAGCTCTTTGTGCGCGCCAGTGTCGCCCTCTTTGGCTTTCAGTATCAGATCGAGATGGTCAAGCGCTCCCTGCGCTTGGTCGAATTCGGCGGAATCAAAATAGCGCAAAAAAGGGATGTCGGTGTCGCGGACGCTGACGGCGGCCGGTCGGCCGGCATTATTAATGTAATCGACCTCGGCCGGCAGGTGGCCCGGCAGGGCGGCCGGTATCCGCCCGGCTGATCTCGTCGCTAATCTGTCATATAATGTACGGCGATTGACATAGCCGCCGCGCACCTGCAGGATCTGCCTGATCATAGCACTTTCTTATCGGCCAAACCGGCGGGAAATTTCATTCAGAAGCGCTCGAGAAACGCCGAACTTTACTTGAAATTTTGTTTTATGGCCGCAGATATATAGCTGGGAGAAACATGATAAAGATCATTGAGCAGTCCCGGCCATATTTTTCGCGGAGCGCCATGTTGCGCGGCCTCAGCGAGCGGCTGGCGGGGAGAAAGACACCGGCAGCGAGCTTCGCGTTCTCGGTGCGCTTTGAGGGCGGCCGGGCTGGCGCTGCTGAGGTTAACCTGCGGGCTTACGACGCGCTCTATTTCAGCAACCCATATTCTCCCGAGGCGGCCGAACACCTCGACCTTATCCTGCAGGCGCGGCGGGGCAATAACCGGGCTCAAGCGGCCCTGCGCAAAATGGACCAAGAGGCGCTTGACCGGCTGGGCCAGGCGAAGCCGGAGAGATCCCGGCCGAATAGGTTTGACGAATTTCTGCTTTCTTCCGGCGCTCCTCACGAGAGCAGCCGTCAGGAGGCGGGGAACAAGGGTTATAACCTCCTGGCTCTCAGCGCGCAGGGCTTTCCGGTCCCGTCTTTTTGCATTATCAAGGCCGGCTACCGGAAGGCGTTTATTGGGATCAACTGGTCAAAAAGAAACGCCGTCAGGCAATCAGCCCTGACGAAGCTGGAAGCCCTGACCGGCAAAAAATATGATAATGACGCCAGGCCGCTGCTGTTTGCCATTCGCTCCTGCTTGCCGGAAAGCTTGCCCGGGATCTTGCCGACCTATCTGGCGGTCGGCGCGACGCAAAGATCGCTCCCCGGCCTGGTCCGGCTTTACGGCGAGCGGACTGCCTATGAGCTGCGCGCCAATCATTTAATGAGTTTGCTGCTGGCGGCCGAGCCCATCCGCTATCAGCCGTTGCTTGACGGGCTGGGACAGGAAAGGAGCGGCATTCGGGCGCTGGTTTTTCGGCTCGAAAGGCTGGCCGAAGCGGACGAGCGGAGCCGTTTTTTTACCCCGGAGAGATGCGTAAATTTCTTGATCGACAGGATCGAACTGTTCTGCGGCGATAATCAGGAGATGCTGCGCTCACTGATGGACGGGGCGCAAACCGAACCGGCGATCATCCTGCAAGAGATGGTCGTGGGGAAAATAGCCGTCAATTCTTTTGCCGGTGTTTTTAACACGCGGGAGCCGGGCGGCGGGGAAAGGCGCCAGCTGCAGGTCCGCCCCGACGCTTTTGGCGAGGAGATCATGACCGGCGGCGCCGAGGTTGAAGAGATAACTTTTGCCGAGAGAGCCGTACTGCGGAAAAGGCACAGGGAGATCTACGAGATCATTGACTGTCTGATCGCTCTGGAGGCGGCCGAGGGCGCGCCGCTGACTTTTGAACTGACTTCCGAGCGCGGCATGATTGCCGTACTCCAGATGGATAAGACCTCATTGTCCGGTGTCGCCGCGCTCAGGTCGGCGGTCCGTCTCCTGCGGGAGGGCAAGATCAAGCGGAGCGGCCTGCTGGAGATCGTCAAGCCGTTCCATTTGCGCCAGCTCTTCTCCGACACGGTCGAAGGCAAGGACTCGCTGCGGCCTTTTGCCGGCGGCCTGAGCATTTTACCGCGCGGCGAGGTCTGCGCCCGGGCGTATTTTTCCGCGGCCAGCGCCCTGGCGGCGCGTGAGCGGGGAGAGAAAGCGATCATGATCCGGGAGATTTTTCAGCCAGCGGATGTCGAGGCGATGGTCGAGATGAGCGGGCTGGTGAGCGTCTCCAGGTCGCCGGTGCACGTGGCGCAGATCGCCAGGAAATACGGTATCATTGCCCTGGTCGGGCTCTCTGACAGCGGAGCGGTCCCGGTGATCAGGGAAAATGAACTTGTTTTGCCGGATGGCCGCCGGATCGGCGAAGGCAACTTTGTTGTCATCTCGAGCGAAGAGCAGAGGTTGTACCTTGGCGAAGCGAAAACCGTCCCTTCAGGCATGACGGAGAGCAAAGAGCTCTGGCCGGAGCTTGTTTACTTCAAGGATGAGCTTACGCGTTTTGCGGCGGCGGAGGTCGCTGACGGCCAGGCGCTGGACAATCTGGTTGATCTGCTCTTGATATTCGGCGAAACGGAAGCGGCGCGGCAGCTGGTTAACCGCTGGTTCAGGGAAAGGACGGAAAGTTTCCTGTCGTATTTTGCGGCCACTCGGATCGGCCGCCACCGCAGCCGCCTCCAGCTTTTCAGCCTGCTTGATTTTCCCTTCAACCAGGCGGAGCTGATCAGGCGGTTGTCCGGGCGGCCAAAGAATGCGGACGCCGAAGGCATGTTCATCATCGGCCGGGCGATGGTCTGGGTCGAAGAAAAGCTTGGTGAGTCCGCCCTCAACCGGCTCTGCAGCGGTTTTTCCGGCGAGTTGACCCGGGCTATTCGGGCTGAGATGAAGCGGGCCAGGGAATATCTCGGCGTCGCGCGCGCCGAAAAGCCGGCGACCGATGGCCGGGCTTTAGGTAATTCGATGGAAAGAATTCTTCGGGCGGTTTTGGAAAGAAAAGAATCGGGCCTTTCAGAGGAAGAGGCGGACCAGGTGATCTGGCTCGCCATGCAGGACATCGATCCATTGCACAAGCCGCACAAGACGATCGCGCGCGCTCTCGGCGAATTAAAAAAATAACCTGAAATTTCTTAAACGGCCTATCGAAAGAAAAGAGGGACATAGAACAGGAATTGCATGGGAGGAAAGACAATGATTAGAGTTGGAGAACGAGTTGACCGTCTGGCGACCAGGGTGATGACGCCTATCGTTTCTAAAATGGCGGGCAACCGCACGCTTGGCAATTTAGCAATGAGCGCCTCTTACCGGACAGCCCTGGCGGCTGATCTCGCTGGCTTCAGATCGTGGCAGATGGGGAGCGCCCTGCAAAGAGCGGCCGATCTGCAAGGGGTCGAAAACTATTCCGCCCTCATGAACCGTTATGCGCCTTTATCATCGTCTTTCCTCCCGGGACCGCTGCAGCCTGCCAGCGGGTCGTACCTGGAAAGAGGCTGGGTCATAGCCAACCACAAATTAGTTTCTTTTCATGCCGCTTTTATTTCTTCGGTCTTGAGTTTGTCTGATGATGTCCAGGGGAAACTGGAAACCCTGAAATTCATGTTCCTCAGCACCGAAACGGTCGTTTCATCGGCCATGCTTTATCTTTCCTGGCACGCCGGCATTGCTATCCACGAAATGGGCCACTACCTGACCGCGGCTAAATTGACGGCGCTGAACAAGGCTTCTCAAGAAGCAGCTGATAGCATGAAAGACAAAGGGTTGTTGTCGAAAGTCGGCTGGTACTCGAAAATGTTCATGACCATCCCCTGGGGAAAATTTGAAGGCGTCAAAAATGACGGCGGCAATTATTCGCCGGATTCGCCTTACAACCTCGCGGTCTCCGCGGCGGGCCCGAGATGGAGTTCATACCTGGCGCTTGTCGCCCTGCCGGCCGCGACCGCGGCGATCTCGGCCGGGCTTATCTTTGGCAGTGAGACAGCCACATACATTGGCCGGTTCCTTCTGGGGCCTGGCGTGGTTGGCTTGCTCGACCGGCTCCTGGCCGATCCCGGAAAATTGAAGGAATTTAACACCCGCGAGGAGCGGGCGAAGGTGGCGGCGGCAGAAGCAACGCGCCGAGCGGCCGAAATGGGCGACCTGGCCGAGGAACTAAGCAATATCAGGCAGACGCTGATAAATTCCCGCATGGTCACGATTACTCTGGCCGACGGATCGAAAGTTTCCGCCCCCTGGCAGTGGAGGAATTGCGCGATGGGCGGCCGCCACACCGAGAAGGAATATCCGGAGAGCAATATCAGCATGCAGGAAAGCATGTTCATCCCCCTCTCGGCCAAAACTTATGAGGATGCCCAGGAAATGACCCTAAAACTGCAAACCAGATTAAAAGAGATCATTGAAAAGTCGCCCGGCGGCAAGGTCATGGGGATCGGGTTGGAGGGCGGGATAGCGCCTTATCTTGAGAAAGAAGCGGGCGACAAGGTGCCGGAGCAAAGATTATGGAGGTTGATGAAGCAGGCGATCCTTGATTGCGGCTACATCCCGGGCAAAGATGTCGCCATCGCGCTTGACCCGGCCGCTTCGGAGCTGGAAAATGCCTATCGCAAACAGAACAAAATGCCCGATTCGGTCGGCAGGTATTATTTCTGGCGCGGCAAAGAGAATATCTCCATGTCGCGGGATGAAATGCTGGCGCTTTACAAAGAGGCGATCGAAAAA
This sequence comes from candidate division WOR-1 bacterium RIFCSPHIGHO2_01_FULL_53_15, assembly GCA_001772335.1. Lineage (GTDB taxonomy): Bacteria > Margulisbacteria > WOR-1 > O2-12-FULL-45-9 > XYB2-FULL-48-7 > 2-01-FULL-53-15. Next base: position 102,315 of record METM01000021.1, read on the forward strand.
GACGGCGTGCCGATCATTTCCATTGAAGACGGTTTTGGTGAAAGGGACCATGAGGGCTGGGGATTGTTGATGAAGGAAATGGGGGACCGGCTCTTTGTCATCGGCGACGACCTGGTGACGACCAATGACGCCATCATCGAAGAGGGAGCGCGCAAAGGCCTCATCAACGCGGTTCTGGTCAAACTCAACCAGATCGGCACGGTTTCCGAAGCGGTCCTGGCCATGCTGACCGGTATGGCTTACGGGGCGGAGATGATCATTTCTCACCGCTCCAAATCACCCAACGATCCGTTTGAAGCCGACGTCTCAACGGCCATGAACGCAGTCGGCCAGAAAACCGGCGGCGGCGCCAACACGGAGCGTTTGCAAAAATACGGCCGGGTCGTCGAAATATTATCGTTTGCCGAAAACACCGGCCGGCCTTTGACCGGATCGGAAAAACAGGAATCCCTCAGATTGCTGCAGGAACTGGTCAATGAATTGACCGGTCGGACTGACGTCTCCGTTCTGCCTGAGATGGCCGATCGCGACATTTCTGAATTAATGTTCCGCTTGCTGGCGATCGAATCGGTGATCGGCACAGAAGAGCCGACTAACGCCGGCATCCCATCCGCCAAAGCCACGCTCTTATTGAGCCGCAGCGGGGGCGTCCGCTTTACCGGTTCAACTCCGCTCGGGACCTCGGCCGGTGAAACCGAAGCGATCCATCTGGTTGACAGCATCATCGCGCCGGATGAGGTCACGGCTAAATATCCCGACCTGTTCAATGTCGTTCCCGAAGATAAGACGCTCCGCTTTAAGAAGGATGTCAGGCGGGGGTATGTTATCGCCAAAAATGACGCGGCTTTACTGGTCATGTTTGATCGGGCCAAACGCTATGACGGCAAGGGTTGTCTGACTGCCGCCGGCAACATTGAGACCATTTTGGCCAAAGCTTTCAAGGGCAAGCGGGTCTCCAGCCTGGGCAGCCTGGCCGAGATCGACGCCGAGCTTCTGCGGCTGGAGAAAGAACAAGCTGTGGCCAGGGGAATATTGGCTGCGGATGCGCCAGTTGACGATCAGATCCATGTCATGCAGCGGAAGGGAACGATCGGCATGAATGCCATCCTTTCCATGTCGCTGGCTCTTGGCCGGGCATTAGCGGCCAGCCAGGGCAAGGAATTGTGGCAGTTGATCCGTGAAAGCGCAATGGATGTGATGGCCAAATTTGTAGCCGCCCATTCGGCCGACCCGGCCAAAAAAGATGTCCGGGCCCTGAAAGCGATGAATATTGACGATCTGCGAGTACTTTTCCGCGAAACTGCAAAGCGGTTAATTGCCGAGGGCAAAGAAATCCATGGCGTCCTGCGCGAGCTCCTGCCCGTTTATGCCTTGCCGGAAGACGTCCGGGCGCGCGCCATTTTTACCGACCGGCTCGTCATTAGCCAGCTGGGCAAACTGAGCCAGCGGCGGATGGCAATTCTCAATAAGATTTTTGAGATCGAAGGTTCGCTCGTGTATAACGTTGAGTTGCGCAATCTGGGCGAAAAAGAGGTTCCCTATCTTCATGTCCGGCCCGGCTCAAAACAGGGCTTGGGTTCCGCCTATGTCTCACGGGCGGATGCGGGCTTTACTGCCGCCTCTACCCACAAGGCCGATACAATCATTCAATCCGGCATTTGGATCAGCAACCTGGGCCTTGATGGGCAAAGCGAAGCATTTGGCAATCGTCACTACGTGGCCATTCCGCACAGAACGGGAGACAAAACCGGTGAGATCACCTTGTTATTTGGCCGCTTCAGGAAAAATGTGTCATTGGCGGAGCGGAAGGAATTGTTTGCCGATGAGATCGGGAGTGTTTTACGTTTTATCGGAGACGAGAAGATCGACATAACCGATCCGATCATGCGTGAAAAGATTGATGCGGCATTATTGCTGATCCCGCTCCACGAGTTTTTCGAGCGCGATAAAAAGGGCCTTTACGTTAAATATGTTAAGCCGGCGCTGACAAGCTAAATTGTTTAGAAACTGTTCCAAATAACATGGGAGGGGAAAAAATGCTAAAGGAATTCCGCTGCAAATTCTGCCACCGCCTGCTGGCCAAAGTCGGCGAGGGATCGAAAGTCGAGATCAAGTGCCCCAAATGCAAAACGCTGAGCCTCTATAATGAAGAAACGGTCGTCGTCTACGAAGTGCCCGAGAACAACGTCACCAAAAAGATCATCGAGCGCGGCTGGGTCAAGTACGACGTGATCCAGAACTGAGTGGAAGAAAGATGAAAAATGAGCATTAAGCTAAATCCGACCCATTTAAGGCATTTTCGACCGATAAACACCATATCAATCGGTCGGGGAGCGACCGTTGCGTTAAAGGTTGATTTTAACGTGACGATAAAAGACGGGAAGATTCAGAACCCGGAGAAAATTAGAGCCGCTTTTAGGACTATTGACCATTTACTGGCGTCGGGCGCAAATATTGTAATTTATACTCATCTGGGCCAGCCCAAGAAGGGCTGTGAGGCAAAGACATCCCTGAACCTCGTGGCTGATTTCTTGGCCGAAAAATACGGCAGGGACACGGTTATTAACGGGGAATCGTTAATTACGCCGGATGAAAACGGTTTTCTGCCGACGGAACAATATATTAATAAGGCCGTGCGAGAAGCCGCGGTCGGCCTGGGCGGCAAGGCCAGGATATTGTTGATGCCGAACGTGAGATGGGCGGCTTATGAACAGGCCAAACCGACCGATCCCGGTCATCAAGCACTGGCTCAAGCCATGCTGGGACTCTCCGATGGCTTTGCAGTTTTTGACGCCGCGGCGGTCTGGAATAAGGAGCATGCTTCGATCACAACCATGCTCCGGCTGGCCGGCCTGAACAATATCGCCTGGGGTTTCCATGCTCATGAAATGGCTGAACTGCTGGTGAGAAGGTTTACCGGCGACATACCGCGGCCGTATGTTCTGCACATTTCCGGCACAAAGGCGGATAAAATGGGTTATATCCTTGATTTTCTGGGTAACCCGCAAATTGACTCCATTTTAGTTTCGGGCAATATCGCCAACGGTTTGATGGAGGTTTTGGGCAGGTCTGTCGGCGCCGCGGCGGGAACCTACGGCGCGCCCGAGTTGGAAAAAGCGAGAAGAATCGTAAACCATCCGCGCTTCGGCGGTGCGGTTTCCCTGCCGGTTGATTTTATTATTGCCAGACCGGACGGGTCTGACCGCCGGTATTTGGCTCAAGGAGAAATTATCCCCGAAGGCTTCAGGCAGTTTGATATCGGCAGAGAGACCGCTTCTCTCTACGCGAAAATACTGGCTACGGCCGGCCTGGCTGTTAACTCCGGTGTCCCGGGCGCTTTTGACTTTGGCAACCCGCCGTTTGAAGAGGGGACAAAGGTTGTCCTGCCCGGCTTTGCAAGAGCCAAGCAGAGCATTAATCTCGGCGGTGACGGCGGGATCGCCGCGGAAAAATACCTGACGCCGGAAGAGCTGGCGCGGACCGAAGTTTTAGTCGCGGGCGGTTCTTTCCTGCACGCCATGGCGCACCAGACCTTCCCCGTGGCCGAAGTATTCTTAAATTAAAAAACTGACAAGTTAATCAAAAGTCGATTGGAATTACGGCTTTTATTTTTTGGGGAAAATAAAAAAAGGAGGAAAAGAAAATGAGCGGAGTTGGAAAGGCAACGGTTAATTTGATGAGGTTGGGCAGGAACGGGCTGCACGCGCCGGGGCTAAGATCTGCGGTGATCAAGAATAATTTTAAGGCCGCGCTGGATAGATCGAGGGGCAACGCGACGACTTATCCGATCGATCATATCGAGGAGCACGGGCCGGCCCACTATTTTGTCCGGGGCATGCTGCGCAGTTTTGATCCGGGCGCGGTAGTCGAAGTCGCCCGCGAGGGGGGCGTTATGGCCATGGCGGTGTTGCCGGGGCTGGGCCAGCAGATCGGCCAGCTGACCAAAGGCGACATGCCGCTGATCTGGAAGCTTAACCGCGGTTCGGGCGCGAAGGTCAATGGCGATGCTACCACCGTCAGACTTTACAGTGACGTTGATAAAGCGATGAGCGTTGCCGTTGATAACGGCGCCAGGTTCTGGGGCGCGACTTTTTACAACGGCTCGGCCAATGTTCCCGACATGATCCAGCAGCTGGCTGAAATGGACGAAGCCGGCGCGCGCCACGGCCTGGGCGGCGTGGTTTGGAATTATCCGAGGGGGAGCGAGATTCCGAAAGGGCATGACGCGGATATCATGTATCAATTAGAGGGTTTTGAGCGGATAATCAACGCTTGTCCGGGCAGCCTGGTTCTGGTCAAGGAGAAGGTTTCCACCCTGCCCGGGACGGTCGCGGATTGGGAGGCGGGAGAGATAGAAAAGGTTGGCCGGGGCGAAGGCGCCTGGGGCAAACCCGGGACAAAAGGGGTTAAGGACGAGGTTGTCCGAACCTTTCTGGCCATGAATCGCGCCGTCCATATCGCCTTTATGGTCGAGCTTCAGCACAATCAGGGGATTGCCAGCTTGATGTCGGGCGGAGCGCCGCAGGAACGCGAAAAATTCGAAGCCGATCTAAATGACGGTATCGGCCCTGATCGGCATGTCGCGTTCATCGCCGGCCGTTCGACCACCAATGAAATAAAGTACCAGGTTGACGAATATGATATTTCCGGCGCGGTCAGACACATGCACATGTTGAGGGACGCGGCGCCGAAAGTTGTCATAGAAGGATAAGTTTGCGATAAGTCAGCAGGAGGGATTTTGGCCATGGCGGGCATATTAGGAGCAAGGAGATTAAATATCGGTCCCGAGATCCGGGCTCGGGCCAGCGCGCTCACGGCGCATAACAGGCAGGGGACAGTTCCCCTCCCGGCTTATATCGGACGACCCGGCATGGTCTTGATCTCCGATTCACACGGCGCAGTTGACACTTATCTTAAGCTTTACGAAGCGCTGCCTTCCACAGTAAGATTCGGCATTGATTTGGGCGACAAAGTTGACCGCGGACCAAGCCCCATTGAAATGAATTATGTCCTGCAAACTTTACGGGTGAGGCGCGTCCTCGGCAACCACGATGCCATGTGGGTCGCGGCCGGGCTGGGCGTGCCGGCGCAATCCATTGAATTGGTCCGTTGGTTAATGCGCTATAACGAAGTCGATTTTTTGACATCCGCGCTCGGGGTTGACTTGAAGCCATTGACGCAATTTGCCGGAAGCAGGTTTTCCGAAGGCGCGCATCGTATCGATGTGAAATCGAAGCGGTTCAAGAGCGAAGAAGCTGCTGCGACATATTTAAAGATCATTGCTGAAGCAGGGGTTAGGTTCCCAGAACATCGCTCAACCGAACTTAGTCCTTCTGATCTAAGGATCAGGGAAGCCCTGTTCTTAAAAGGTTCAGCAGAGGCATTAGCGCCTTCTGAAAGGGACATTTTTAACAGGCTTACAGGCGATGCGCCGTTGAGCGGGGATGACCAATCCTATTTTTATCGTTTGATGGGAGGACTAAAAGTTCTTCAGCCCGAAGAACAAGCAGTTGTGAATCACTTTGCAAATGAATTCAGAAACAATTATGCGTTTTACCAATTTGTAAAATGGATGGCCGGGGAGGGAGATCTTTATCTTAATTTCCGGATCAGACAGGGCTATTCTAGCGACATTCTGGCCTTGCACGCGACGGTTCCGCTCACCGCCGACGGTGAATTGGCTGAATTTGACGGCCGATACGGCAGGGAAGCGCTGCTGCATTTGAAAGACCGAATACAGCTGGGGCTCGAGGCCTGGAGGCAAATGTTGGAACACGATGATCAGGGACTGCTGGAAATGCATCAAAACGATATAAGTGTTTTAGGTTTGCTGCCCTGGGACAGGCGATCGCCTATTTACGCGAGGCAAATGCAGACTGCGGCCCGGGCCGTGCTCAATGAAAAGACCGGAACCTGGGAAGAGCCCAAAGAACCATTCTTTTCTGTTTTTGAGAAAGGGGAAGATCTTCAGGCGCTGGCAAACGCCCGCAGGAATATTGCCGCGTCATTTGGCTTTAGGAATCCCAATAATTTTGTCATTGTGCGCGGGCATGAGCCAAGCAAGGACGGCATGTTCCAGGTGTTCGCCGGTGGCACTGTCATTAACATAGATGGAGGCATGGCTGAAAAATACGGCGGCAAAGGCGGCGCACTTGTTATGGGGTCGGCCGGCGCGGCCTGGCTTGCCTACCCAAGCATGAATTACACAAGAGTTCCCTTGCCGGAATCGGTTTAACGCCCCGCCCCACCTCTGCCGCCTCGACGGCTTTGCCGTAGGCCATGCGGCCCGGCGGCCTCCCGATAGTTTCATGCTTGACAAGTAGAGAATTATCGGATATTATTCTATTCGTCAATTCTAAAGAGGTAAAGCCGTGTTATTCCCGAGAGAATCGCTGGAAAAAATTAAAAGGGTCTTGCCGAGGGAAGAGTTTATCGTCTTAACGGGGGCAAGGCAAACAGGGAAAACTTCCCTGTTGATGCTGTTGAAGGATCATCTGGAAAAAACCGGCCAGACCGGCCATTATTTGAACCTGGAAAACGCGGAAACGCTTAAAGCCTTGAACGAGCACCCCCTTAATCTTTTTGAGCTGATCCCGGCCGGCAAAACAAAAATGAACGTTTTTATCGATGAAATCCAGTATCTTGACAGCCCGACTAATTTTTTGAAACTGCTTTACGATGAAAACAGGGAGCGGGTGAAGATCATCGCCTCCGGCTCCTCGGCTTTTTACATTGATGAAAAATTTAAAGACAGCCTGGCCGGCCGCAAATTTCTGTTCGAGCTTTACCCATTGAATTTTCATGAATTCCTGGTTTTTAAGCAAGCCAGCGGATTACTTGGGCAAAAGCTTTCTGTTTATAGCAAAAAAAGAAAAATAAAGCTCTGGACGGAATATATAATTTACGGCGGATACCCAAAAATTGTTTTAACCGAAGAAGAAGAGCTTAAAAAAATCTTATTGGAGGAGATCGGATCCGCGTATGTAAAAAAAGATATTGTCGAGGCGGGCATAAAAAATACCGATAAGTATTTCGCTTTATTAAAAATACTGGCGGAACAAACCGGCTGTCTGGTCAATTCCCAGGAGCTGGCGAATACTCTTAATCTGGCGCATAAGACCATTGAAGACTATTTGCATGTCATGAAAAAATCTTATCAAATAGCTTTCGTCCGGCCGTTTTATAAAAATCTGCGCAAGGAATTGACCAAGATGCCCAAGGCGTATTTTTATGATCTGGGATTGAGGAATTTCTTTATGAATGATTATTCAAAACCGGAGCGGCGCCCGGATAAGGGCGCCTATCTGGAAAATGTTGTTTTTCGCGAATTATTGGGGCGAACAACGGATCGCGATAATATCAAATATTGGCGGACGCAGGAAAAAAATGAGGTGGATTTTGTGGCCGGGAGTCAGGCCTTTGAGGTGAAATTTGATCTGAAGGGCCTCAAGCGGAAAAAATACAGCCAATTTCAAAAAGAATACCCGGCGATCGAGCTGACATTTTTGGCTTACGATACATTGATGGAGTATTTTTACCCTTAAATGAACAATCGATTGGCGCCCGTCTATCTCTGCATCCTCGATGGCTTTGCGGTCGGAGAGAACGGCCCCAAAAACGCGATCTTCGATGCCATCAATTCCGGCAAAGCTCCTTTTATCGCCGATCTTTTTTCAAAACAGCCTTACGCGAAGCTTGAGTGTTCGGGTCTGGCTGTCGGTTTACCCGAAGGGACAATGGGCAACTCCGAGGTCAATCACCTCAATATGGGGGCGGGCCGGATCGTTTACCAATCGATCGAGCGGATCAACGCGGCGATCGAAGACGGCAGTTTTTTTACTAACGAAGCCTTAACGGCCGCCGTCAAAAACGCCAGGCAAAATGCTTCCTCCCTTCACTTAATGGGAATATTACAGGGGCACGGCGGCACCGTCCACGGCAGTATCAAACACCTTTTCGCCCTGTTAGAACTCGTCAAAAGAGCCGAACTCAACACGGTCTATATCCACCTCTTTACCGACGGGCGCGATACGAATCCGAAAGCGGCCGGAGAGATCTATTTGAAGATGCTGGAAGATGAGATAGGAAGGCAGGGATTGCAGGGAGTAGCAAGGATCAGCACGGTTATGGGCAGGGAAATAGCGATGGACCGCGATACGGCGTGGGATAAGACCCTGATCGGTATGAGGTGTGTGGTAAGGGGCGTGGGGGAATATAAGGCCGCGACTGCCCGCGAGGCGATCGAAAATTCCTATGCGCGAGGCCAGACCGACGAATTTATCCGGCCAACCATTATCGGCGGCTACACCGGCATGGGGCCGGTCGATTCTGTCATTTACTTCAACTTCCGCCAGGACAGGACGATCCAGCTGACGACGGCGTTCTGCGAGACCGATAAACAATACTTTAACTATAAAAAGGGGACAAAGCCAATTGATGAAGATGTTTATAAACAGATACAAGGTATGAGGGAAGGGGTAAGGGGTATGACGTTTGTCGCCATGACAGAATATTATCCGGGTCTGCACGGCCTGACCGCTTTCCCGGAAAAGGAGATCCCCGACACCGTCGGCGAGATCGTTTCGCTCTCCGGGCTCAAGCAGCTGCGCTTGGCGGGGCCGGAAAAGTTCGCCCACGTGACTGGCTGGTTCTCCGGCCGCCGGACGGAGCCGTTTGAAGGCGAGGACCGCCATTTGGCGCAGGATATTTCGCTCAAGGAAAAGACCGAAGGCGGCAAACACTACGATTGGGCGCCGGAGATGACCGCTTTTCTTGAAACCGATTTTTCGCTTGGCGCCATCGCCGGCGGCAAATATTCGCTTATCGTCCACAACTTCCAGAACTGCGACATGGTCGGCCACACCGGCAATCTTAAAGCGGCGACCGAAGCAATCGTTGATATTTCGTCCTGCCTGGAAAAGCTCGTGCCGGCCTGGACTTCGAGCGGCGGCCTCTTTATCATCACCGCCGATCACGGCAACGCCGACGAAATGACGCTTGAGAGCGGCGGCAAGGAAGTCGTCAGCACACAGCACTCCCTCAATCCGGTGCCGTTCTGGGTTCTCGGTAAAGAGATTAAGTTATCAGCTGAGGGTAAAATTCCTGATGTTGGGGTTACTGTTTTGAAATTGATGGGATTGCCGGTTCCTAAGGCGATGACGGCCAAGTCGCTGATTGCTTAATATTTTTCTCGAATTTTATCGCTAATCACTATCACGAAACTTCTCGAAAGATTGTTCACGAATTGCTGCCCATATCTTACGAATGTTTCTCGAATAATTATAGTAATTCGTGAGAAATTAGTGAAGATTAGTGAAATGATACGGGATTAATATTTAGTGATAATTAGCGATCGTGATTGGTGATAAGATTAGTGTTCAAAAATATGCAAGCTTTTCTTTAGCGCGCTCAGCGCTGCCTCCTGCAGGCCTTCGGGATAACTGGGGTGCGCCTGGGTCGTGATCGCCAACTGATCGACGGTTAAGCTATTCCTGATGGCCAGAGCGGCCGAACCGATGAGAGTATTGGCATCGGGCCCGATGATGTGGACGCCCAAAACCTTGCCTTTTTTGTCAGCCATGACTTTGATGAAGCCTTCAATCTCACCAGCGGCGGCGGCAATCCCCAGCGCGGCGAATGGGAATTTACCGACTTTTATGTTCGTGTGTTTCTCCCGCGCTTCTTTTTCTGTCAAACCGACGCCGGCGATCTCCGGCGAAGTGTAGATGGTGTAGGGGACGCAGTTGTAGTCAAACGTCCGATTGCCGCCCATGGCGTTCTCGGAAGCGACGATCCCTTGCTCGTAGGCGACGTGCGCGAACATCTTTTGGCTGATGAGGTCGCCGACGGCGTAGACGCCGGGAGTTTCGGTTTCCATTTTTTCATTTACTTTGATGTTCTTATCAGCCGGGGTGCGGCCGACGCAGACAAGAGTTTTGCCGGAGGACAGTGCCGGATCGAACCGGGTGCCGGTCAGAATCTTGATCTTGCGGCGGGAGAGTATCCTCTTAATAAGCACAATGACTTCTTCATCAATGCCAGGGAGTATTTCCGGCAGGGCTTCGTAGATCGTGACTTCGGTCCCCAGCGAGCTGAACATAAAGGCAAAGTGGAGGCCGATGACCCCGCCGCCAACCACGTCCAATTTCTTCGGTACTTCTACGCAGTTAAGTATATCGTCGCTTGAGAGAAACTTTTCGCCATCAAAGGAGACGCCGGGGATGCAGGCGGGGGTAGAACCTGTTGCGAGGATTGTCGCCCGCGCCGGGATGTCGCCGACTTTGCCGACACCATGAATAATTTCCACGCCGTTCTTCTCCAGGAGAAACTCGACCCCTTTGACGATCTTGGCGACAATCCTGTCTTTGCGTTCGACGACTTTGCCGAGGTCGATCGAAACATCCTTGGCGCTGATGCCGAAGGTCTCCGCCTTCTGGAATTTCTCAAAGAGAGAGGTGCAGGCCAGCAGCGCCTTGGTCGGGATACAGCCGCGATTGAGGCAGGCGCCGCCGACTTTGTCTTTTTCGATCAGGGCGACTTTGGCGCCGAGCTGGGCGGCGCGGATCGCCGCGACGTATCCCCCCGGGCCGCCGCCGATAACCGCGACATCAAATTTATCTGACATATCTCTCCTCGTAGTAGGGCCTCACCCTGAATTTTACACCCAGATCGGCGGCAATACTTGCGCATTTTTCTTTGTCGACAGTGGGCATGTCAACGATCGAGGCTTCGACGTCGGGAATGTATTTCTTGGCCTCTTTAATGAATTCAACAACTGCCGGGTAGGCCTTTTGGCCATAAAAAGAATGGCAGATCTTGTCGTAGACTTCCGAGCTTTCGGCGTTCAGGCTGACAGAAACAAAATCGATCAGCCCCTTCAATTCCGGCAAGATGTTCCTGCCCCAGAAAAGATTTGCCAGTCCGTTTGTGTCAATTCTAATATTAATACATTGTTTGGATTTTGATATTTGGATTTTGGATTTCAATTCGGCGGCAATAGCTTTGACGACGTCAAGCCGAATTGTTGGTTCTCCATATCCGCAGAAAACGATCTCCTTATATTTAGACGGCTTCTCTCCGATCGCTGCCATCAGCTCTTCCACTGTTGGTTCCTGTTCCAGCCAGAGGAGATATTTCTGGTTGAATCCCCGGCTCTTGTAGCGAACGCAGAACGGGCACTGGTTGGAACATCGGTTGGTGATGTTGAGATAGAGATTTTCGCCAACAGGGTAGGCGATAGCGTCCATATTAAAATTATATCATGAGTTTCGTAACCCCACACTAAAGTGTGGGGAATATATATTGAGGATAATTCCCCATACTTCAGTATGGGGATTCTCACCTTATCATCTGAAATTCTCTGCGGAAAGAGGCGAAGAACATTCGTGGTAATAACAACGCCTTAAGTTCAGCGCGCGGTCAGCCGGGTGATTGAGCGGATCCGACACGGCCGGCCTCTGCGCGAGGTCATAACTCGTAAATCGCAGCTCAACCTGGAATTTGTTGCCTCTTTTCGACCGACCGAAGCGCGGGCCTTCCTGAAAAATATTCTGCGCCTCGATCATCTGGCGATTCCGATCGAAAGAATAGCCATTCCTCAAAATCTTGGAAAGTTCGAAAATCTTGATGTGTTGCAAGAATTGGGCCGGACGAGATTCGTCGTCGCGCTGATGGATCGCGCGGGCGGGTTGGATGCGCGCCAGGCCGGTTTAAGGAACAAGCCTGGGTACCGCGATCTGACGCCGAAATATCAATTTCATTCTCCGGCCGACCTAGAATTGATGCTGGCTGACGCGAGTGCCGCCGCGCGCCTCCTTGATGGACGGCTGGAGAAAGGATCAGGGACGAATAACTCGCCCTTGAAGCTTGAGCCGGCATCGGGCAGACCGGGAGCCTGGCAAATACGGCAGAAAGTTTATCGCAGGACGGCTTCCGGCGAGATCAGGGAAGAAATTGAGGGCCGCCGGGTGGCGACTGGCCGGATCACCGCTATGCTTCGGCACGAGATCGAGAGCATCGAGGAAGAGATCGAAAAAAATATTGGATTTCTTTTGGCGCTTTCGAAAGCCGCCGCGGCGCCGGCCGAGGTCCACTGGGATGAGTTATTCGATCTCTACCTCGAGTTCACTGGCTTCCTTGTTCCGCGCAAGAGGAAAGCGGCGATCGAGATCGAATGGGCGCTCCAGCTCCTGCCGGTCGGCACGGATGATGCACTGCGGCAGGCCGGGTATCTTTTGCGCCAGGCGGTTGAGGATATCGGCCTGCGCCAACGGGACCTCCTCGTCCAGAAAGACAGAATAACGTTCCTCAAGACAGAGGCCGGGCAGAGGATCAGCGGAGAGCTCCGGAAATTCGCCGAAGAGACCTGCTCGGCGCTCGCCAGCCATGATGTGCTGACCGAGCCTGAACGCCTGCGGAAAATATACAGAAATCTGGGGATTTTCCTGGGGACTTTTTTAAGAGGTGAGATGAGAGAGCCCTGGCTGCAGCGGGCAAAGAGCCGGGTTTACGGACTAAAGAAGATATTGCCGGCAATGATCGTTATCGTTAACGAAAGAAACGCGATGATCGATAATGTGAACAAACTCAGGATTCAATATCAGGCCTGGTGGCGAGAAGCCGCGGCAGGGCCTGGATCAGCCGCGGCAATAGAGGCCCGGATCGCTAAAAAAGAAGGAGAGGTTTTGAGCTCGGTCAAAGAGGCGCTGGAATTATTGCGTGAGTTGAGCGACCGGCTGATCGGGGGGTTGCGCAAGGGCGGGGAACATATTTTGCGTCTGGAAAATGATCTGACTTTTGGGGCTGAAGGAAAAAGGATGTCAGCGGAGATCATGGACGTTGTTTTGCATGATAAGCTGGCCCGCTTTGACCGGTTGAAGGATTATGTCTCTGCCTGGGGTAAGAAAGGGGAACCGCTCGGCCGGGCGCTGCGTGTCGATGCCTTGAAGATGGGGCTGATCTTTAAGGCCTCCGGGGGCGGAAAAAGCTAAGAGGCGAGATTTTTCTTCAACAACTGATTGGCCAGCGCCGGGTTGGCCCGGCCTTTTGAGAGTTTCATGACCTGGCCGACCAGGAACATCATGACCGTTTCTTTGCCCGCCTTGAACTGCTCGACCTGCTTCGGATTGTTCTTTATCACTTCCTGAATAATTTTATTTAATTCATTTTCATTGCTGATCTGGGTCAGGCCCGACTCGGCGATCACGTCCTTGACCTGTTTGCCGGTCTTTAAGACCTCAAGAAGCACGGTTTTTGCGATCTTGTTGCTTAGCGTCCCGTCTTCGATCAGCTTGAGGATCTCGGCCAACTGGGCCGGCGTCAGCTCGAGTTGCGAGAAGGACTTTTTGTTCTCATTCAGGAACGCGGCGATGTCGCCGACGAGCCAGTTGGCAATGGCCGTAGCTTTGGGATAGAGTTTGACCGTTTCTTCCAAGAAGTCGGCGGTCGATTTGCTCGCCACGAGCAAACCGGCGATCTCGGGCTGGAGGCCGAGATCGCCGACAAAGCGCTCCTTTCTTGCGGCGGGCAGTTCGCCCAAACTTTTCCTTATCTCTGCCACCCATTCCGACTCCGGCTCGAGCGGCACGAGGTCCGGCTCGGGGAAATATCTGTAGTCATGGGCGTATTCTTTGCCGCGCATTCCCGTCGTCGTCTCCGTTATGTCATCAAAGAATCGCGTCTCCTGGATTATCCTGCCGCCTTCTTCAACCACTTCGATGTGGCGCTTTTCTTCAGCGAGGAGCGCTTTGTCGACTGCTTTAAATGAATTCATGTTCTTGACTTCGGTTTTTACTCCGAACTCCTTGCTTCCAACCGGCCGTATCGAGATATTCGCGTCACAGCGCAGGGACCCTTCCTCCATTCTCGCATCACAAACCCCGATATACTGCAGGAGGTTGGCCAGGGTCTGCATATAAACCGCGGCTTCTTTCGGCGAGCGGAGGTCGGGCTCGGAGACGATCTCCATGAGAGGGGTGCCTGTCCGGTTGTAATCGACGAGTGATTCTTCGGAGCCCATGATCCGGCCTGCCTGCCGGCCAGGCAGGGCGGCGCCGACGTGGACGAGCTTGCCGGCGTCTTCTTCAAGATGGACGCGCGTGATGCCGATCCGCTTTTTTTGGCCGTCGACTTCGATTTCGAGATGACCTTTGGTCGCCAGCGGCAATTCATACTGCGAGATCTGGTAATCCTTGGGCAGGTCAGGATAAAAATAGTGTTTGCGGGCAAAGATCGAGGAGGGCTCGATCTTGCAATTGAGCGCGATCGCCGTCTCGATCGCCAGCTCGACTGCCTTCTTGTTAGTCACGGGCAGGGAGCCGGGCTGTCCCGTGCAGATCGGGCAGATGTTGGTGTTGGGGGGCGCCCCGAACTTCGTCGGGCAGGCGCAGAACATCTTGCTCTGTGTCAGGAGTTGGGCGTGGGTTTCGAGCCCGATGACCGTTTCGTATTTCATTTCTTCTTTTTCACTCCGACCGGCCGCTCGATCAATTCTTTGAGGTCTTCATCGGAGAGTCCCTTCAGGTTAAGCCACTGCTTTTCGACCGGGATATAGATCTCGGCCGAATATTTACCCTGTTTTTCCTTGACCGCCAGGAGCTTGCCCTCGCTGAATTCCCAGACATATAAATATTCAAAGGTGCGGGGGCCCGGCATGGGGAGCTTCGCGATAGCTTCCTTGAGCGCTCTCTCCTTTTCCTCCGCCTCGGCCTTTTGCCTCTCCAATTCTTTTTCCTTGAGCGCTAACAGTTCTTCCTGCGCCGCCAACAGGCGCTCTTTCTCCTTGATCGCCGCCAGCCGCTCCCGCTCTTTCTCTTCCTTCGCTTTTTGTTTTGCTGACTCTCTTTCTTTTTCTCTGGCGGCCAACAATTCTTTCTGCGCCGCTAACAGATGCTCTTTCTCTTTGATCGCCGCCAGACGCCGGCGTTCTTTCTCTTCCTTTTCTTTTTGCACCGCCAGCTCCCTGACTTTTTCCCGGGCCGCTGCTAATTCTTTCTCTTTTTGAATCGCTTCCTGTTTTGCTTTTTCCCGGGCCGCCAATAACCGTTCTTTCTCTCTTTGCGCGGCCAGTTGTCGTTCTTTTTCTTTCTGCGCGGCAAGTTGACGAGCTCTTTCCCTGGCTCTTAGCGTTTCCGGGCTGACGGCCGGTTTCTTCTTGCGGGCGGTGGTTTTCCGGGCGGCTTTGACCTCGGCGATCGATTTTTCTATCTTCTCCTTCGGCACGAAGACCTTAAAGACGTTGACCTCCGACTTGCGCACGATCAGATATTTCTTGATGACGCGCAGGCCCTCGTAGTTGATCGTCAGAGTCAGGTATTTTTCGCCGGCGGCCAGTTTGACCGGAGCGCGGAAGTTCCCGCCAGCGTCGAAAGCGACCGGCTTGCCGTTGACGGAGACCGAGCGCACGCCCGGCGCCGCCTGGCCGTAGATATCGCCGGAGACCGGAGGGTACTTCTTTATGTCCGCCTGGGTAGCCGCAAGAGCGGCCAGGCAAATGACAAATGACAAATGACAAATGACAAATGCGATCAGGAAACCGGCGAATAAACTTCGCGGTTTCCTGATCGTCTCAGATTTCCAAAACTCAAACATTTGGTTTGGCCTTGTGCCAATCCGTGTTCTGCTCATAAGTAAAAGCCGCTCGGAGAATTATTTCTTCGGCGAAGGCCCGACCGATGATCTGCAGGCCGATAGGGAGTTTGTTCGAAAAGCCGCAGGGGAGCGAGATCGCCGGCAGACCGGCCAGGTTGACCGGAATCGTGGCAATATCCGAGAGATACATCGAGAGCGGGTCGGCCGTTTTTTCGCCGAGCTTAAAGGCGATGGTGGGCGCGGTTGGCGAGATAAGGATATCGCAGGCGCCGAGCGCTTTTTCAAAGTCCTGTTTGATCAGTGTCCTGACCTTGAGCGCCTTGAGATAATACGCGTCGTAATAGCCGGCGGAGAGGGCGTAGGTGCCGAGCATTATTCTTCTCTTGACTTCCGGGCCGAAACCTTCGCGCCGCGTATTGTAATACATCGTCAGAATATCTTTCGCCGCCTTGCTGCGGCGCCCGAACTTGACGCCGTCAAAGCGCGCCAGGTTTGAGCTGGCCTCGGCGGTGGCGATCAGATAATAGGTTGCCACGGCGTATTCAAAAGAGGGAAGGGAGACCTCGATCATTTCAGCTCCCAGGTTGGCAAAAGTATCGGCCGCTTTCTTGACCGCCGCTTTGACCTCCGGATCGATCCCTTGCCCCATCAGTTCCTTGATCAGGCCGACTCTCATTTTTTTGACGTTATTGACGAGCGCCTTGCGGTAGTCGGGGACCGGCAGGTCGACGGAAGTCGAATCGAGCTCATCGCGGCCTGCCATCACGTTCATCATGATGGCGGCATCGGTCATGTCTTTGGTGATCGGGCCGATCTGGTCAAGGGAAGAAGCAAAGGCGACGAGGCCGTAGCGCGAGACGCGGCCGTAGGTCGGTTTGAGCCCGACGACGCCGCAAAAAGCGGCCGGCTGGCGGATCGAGCCGCCGGTGTCGGAGCCGGTCGCGAGAATGGCTTCAGCGGCGGCAATAGCGGCGGCGGAACCGCCGGAGGAGCCGCCGGGAACGGCCTCTAAATTCCAAGGATTGCGCGTCACATGGTTGGCCGAATTTTCGGTTGAAGAGCCCATGGCAAACTCGTCAAGATTGGTCTTCCCGATGATCACGGCGCCGGCCTCTTTTAATTTTGTCACGACGGTCGCGTCATAGGGCGGGATATAATTTGAGAGTATCTTTGACGAGCAGGTGGTCAGGATCCCCTTCGTGCACATATTGTCCTTGACCGCGACAGGGATGCCGGTGAGTTGGGATATTGGGATATCGGGGGATCGGGAGATTTGGCGATCCGCTGCGCGGGCCTGTTCGAGCGCTTCTTCCTTATTGAGCGTGACGTAAGCCCTGATCTTGTCTTCGGCTTTTTCGATCCGGGCAAAGACCGCCTGCGTGATCTCGACGGAGCTTGTCTTTTTATTGATCAGGAGATTATGGAGTTCATGGGCCGTTTTCCCGTGCATTATTCAATGATCCTCGGGACCCTGAACATGTGGTTGGCTTCTTCCGGCGCGTTGGCCATGATTGCCTCGATGTCGGAGCAGGGGATGACCTTGTCCTCCCGGTAGACATTCTTGAGGGCGATGGCGTGCGAAGTCGGCGGCACGCGTTCCGTGTCCAATTTTTTCAGGTTATCAGCATAGTCGAGGATAGCGGAGAGCTGTTTTTCAAAAAGTGTTTTTTCTTCTTCACTCAAGCCAAGCCGGGCGAGCTTGGCCACGTGGTCAACATCAATCTTCATGCGGCTATTATATCAAGTCGAGAGGGGAAGGGCAAAGCCTCTCACGAGCCGGTCGTTAGCGTTAAAGCCAGCCGACCAGCCAGGAACGCAGCAGCGGGTCGCCGTAGCGAAGAGCCAAGTGCCGGTACGCCTCAATTTTTAAATGGAGATGAAAACCGGGGAAGCGCCGCTTGATTTCTTGGTTATGCAATAATTCGACCAGCGCCGCATCGGTTAACTGACTCGGATCAAACCTATTTTTGCTATCAAGGTCAAAAACGAAATGGCGCCAGCGGGCCTCCCCAGCCGGGCGCGCTGTCAAAAAGGCGGTTTTCAGCGGCCGATCACCCCGCTCAAAAGCCGCCCGGTCAGGATAAAAATCGGCCAATTTAAACTTGCTGAGCGAGCCAATTTCCCGCGCGACGCAAAAAACTTCCGCCGGCAGAGGGGCAAGCGGCAAATGAGAAAGCATGACGCGCTGACCGCGAAGCGATTTTAAAAATTCCACCGTGGCTCCCTGGGAATGGCGTTTCGTCGCCGCCCAGGTTGAAAATAACAGCGCATCTCCCTGGTCGGCAAACAAAGCCGATCCATGCTGAACGGTCGCGGCATGTTTGCTCCGCAAGGCGGCATTTCGGGTTTTCACCAGTTGCCAGGCGCCGGCGCGGCGTTCAGCCACCAGCAGCCCTTCGGCTTTAAGCGGCGGCTTGTTTTCCTGGAAGGCCGCGCGGCTCTCATGCAGCCAGGCGAATTTTTGGTCCCCGCTTTGCTTCAATACGCCGAATATTTTTTGGCCGCGCCGCCGGGCGCCGACATACAGCACAAGGCTGCCGCCGTCAAAATAGATCTGCAAGCAGCCGTTTGAACTAACTTTCCACTCTGGCATTTCCAGACAAGCGTTCGGCGCCTGGTCAGTGAGCAAAAAATTTTTGAGCGCGGCTATGGGCGCCCGGTGCGCCGCCTGGCCACCGGCCCGACTAAGAACGACGAACGGCTCTAACAGCTGCCACTGCTTTAGAGCTTTGACGGCGACGCGGTAGGCGCCCAGCGGCTCTCCGGCCGTTTGATCTTCATCAGCGTACACGGACATGATTTTTTCCGGCCGCTTGGTTTTGGGATTAATCTGTTCGTGTATGATAACAAAGACCTGATCATAGGCGGCGTAACCGCTCAGCAACTGCGGCCGCGCGCTCCCGGGAACAAATAAATAGCCAGTGTGTAAACCGCGGCGCTGTTCGGTCCCCGGGTGATAAACTGTCCAGTATCGTTTGTGGGTGCGTTCGCCGGCATCCTGAAGCAAAAAGTCAATCATCCGCCGGTTGGCGCGCTTTTTTTCTTGCAGCGGGCTCTGGGAGGTCTGCGTTACCGGTTTATCGCACACGACCCAGGCCCCGCCAACTTTTCGTGCCACGATGTACTCGATCGCGGCATATTCAATTTCACCCCAATATCTTTTGTCGCTCCAGCCGTAAAGCTTTTTGACCAGGTGCCTGGTTGCGACGTCTGTTTCCTCGCGGATGGCAAGGTAAAGATTCCGAAGCTCGCCCAGCCCTTCGATGGCATAACGG
>METM01000021.1:121230-164385 GCA_001772335.1 candidate division WOR-1 bacterium RIFCSPHIGHO2_01_FULL_53_15
CCCCGCACGGCATACTGCCAGCGGGTCTGTGAAATGGCATAGTCCCGCCGAAAAATGCGGCCCGGTTGATCGGTCGTCAGAAAATGGCCTAAACATCCTTTGTCATAACCATCAATCACCGTTGCCGTCTGAAAAATATTCTCAGCTGTTCGTGGATAGGGAGCAGATTGCTTGGCTGGTTTGGTTTCTTCGTTTCCGAGATCCTCGCTGCTGATCAGCGCCAGGCGGGTACCACCGAATATGTACAGCTCCAGCTTATGATCCTTCAGCAGGGCGTCAATTTCCGGATGCCCGGCATATAAAACGCTCCGCAGTTGGTTGGCTTCCAGACCACGCGTCCAGAGGTCGGTGCCGGCCAGCAGCATCCGCTCCCTTGAGCTGCCGTCCTGCGCGATCAGAGCCAGCAATGAATCAATTTTATTCCGAAAAAAGCGGCCGAGAATGGCCAATTGATCTGCCGAAAAATTGTCGACAATTGCCCGGGCGCGCGCGGTGATCACCACTTTGCGGTGCATAGGGATAAGATAGAATGGCCCGCGGATTGAGGCAGCTTTTTCCATGCCACTATTTCGGCGGCGAGGCAGGGAAATTTCAGCTATTTATCAGTCGAGAGGGGAAGGGCAAAGTAGAAAACTGCTCCTTTGCCGTGGCCGGCCGAAACGACCCAAATACGTCCGCCGTGCAGTTCAACAATGGACTTGCTCAAGGCCAAACCGAGACCAGTGCCCTTCCGTTCAGCCGATTCCTTGCTGGCCCGATAGAATTTCTCAAAAATGCGGGGGAGGTCGGCCGGGTCGATCCCCAGCCCTTCGTCGCGGACGGCGACTTCAACCTCATTGCCCTGGGCGCTGACCGAGATGAATATTTTCCCGCCCTCATTGGAGAATTTCAGGGCGTTGGAGAGCAGATTTGTCATCACTTCAATGATCTTGCTTTCGTCAAGGTTGACCGTGGGATCGGTCAGGCCGATCTCCTGGACGACCTCGACATTCTTCTCCTTGAGCTGTGAACCGAATTCTTCGACCACGCGGGAGATGAGGTCGGCCAAATTGACCCGGGTCTTTTCGATTCTGGTTTTGTCGGCTTCGAGGCGGGCGAGGCCCAGCAGATCGTTGATCATGGCAAGGAGGCGCTGGGACTGCCGCTTGATGATCAAAGCCGCCTCTTTTTGTCCGGCGGTCAGCGGCCCCAGTTTTTCCGCGGCGACCAGCTCGATGTAACCGAGGACCGAGGTCAGCGGGCTTTTGGCCTCATGCATGACGGTGTTCATGAAGTCGATCTTGGAATCGGAAAGTTCTTCGATCTTCTTTTGCTTTTCTTTGATCCGGTCGATGAGATACGAGACGGCGTAGACCAGAACTAGCGCCATCAAGAAAAAAGCGGTCGCTTTGGAGCGGCCGAAATACATATTCAGATAATCAGAACTTGGCTGGTCGAGCAGTTGATAATGCGGGACGATAAAATTGGCTTCAAGATAGGTGACGGCTACATACATCAGAGAGGCGACGCCGCTCAAGATATAAGCCGGGATCACGAAACCGCCAATCGCCAAAAGAGCCAGCTCCAAAAGATACAAAGAGAGGAGCGGACTTCCAACGCCTCCGGTAAAATGGATCATCAGCGTGATGACGGTCAGATCGGTCGTTGCCCGGAGATAAGTGAAAAATATATTTTCCGTAAACCAGAGAAAGCGCCTGATGAGATAGGGATAGGTAAGATTATACGCGATGGCGAACGCGATCAGGATGAAATTCGGCAAAAGCGGGATGTGCAGGTTGCCCAGAACATCAGAAGCTATGATGACCGCGATCAAGAGGCCGATCGCCGCCCAGCGCAGGCGCACGAACCAGAGGGTTGTTGTCTGTTTCTCTGTCAATTTGATCTGTTCAGCCGCCATTGACTCGATTATAGTATTATAATTTCAAGCTGGCAATGGGGGAAAGGGCAAGGGATGAGGGATGGGGTATGGGGTGTGAGGCATGTTGGTAATAAGCCGCGCAGGCGATCATGGCGGCGTTGTCGGTGCAATATTCAAACGGCGGTATATGCGCGGTTAGTCCTTCGGCTCCACAGCGAGTGAGTAATTGAGTTCGGAGTTCGGAGTTGGCTGAAACCCCGCCGGCCAGCGCAACGTCCTTGCAATTGTATTCTTTGGCCGCGCGGATCGTTTTTTCGACCAGGACGTCGATGACGGCTTGCTGGAAAGAGGCGACGATATCAGGGGTATGGGGTATCGGGTGTGGGGTATTGGAGACATAATTAACAACACCTGTCTTAATGCCGGAAAAGCTGAAGTCGTAGCCGTCAGGCATCGGACGCGTGAACTTAACTGCTTTTGGATTTCCTTCTTTCGCCAGCTTATCGATGATCGGGCCGCCGGGATAACCGAGGCCCAAAAAGCGCGCGACTTTGTCGAACGCCTCGCCCGCCGCGTCGTCGCGGGTGCGGCCGAGCGTCTTATATTTACCGTGATCTTCGACGAGCATGATCATAGTATGGCCGCCGCTCACTAATAAACAGGTGAAGGGAAAACTCACCCCCTCCCTCACTTCGTTCGGGTTTCCCCCTCTCTTATTAAGAGAGGGGGATGAAGGGGGTGAGTTAAGAAAGTTTGCATAGATATGTCCCTCAAGGTGGTTAACTCCGATCAGCGGCTTGTCCAGAGACCAGGCGATGGCTTTCGCGGCGCAAAGGCCTACCAGCAATGAACCGACAAGCCCGGGGCCGTAGGTGACAGCGACGGCGTCAATGTCTTTGAGCAGCGCTTTTGCCTGTTCGAGAGCTTCTTTAATGACCGGACTGACGACCTCAATGTGTTTGCGGGCGGCGACTTCGGGCACGATTCCTCCGTATTTTTTGTGGAACTCGATCTGTGAAGAGATGACATTGGACAGAACTTCGCTCCCGTCTTTGACAACGGCAGCGGAGGTTTCATCACAGGAGGTTTCGATGGCCAGGATAAACATAGCGGTTATTATGCTCCTGACCTGGCAGTAATGATTACTTTTACTCGGGTAATTAACTTTTGTACAAAATCAACATATTCTTCGCATTCTTTTTCTGTGACTTCAAGACCGCCGGAATACATGCCGATGTTTCTTTTTGAGCGCATGGCATTGCCGATATCGTTGATTGAATCATCCCTTAATGCCTCAGCCAGCCGTTCAATGATCTTGATGTGATGGCCGGGAACGCTTTTTACTTTGATTTGATAATAACTTAATAAGGCAATGCCTAATTTGATAACAGCGGAGTAAGCGTAATTGAACTTTACATCCGGTATCTTGTCTATTTCTGCGATATTAATGTCTTTTAAAGCGTTTTCAAAATGTTTTTTAATTTCAACAGCGCTAAAATTAAAATGGCTGAAATATCTTTTATCAAATTTCATCATGTTAATTCTATTGTTTTCATTTTAAAAATATTGGTGATAAAAGGATCTTTATTCTTTCTGCGGCGCAGAGACTCCTTTTCATCCATATTGACAACATTTATTTCCCGATCAAGCTCCCGCTGGAGTTGGGAGATTTTCTTCTGTAAAGCGATAACGCTATGTTCGCCGATTACCAGCAAGTCAATATCGCTGTGGGCCTCCATTTTGTTTTCAGCGTAAGAGCCGTAAATATAGGCCTTTTTTATTCCAGCGACTGCCTGTAATATTTGTTTCAGCTTAGCTTCGAAACCCAGGGTTTTTAGTATGATATTTTTGTACTCTTTATAAAGAGGGAAATTAATATTAATTGAATAAAGCTTTAAATTGCCCCTTTGCCGGCTGATTAAAAGGCCTTCTTTTTCCAGTTCCCTTATTTTTTTAACCAGGTTCCTCTTATCCAGGGATAACTTCCTGGCCAGTTCATTGATGTACAAGCTTTCCTGCGGATTAAGAAAAAAATAATTTAAGACCCTTTGCGTTATCCCTGATTTTAACGAAATCACAGGTTATTCCCCCTTACACCAATAAGTGTAAGATATTACACCGACGGTGTCAAGGGCGATGGGACGCCAATGGCAGCCGAGGTTTCGTCGCAGGAGGTTTCGATAGCGAGAATGAACATAATTGCTTGAAAATGACCTAACTCCCCACCGCAAGCGGTGGGGATATCTTGTTGATTATAACAAAGTTAAAACGACATATATAGGAAGATATAACGCGAATTTAATCGTAAGTTTTTATTTAAACATATAGGAATACATGAATATTTTTAAATCCCATACCGCCAGATTCCCCTGTGAAGCATATGTCAGGAAGCTGCGGCCGCCCGGTCAAAAGCAGCCACCAAAACTTCGACCATATTTGCTGTACTCATCCCCAACGGGTGATTTTGGTTGATGTTTCCCCCGCCGTAACCGATGTCCGACCATTACCACGAGAAATCCAGATAAACGGTTACGTCTGTCTCGGGTTTGTTAAATCCCAGCTTGAGCGTGGGAGTAAAAGCCAGGGCTTTGTTTATCTGCCGGATTAATCCGCCCGAAGCGTAAATAGGGCTCTGGTTGCTGGTTAAGCTGGTGTTGGATTCAACGCCAAGATTGAACATGAGCTTTGCTTCCGGGGAGAGTTTCGCAACCGGTGAAAAATAAAATTTCCAGATATCGACCCGGTTGTTAGTTAGATTATCATTTCTTTTGTACAACAGACTCCAGTGTAAGGCAAGCGGGTCTTTGTCTCGGGTTAAAGTCAGGTTTACGCAGTAAGTTGATCTTCCGTTCCCGATGCCGGCCTGGTAATTTCCGGTAGGAAAAGTCACTGTGGGGAGAAAGGCAAAGTTATAAATGTCATTTTTCCAGAAATTCCAGGCGGCGAAAAGAGACAGGTCTCCGATGCCGGAAGAAAGGCTGGAATCCGGATTAATTATGTAGTTAATAGGGAGATCAAGTGAGAGATTGAAATTTTTGTTAAAAGAGTAACTGCCGGCGAGATCCAGCTCGTTGGTTCTGGTGATTGCTTCCGTGGCATAAACTTTTTCATATACGTAGGAATAGGTGACATCCCAGTTGAAATCCTTGAGCTCCAAACCGTACCTTTTGGCCTGACGGTGGATATTGAGGTAGTCGCCGAAGCTTGCCCCGGCTAAAGCAAAAAATAAAGTGACTATCAAGGCCAGCTTGATGATCTTCATGATAATCTTTGCGTATGCCTTATTTCTCTTCCTTTATTGTTTGCCCTTTCATTATTCCATACTCTTCACCCATAAGAAGGTGCTTATAGGTCTTGCCTCCGAATATTTGCCACTCTTTCGGCGCCATGATTTCAAACCCGGCCTTTTTCTGGAAAAGCATAATAAAGTCAGACCCTCCGAAAAGGAAATTCCCGAGCCTGTTGCCTTTCTCATGAGCGGTTCCCACTTTGACATTTTTCTCGAAATTGACCGAAGACACCTGGGCCATTCCCATTGGAATAAGTGCTACCAGCCCGTATTTCCCCGCATCAACTATTACATAACCACGGGTCTGAGAAAACTGCCAGCCGGTTGAATCGATGGGAATATATTTTCCTTGTTCCTTACTCCACGCCACTTCCAAAGCCACATTTTGGCTTATGATTTTCTTTTCTTTAATTGTTCCGCCAACTGCGAAATGATAGCGGTGGTAGTCGTTTACATTCAGGAAAGTGTGGGTGATCACCCCATTGGCAAAGGCGTCTTTATACTTGCTATCCTTGCCCAGCAGACCCTTGATGCTGTAAAAAGTCGCGAGCTTGATTTTTAGTCCGCCGTCCACGCTGATATTTGAATTTTCATCGATTGCCCAGACTCCCTGAGGAACAGAATCGGCCGGAGAAACCACCACCGATGGATCGGCCGGCGAAGCGACAGGCCGCATAGCGGGCGACTTTAAATATCTGGCGAAAAATTGGTTAAAGGTTTTCCAATTAGATGCGGGCTCATACCATCCATTTTGCAAACCGAAGCGCGAATCCCGGTAAATCTCCTGATAAATTTTTTCATTCCATGACTCCTTCGTATCAAGGAACGCTCCCCAGGTCCTGGCAAAACTGCGCAGCCAGGTGGAAAACGGCCGGTAGTACTGAAGTGTGTTCTTAAATAAACCCTTGTTCTCCAATTCCGGCAGAGGCTGATCAACCAGGAAGTAAAAAAAACAAATACCCTGCAGCATTTGGTCTTTGGCGAGCAAGGAAGGCCTTTCAAGCACATCCTGCGGCATGAGCTCTGATGCCCTGTCTATAAAATCATAATAGTCCGACAGATTCTGGACCGGATTCGTTTTTGGATCCGGATTGACTTTTCTTGCTTCGGCGATTGATTTTTCCAACATGTTTTCAATCTCCGGCTTCTTCTCCACTAGATTCATGAGTTCCCGGGTTATCGGTTTATGAATGTTTGCCGCAAAACCAGTGCTTGCGGTTAGAATCAATCCTGCCAGTATTATGGCTAAACAAAATTTTGCCTTTCTCATTTTTCGTCTCCTTATTCTAACGATTTAATATTTCCTTTAGTTTATTGATATCGCCTTTAGTATACGGCAAGGCCAGCATTAAGAGAAGGCGTGCCTTTGGGGAGATAAGGTCGCCAGCCAAAATAGCCCCCTCTTTTTCCAGTGTAGCCCCGCCACCCGCACCACCATAAATAGGTAAAACTGCCCCATGATAGACACGGCTGGTTATGACCACGGGGATACCTTTCTTTAAGGCGTATTTTATGGCCTCATAGGTCTTGGCATTAACATTACCAGCGCCCACGCCTTCGACCACGATTCCATTAACTCCGGAGTCTACGGCGTAGCGTAGGAGTCGGCCATCTGCTCCTGCATACTCAGAGATTAAAACAACATTCGGTAATTTTTCCGGCAGGGGAAGTTTT
The DNA here is from genome assembly GCA_001772335.1 of candidate division WOR-1 bacterium RIFCSPHIGHO2_01_FULL_53_15. Classification (GTDB taxonomy): domain Bacteria; phylum Margulisbacteria; class WOR-1; order O2-12-FULL-45-9; family XYB2-FULL-48-7; genus 2-01-FULL-53-15. The sequence continues at coordinate 128,052 of METM01000021.1, forward strand.
TGCCTGCGCAAGGCATCATTAAAACGATATACCTCGCCCATAGCAATATAGCCCAAATAACCTTTTTCTCCCGAGTTAAATGTCTGCACATTGGTGGTCTGTGTCTTTCTTACATCTCGGGCGGAGCAAATATATTGATTCATGGTAACGGTTACTCCCCAGTCCTGCGCTACTTTTGAACAAACCTGGGTAACAGCATTTAATATATTTGCCGGGCCGTCAGGAGAAAGCTCAGAAGCATCCCGCATCGCCCCCACAAATACCACAGGCTTATTGCTTTTAAGCGTCAGTTCTAAAAAATAGGCCCCTTCGGCCATAGTATCCGTGCCATGGGTGATGACGACCCCGCTGACTTTGGGATCTTCTAAAATACCATCTACGGCTTTACTGAGTTTTGCCCAAATATCAGGCGTTATCTGCGAGCTGTCGATATTGGAAAAATTCACCACTTTTATATTAGCTATCTTCGAAAGCCCCGGCACCGCTTCTATCAAATCTTTTCCGGATACTGCCGGTACCGCAGCGCCGGTTTTTGGGTCTACTTTTTCAGCAATCGTTCCGCCGGTAGTTACTATAGTTACATTGGGCAATTCTGCTTGGGAATAAGAAAACCCGCTAAATATAACGGCAAAAACAATCAAAAATACAATCCGCATTTTAACCTTCATTTCGTCTTTTCACCTCTTGGTGCTTGTATAAGAAGAGAAGAGGTTCAAGTCAAGCTTCTCCGAAATATGGCGGACGGCTTTCTGCGCCCGGACGCTGTTTCCGGCTGCGTCGAGCGGAGGAGAAAACGCGGCAATACCCATGACCCCCGGAACCACGGCTATGATTCCGCCCCCGACCCCGCTCTTCCCGGGCAACCCAACATAGAACAACCACTCGCCGGTGCCATCGTAGAGGCCAGCCGTTGACATGACGGCAAGGATTCCGGGAACATAACGCGCATCCACCAATCGATCCTTCGTCCACGGGTTGACTCCGCCGTTGGCGAGCGTTGCCGCCACAAGCAGCCGGATGGCGAAACTCCCGTGCAGTGGCCGTCTATTCAGCATAGCAAATTATATTCCCCTATGCGAAAAAATCAAGACATTAAAGGGTCGGCAACAGCAACATTTCATCGGCTTACCGGAAAGGTTTGATCGAAGTGGAAGGCAACGCCCGGCACCTGATCCAGATCGGCCGCAAGAGCTTGCTGATGCAGTTCATCACCCCATTCGGCGGTTAGCGCTTTGCCGCTATACCGATCTTTTGTTTAACTTTAATCGGTATGCCATCATCTCCGGTTTTCCTGGCGGGAAAAGGTTGGGTAAATTTAATGGTCCCGGGCTCGAAAATCAACAGGATTGAAGAACCCCCGTATTCAAAATGGCCCAGCTCCTCACCTTTTTTGATATAATTGCCAACTTTTACTTTTGGTTCAGTTACAATTGACCCAACACTCCAAAAACCAATAGGGATCATTGCCACCAAGCCAAATTCTTTAGTTTCAATGATATAACAAGACCGTTTGTGTTTTGCGAGATCCTTGTACCAGTTTACATTTTTAAAATTATAATTATAGGAACCGGCATATTCGCCTACTCCGACAATCTTGCCGGATACGGGGGCGTGAAAGTGGTGATAGTCAGTGAACCACAACAGGATATCCAAAACCGGCCCGCCGATGAATCTGTCGGCATAGATACTGTTGTTAAGAGCTTGCCGGATATTAATTACATCTCTTTTGATTTTAAAATTCACGTCCAGATCTTCTGCGTAGATTTGGCAGATGCTGCCGTCTGCTGGAGACACGATGACAGAAGGGTCTTTCTCTTCGTCAAGCGGTCTGGCTTGAGGCTTAACCGGTCTTAGGAAAAATTCATTAAACGTTTTAAAGCCGCCTTTAGGCACAATATAATCATCCATTTTTACCAGTGAGCTGGACATCCACTGACCCATGGTCGCGGCTGAAGCAGGGGTGCCCAAGTACTCTCCATTGGCGTTAACAAAGGCAATGAACCATGAACTGAAAATATTATTGTTGAAGAGAATTTCTCCTGCTTCTGAATTAGCGAGCTCATCAAAAGGCATAATATACTTTGCCGGCGCCTCCGGAACAGGATTATAAACCAGCCATTCCTCAAAGAACTTTACGAAATCACCGCTGGTTTTGTTATGCCAATAGGACTTTTTATCCTGGAGCTTCAAGGACTTATCAATTTGCGCTTTCAGATCGGGCGTGCTGTCGAGCAATTCTTTCAAGTTCTGGACAATGTTTGCCTGGCCATACACGCAATTGAACGAAAAAATCAACAAAAGCAAAATGAACGCAAGCTTTTTCATGGTTTGCCTCCCCTTACTTCTTTGCCGGCAATGGATCGGGATAAATAAAATTAATGAAACCCAGCGCCGCCAAAGCGACCCCATAGTTCTTTTCGATATTTAATGAAGTAATGTTATACTTCATTTCTCCCCTTTGTTTCAGCCCCCGAATGCTCAATTCATGATTGAGAGATTTTTTTAATTGTGCAGCGGCATCCTTTTTAGCAGTTTCTGCATCAATCTTTTTCTGGCTGTAAATCCGCTCGTATTCCGCGGCGAAACCACCAATGAATTCCCCCTTGGCGTTAATTGCCCAAACCCTGCCGATTCCTGCTGACACCGTATCGCCTTTTACTCCGCCGGCTTTTGCCAAAATTGCCTCTAAAACCGTTCCATGATGAAAATTTTGCTTAACCGATTCTATGGGAACCTCATATGACTCAGGGGGAAGAACCGAAGTGTAATACATGACATTAAAATTCTCTATGCCCGCAGCCTGAAGCGCCAGATCGTAGGAAAATGTTTCGTAGGGATCGGGCGGAATCCCCTGATCAGATTGGCCGGTGCCGGTAGTGGCAATATAGGCCGTGGGAATTCTTGGCCCAAATTCAGAAACAGCAAAAACCGAATTGGGCATCAATAAAACGATGCCCAAAACAATCATCAATGCCTTTTTCATCTTTTTTGCCTCCTTCTTTCTGGAAAAAATTTTACCACTTCTCTCGAACTTGTCAAGGATTGATGGGCTCTTCAGCAAACAGTGTGCCAAATTAAACCCCCTAAATAGGCAATGGGAATAAAGGCCAGCATCATTTTTCTGATGTAGACTTGGACGTTGCGAAAACCATAGCTTTGTCGTTTGATCATTTTGATTTTGGTGTGTGCGCCTTCTGTAAACGCATTGGTAGTTTTGCTGATAAAATAATTCAAGATATACATCCGCCAGCGTTTTAAGGTATTGCCCCACTGATTAATCGCCGCGTCATCACTGCATTCCATGTTCAAAATAATTCTGGACAACAGAGTCACCGCTTCTTCTCTGGTTTTGGCTTTGTAAAACAACCTTAACTGTTCCTTGAAATAGTAAAAGGATTTCAGCTCGGGATACCTCTTGAGGAGATCGTCCAGCGCTTGCTTCTCCCAGCCCCTAAGGTTTTCCCTGCCTTTGATAAACCACCAGCGTTTGCCGATATGCTTGCGGCCTTGCATTTCCTGCTCCAACCGCCGGGCTTCTCCAAGACGACGATTAGCGTCTTGGATAACATGAAAATGATCCACCACAATACTGGCCCCGGGAAGCTCTTGTTCAAGCGCCGACCTGAACAACTCCTTCATATCAATGCAAACTTCAGAAATATTGCGTTTAATGGGCTTGGGCACAGCCCTAAGCCATTGCCTCAAGCTGGCCTGGCGGTCGTCAGGCAGAATGGCCTTAAGCCTTCTCTGTGACAAATTGGTGATGGTAATGACCAGATCATTTCCTCTGAAGCTATGCTCGTCAACTCCCAATTTAATCCTCTTCAGCTTTTTTTCTTCCTGCCAGTTTGGCTCAGTATCAACCTTGGCCAGTAAATAACGCGCTTCGTGATCGCTGATCCCATTCTCCACCCGTAACTGCCGGAAACTTTTCCCCTTCAGTAAATTCAACAGTTGATATTCCGCTGTTTCCGTCTTCCGGCTCCATTGTTTCAATCCGGGCCATTGTTCCGTAAACGGTTTGCCGCAGCGCGAGCACTGCCAACGGCTCTTTCGGCCCTTGAGATAAACAATCCTTTCTCCCCAGAGATGGTGTTTTACCAATCTCAGCCTGCCAGCCTGGTGGCAATAATCAGCTTTCTTGCCACAGCGCGGACAACACCGGTGCTTTTTCTTTAGTTCAACTTCAATTTCGATGGCCTTCGGCTGGAGGATAATTGCGCGGATCCAAAATGCTTGCAGTCCGAAAATTTTTGCGATATCATTTTTCATGTGGTAGGCTCCTCTCTTTTTTGCGAAAGATAAGGAAAACCTACCACATTTTTATCTAATTATTGGCACACTCTTTGCTATAGAGCCGGATTGATGTAAAGCAATTGTTTAATAAGGAAATGGATCCAGCCACTATTTCCGGGCAATCATGACACGCTGTTGACTGCGGCCATATTTAAAAAAATAATTCCCAATATCGAATGGCGCGGGGAAGGCAGCGCCTTTAACAGTTTTTCAATTGCCTGATGAATGTGATAAATGATTACATCCGCATGGCCTTTTTGTTTGATCAACAGGCTTGCGGTGTCGGCATCATGGGAGGCTAAAATCAGCCATTCCTTGATATCAATTTCGCTCATACAATTTTTTACCCTTTGTGGTTATTTCCCGCCAGAAATTAAATCGGCTTTTCTTTTTTAAATCTTCAGAAGAGGTGACCAATAAATCAAGCCCGAAGTCGCGAGGGAAAAGTGATTTGCTGATCTCCAGGGCCAGGGCTTTCTTATCCCGATTGGAATCATCAATGATAAGCAGATCTAAATCGCTCAGATTAGTTGCTTTGCCAAAGGCGTAACTGCCGAACAAGTAGATTTTGTTTGGGTTTGTTTTGGTTTTTATAGTTTCAACTATTTGGCTAATTTCTTGTTGAGTTAGCATTTCTTATGGGAAATTATGCCATAACGGAGCACGGCTTGAAAGCAAACGGCGGCGGAAGTTTCGTCGCAGGAGGTTTCGATAGCGAGGATGAGCACAACTATCCGATCTCGCCGCGGCGGAACTTCTCGCAGATCTCCTTGCTCTGGGTCGGCCTGAATTTATACAAGAACTTATTCATTTCTTCGACCCAGCGCAGCCTTTGGCCGATCGACAATTTCTGAAACTCCTTGATCTGTTCGTCAGTGTAGTCATAACTGTAGCCGCCATGCTTCTTATTTGGATCTGTCATATTATTAATCCCCCGATTCTAATAAGGCCTTGATATCCGAGAGGTCCTGTTTTCTGCCGGAGAGCTCTTTGAGCTTGATCAGCATTTTCTTCGGTATCAAAAAAATTTTTGCGCCGCGGTCTGATACCTGTTTTTTGCCTCTGGCGAGCTCTTCGTAATTCAGCGGATTATCGATCATAATGTCAACTAGGGCGTAAGGGTTGTCAGGGCGATAAAAGGTGAAGACCTTCATATTCTTGTTCTTGATCCAATCGGCTCTTTTGGCCGGATCGGCCAGATCTTCCGCTTTGACCGGCGCCTTAGGTATAAAACCAAGTTGCCCCATTGTCTTAATCAATTTGAGCAGATTTTCGGGATTCAAATTGACCATCAAGTCGATGTCGCCGGTTGTCCTGGGAATGCCGTAGAGGGCGACCGCTAATCCGCCGATAAGCAAATAATCAACTTTATTCTTTGCCAGCTGTTCAAATATATTTTCGTATAGTGTATCTTCGCCTTTTTTCCAGATCCAGATCATGAATTAATTATAACACAGTTTTTCTGCGAGAATTGAGCTTGATTGTCAACCGTTTGAGGCGTAAAATCCGATCATTCGGAGTGAGAAGAATGAAACAACGCATCACCGCATCGCTGGCCTTAACTTTAGTATTGATATTCTTTGAGCAAACTGCCTTTGCCGCGGCGATCGCCACGAAGGCCGGCAAAACATTTAACATCACCCTGGCCTCAAATCCTACCACCGGTTACAGCTGGCGGATCGACGGATCGTTCGATAAGAGCATCGTTAAACTCCTGGGATCAAAATACGAGCGCCCCAAAACTTCATTGATCGGAGCCGGCGGCCGAGAGATCTGGCGCTTCAAGGCGCTCAAGCCGGGCAAGACGGCTATTAAGTTGAAATACGTCCGACCATGGGAGAAGAATACGCCGCCGGCGGAAAGACGCAGTTTCGAAGTCAAGATCAGTAAAGTTTATATCCAATCTGCAGGCGAAGGGTGCCGCTGGAAATATAATCGATCCCGGTTTCAAGGAAGAGCTCTTCCCGCCCGTAAATCTTGTTGAAAATGAACGAAAGAGAAGCGCCGTACGCGGTTTGATAACCATAATCGCCAAGCAGGCCCAAACTTAGAAAAACGGGGCTCCGGCCGACATCGAAAAGATAAAATTGTCCTTCGAGAAACATGATGAAAGGGTTCTCCCCCAAAAGACCTAAATCTTCCCCCGTGGTCGTTTCCAGGCCGAACCGCCCCGAGACCCGATCGTTGAAATCTTTTACCGTTTCTATCCCCAGCGCCAGGCCGCTCCGCAAGCCGCCGATAATAGCTGTGCGGTCGGCCCGGGCAGCTTGCCCGGTCAAAAATAAAACGGCAATAAAAACTAAAAAATATTTCTTCATTCTTTTGCCTTCCGGGAGGTTATTCCCCGTTATAAACTTTGATGGCCTGATCCAGATCATCAAAACTAGAATAGTTAAGGGCGGTTAAAGCGTTAAAAACCGCAGCTATGGCCAGAAGGCCCACTCCAAAATATGCTTGATTCCTATTCCCCGCATTGATACCTGCCGCGAGTGATATTAAACCACCCCAGCCGGTGGCTGTTGTGACACTTGCCCAAACATTGCCCATAAAGATCCCGTCATCAAAAGCTCGCAGGTATCTGGCGGCCTCGGGCTTTGTATCCATGATACCGCGCAATCTGGCGTTGCTGTGCGCACTGGGAAAGAAGAATTGGATCAGACCGTTGTCATGCCCCAAACCGCGGAAAATGGTTTTATAATCTTCATCAAGCCGGAAATCATAGGTGACAATTGGAAGACCAAAAATTCGACCATCGACCGACTGCCAGGCTCCCAGGCCAAACCAGGCCCTAGTCCCCCGTTCGATCTTTTTCTCTGCCAGAACCGGTGAAACAAGCAAGATGATCATAAGCCAGCCCGCCATTATTTTCATGATTTTTCCTCCTGGCAGTCATATTCTCCTCCCGCCGCCTCAGCTTGTCAATAGGAGTTCCGCTCCGATCGTGGTCGGCCGGTCATGCCCCGGATAAACTTTCGTTTCCGGCGGCAGCCGCGAGAGTCGTTTGAGCGATTGTTTCATGTCTTCAGGCGAAGAATAGGGGAGATCGGTCCGCCCGTGCGTGCCGAAAAAAAGCGTGTCGCCACTAAAGAGGACTTTCTCCTTTTCAATATATAAGCAGATGCCGCCCGGGGTGTGTCCCGGCGTGTGAATAACCCTAAATATTAAACCTTCAACTTTTAAGCTATCCCCGTCTTTCAGGAAGCCGTCCGGCTGCGGCGCGCCGACGATCGGCAGGCCCCAGATGTCTTGTTCGTGCATCAGAAAAGGAATATTGAGCTTGTCTTTTATTTCTCTGATGGCGCCGAGATGGTCGTAGTGGCCGTGAGTGGCAACGATAAAAAGTGGTTTAAGCTCTTTTTCTTTGACCAGACGCAGGATCTTTGCCGGATCGTCGCCCGGATCGATAACAAGCGCCGCATGATTTTTTTCGTCTTCGACGATATAACAGTTGGTTTCGAGCGGCCCGACCGGAACCGCGTGAATTAGCATGCTTTATGATAACTTGGCGACGCGTTAAATACAAGCTTATAGCACCTCACCCGCTGGCGTAAACCGTCCCCCCTCTCCATTTCATGGAGAGGGGAAAGACATTTTTTGTTTTCCCTTCTCCATCGCAGATGGAGAAGGGGGCAGGTTGAAAGCCAGCGGATGAGGCGCCCTATGTCTTGTGGGTAATGTCGAGGTCGAGCTTTTTGAGGGAATCGTCGCGACCGAAGAGGACTAGCGTGTCGTCTTTCTCGACCACCATGCTCCAGGCGGGGATGACGAGGTTCTCGTCGCCGCGGCGCACCGCAAGCACCGTGATATTGAACTTGTTGCGCAGGTCAAGGTCGGAAAGCGGCTTGCCGACCCAGTTCTTGGGCGCCTTGGTGCCGACTATCGTGACGTTTTGCCCGATGTCAAAATAATCCATGACCCCCTGGCTGGTCAGCTGATTCACTAATTTGATCGCCGTATCCTGTTCAGGGAAAACGATCCGATCCACCCCGAGCTTGGTCAGGATCTGGCCGTGGACGGTATTATGCGCCTTGCAAATGACGGTAGGGACCCCTTTGCTTTTTAGGATCTGTGCGGCGATGATGTTGCTCTCCATGTTCGTGCTCTCGGCTACGATAGCAGTGTCGCACTCAAATACTTTCGCGTCTTCGAGAATCGCCTCGTCGGTGATATCACCAGCGAAGGCGCGGGTCACCTCGTCCTTGATGCCGGCGATGACCGCCGGATCCTTGTCAATGGCGATCACTTCCTGCTTCTTGTAATATAATTCCCGGGCGACTTTACTGCCAAAACGACCGATCCCCAGCACAGCGTATTTTTTCATAATGCCAGCATTATATATTAAATTGTGGTAAAATTCCAACTTAATGCGCAAGAATATTTTTCGAAAGATCAAAGAGTTCACCATCGGCAAGGCGCGCAACCCTCTCGACCAGTCGGTTTTTCACAACATCTCGCTAGTCGCCTTCTTTGCCTGGGTGGGGCTGGGGGCGGACGGCATCTCGTCATCCTCCTACGGCCCGGCTGAAGCATTTATCAACCTCGGCAAATATCATTATCTCGGCCTGTTAGTGGCGCTGGCCACGGCCGTCACCATTTACATCATCAGCGAGAGCTATTCGCAGATCATTGAGCTTTTCCCGACCGGCGGCGGCGGCTATATCGTGGCCAGCAAGCTCCTGGGGCCGCGGATCGGCATGGTCTCGGGCTGCGCGCTTTTGATCGATTATATTTTGACGATCACGATCTCGATCGCCAGCGGCGCGGATGCCGTCTTCAGTTTCCTGCCCGCGGCCTGGCTGGGCTACAAGCTGTGGTTCGCCGTCTTTGCCGTCCTCTTCATGATCATCCTGAATCTGCGGGGGGTCAAAGAGTCGGTGACCATCCTCATGCCGATCTTTATGGCGTTCATCCTGACTCACGCTTTTATTCTTCTTTACGCGATCTTGAGCCATGTCCTCAATTTGCCGATGGTGATCAGCGCGACTGCGGCCGACATCAGAGAATCATCCGCCAATTTGGGCATTTTCGGCATGCTATTCCTGATGATGAGGGCTTTCAGCCTGGGGGCCGGAACCTTTACCGGCATTGAAGCGGTCAGCAATAATTTGTCCATTCTGCGGGAGCCGAAGGTCAAGACCGCGAAACAGACCATGAGATACATGTTCATTTCTTTGGCTTCGATCGTTCTTGGCCTGATGTTCGCTTACGCTTTTTACGGGGTCGAGCCGCAATACGGCAAGACGCTAAATGCCATATTATTTGAAAGGGTGGCCGGCGGCTGGGGCGATTGGGGATATTTGTTCATTCTTCTGACGCTGATCTCGGAAGCGGCGATCCTTTTTGTGGCCGCGCAGACCGGCTTCCTGGGCGGGCCGAGTGTTTTGGCCAACATGGCGGCCGACCGCTGGATCCCAAAAAGATTCGCCCTCCTCTCCGACCGCCTGGTGACGCTGAACGGCATTCTGATCATGGGGGTGGGGGCGACGCTCGTCATGATCGGGACGCGCGGCTCGGTCGGCCTGTTGGTGGTGCTCTACAGCATAAATGTTTTCATCACTTTCTGCCTTTCCCAGCTTGGTATGGTGCGGCACTGGCTGCAGGTCAGGCAGAACGAGGGGAAATGGCGGGGAAAATTCGCCATCAATGGTATCGGGCTGGTCCTGACGACTTTTATCCTCATCTCGGTTTCGGTCATGAAATTTCACGAGGGCGGCTGGGTCACTCTCTTTATTACTGGGCTTCTCGTCGTTTTTGCCTTGATCATAAAGGCGAGTTATGAGCGGACAGACCGGCTGATCCAAAAACTCGATTCGGTCGTGACCGAGGTCGAAGCGAGCCAGCCGGTGCCGCAGATCCCTGTCCGGCCGAAGAGTGAAAAGTTCAGCCAGCTCGATAAAACCGCGATCATCCTGGTCAAGGATTTTACCGGCGCGGGGCTCAAGACGATCTTCAATATCTTCCCGGCCTTCGGGAACGATTATAAGAATTTCGTGTTCGTCCAGGTCGGCCTGATCGACGCGGGCGCTTTCCGAGGCACGGCCGAACTGGATAGGGTCAAGAAAAAAGTTGACAACGAATTGAACCGCTATATTCACCTGATGCAGAGGCACGGCTATCACGCCGAAGGCCACGCCCTCTTCGGGATCGACACCGGCGAAGAGATCGAGAAATTTTCGATCGAGATAATGAGGCGGTTCCCCAAAGCGACATTCTTCGGCGGGCAGATCGTCTTTGAGCGCAGTTCCATAATGTCGCGCCTGCTCCACAACTACACGCTCTTCTCCGTCCAGAAAGACCTCTTCAAGCGGGGCCTGCGCCTCTATGTCCTGCCGATCGAATTGAGCCACTCAACCCACTAAAAACTCCCCTTTCAAGAGGCATTCCTCGTATTCTTTAGCCGGATCGGAGTCGAAGACGATGCCGGAGCCAAGGCCGAGTTCGCCGGAGTAAAGGGTAAGGGGTAAGGGGTGTGGGGTAAGGAGGATGGTGCGGATTGCCACGTTGAAGACCATGTTCCTTGCCGGCGTGATGACACCGATCGAGCCGCAGTAGATTTTCCTCTCCTCCTTTTCCAATTCCCTGATGATCTGCATGGCGCGGATCTTGGGGGCGCCGGTCACGGAGCCGGAGGGGTAGAGATTCCGGAAAAGTTTGTAAAGTTGGATAGTCGGTTCGATCTTTGCTTCGATCGAGGATGTCATCTGGTAAAGCGTTTTGTATTTTTCTACTTCAAAGAGTTTTATTGTTTTGACCGAACCGAACCTGGCGATCCGTCCGAGATCGTTCCTCAATAGATCGACGATCATAAGGTTTTCCGCCCGGTTCTTCATGTCAGCTTTCAACCTGTTCCTGTTGCCTTTTCCTATCCCTATCGTCCCCTTCATCGGCTTGACGGTGATCTTATCCCCTTGTTTTTTGAAAAACAGCTCCGGGGAAAGGGAGAGGATCGAGAAACCTTTTGAATCGATAAAGGCGGAATAGGGGGTGGCTTGTCTTTTTTTCAACCGTTGATAAAGCGCGAAAGGATCGCCGGAGAAGTCAAATTTTCGTTTGAAAGTATAATTTATCTGATATGTTTCGCCGGCGGCGATGAGGCGGTGGATGCGGCGGAGGGCGGTGAGGTAATCCCTTTTTATCCTCACCCCTGCCTGCCGGCAGGCAGGCGCTCGGCGCGAACCGCCCCCCCTCTCCATGAGATGGAGAGGGGAAAGGCCTTTTTTTGTTTTCCCTTCTCCATCGCAGATGAAGAAGGGGGCAGGTTGAAAGTCAGCGGATGAGGTAGGTTTCTTAAACGCCCCAAAACATACCAGCGGAAAATCATAGGTCTTATTATGATGGAAAAGTTCTTCAAACGCATAGCCGGCTTCGTAGGAGAGGAAACCGGCCAGATAATAGCCGCGGGCAATGGCTTCTTCCATTTTCTCGAAGGCCGATCTGACTTCGGAAAGCTTATGACAGCTGATTATGTCAGCGGGGGAGTCGAAAAGTTGATCGTTAAATAAAATTCGCATAGCGTTCCCTTCGGTCTGGGTGGCTATGCCTGAACATGACGTTTAATTATAACATGCGGCGGCTATTATTCTCGAATTATTCGCGAATAATTCGAGGGATTGGAGTGGAAGATTCGAGATAAAAACTTCGTGTCTATTCGTGATGACGATTTGTGATAAAATTAGTGACTAAAGCATGCTATAATCCCCCCAAGAGGTGATCTCATGACCAAAGAAGAAGAAAGGCACGAAGCGTACAAGCGTACGGTGGCGTTGGTGGTGGCGGTGGTCGTCATGATCCTTTCATTCCTTATCATCCGGCCATTTTTGGTCGCGATTCTTTCAGCCGCTGCCCTTTCGTACATCTTTTATCCTTTCTACCTGACTACTTTGAAATATCTGCCAAAGAAAGCTCGTGTCAAGGAGATCGGGGCGATCTTCACCTGCCTTGTCATCATTTTAATCGTGCTGGTCCCGGTCTCGTTTGTCACCACTTTCCTCTCTTATGAGATCCGGGACGGCTATTTGTTTCTGCAGGAGTTTTTTAAATCAAACCAGCCGCTTCAGAATTTGCCGCCTTTTCTTAGCCAGTGGGCAGGGTACCTGCCGCAATTCAAGGAGATTGCCACTGAGCTTGGCACTCAGGCGCTGGGGCTGATCCAGGGGGTCTTGAAGGGGATCCCGAACGTCATCCTCTCGATCTTCATCACGATCTTCTCGATCTATTATTTCCTCAAGCACGGCAAGGACCTCTACAATTTCTTCTCCGACCTTTTCCCGCTGCCGGAGGGGCGCTACAGGCAGATGATCGCCCGCTTTGACGATCTCTCGCGCGGCATGATCATGGGGCAGGTGGCGGTGGGGATCGTTCAGGGGACGCTGGCCTGGGCCGGTTTCTATTTTCTCGGCGTGCCGAACCCCGTTCTGTGGGGTTTTGTCACCGCGATCATTTCGATCATTCCGCTGTTAGGAGCGGCGCTCGTCTGGGTCCCCATCACGGCATATTTATTAATACTCGGGACAATAACGGGGGAATACTGGCGGCCGATAACACTGCTCGTCTACGGGACTTTTGTCATCAGTTTAATTGATAATTTCTTAAAGCCCAAGATCGTCGGCGACCGGGCCAACATCCACCCGCTGGTCATTCTTTTCGGGATATTAGGCGGGATTCAGCTCTTCGGCATACCGGGGATACTGATCGGGCCGCTCATCCTCACGATCTTTGACGTGGTGATCGAGATCTATAAGGAAACGCTTTAACCGCCCGGCTTGCCGCCCTGGCCCCAGTTCTCTTTGGGGATGTCCTCAATTATTATGATGACGGCTTCGGGGGCGCATTTTAGCGTATCGCAGACGGTTTTTGTCACGTTCTGGATCAGCTTCTCTTTTGTCGCCGCATCGCGCCCGCTCCACATCCCGATCTTGATTACCGGCATAATTCACACCTCCTTAAACTCACCCTCACCCCTCCGCCTGCGGCGGTTTCCCCTCTCCCTCTCTTAATAAGAGAGGGAGAGGGGATTAAGGGGAGAGGGTGAGTTAATTCATTGTTGAATTATATCACGGGGAGTTGTAATATTTAATTATGCCGGAACTGCCTGAAGTAGAAACGATAAAAAGGGGCCTTGCCAAGAATATCATCGGCAAAAAGATCATCGGCTTTGATTCCGACTGGCAGAAGATGATCAATCTGCCCCTGCCGCGGTATAAAAGGACGATTACCGGCAAGAAGATCATAGGGGTTGAGCGGCGCGCCAAGATGCTCATTATCGGCCTCTCCGACGACTGGCGCCTCTGGTTCCATCTCAAGCTGACCGGCCAACTGGTCTTTAGCGGCAAAAACAAAAAAGTTGTCGGCGGACACCCGATCAAAGAGGGCTTTGAAGCCGATCCCAACCGCTTCACCCATGCCACTTTCGATTTCTCCGACGGTTCTCATCTCTTTTTTAACGATGTCCGCAAGTTCGGCTGGGTCCGGCTCTACAAAAAGGCAGAGCTCGAAAATAAACTGGCGGCCATGAAGCTCGGCCCCGAGCCACTGGACAAAAATTTTACGCTGGATGCCTTTAAGCAAATACTGAAAAAGAAACCTAACAATAAGATCAAGGTCTTCCTGATGGACCCGCAGAATCTTGTCGGGCTGGGGAACATCTACAGTGATGAGGTCTGTTTTTTCGCGCGTGTGCGGCCAGACCGGACGGTTAAAAGTTTAAAAGATGGCGAAATTAAACTCCTGTTTAATGGAATCAAAAAGATCCTTCCCGAAGCGATCAAATATGAGGGGACTTCATTCAGCAATTACGTTAATGCGCTGGGCGAAGCGGGCGCCTACACAAAAAAACTTAGGATTTACCAGCGCTACGGCCAGAAATGCCTTGGTTGTCCCGGGCAGGTCAAGAGGCTGAAGCTTGGCGGCCGCACATCATCTTATTGCCCGAGCTGTCAGCAGTAATATGGTGCGATTTGCCGGTTACGCGAAAAAAAGGGAGTCGAAATGGCCCTACGCCATGATCTCACTGGCTGTCGTTCTTTTCGCGATCCTGGCCATCTCCGTTATCGCGGCCCTCGGGCAGTGGCTGGAATACCAGATAAGTAAGCCGGCCCCGCCGACCACCACGACGATCTCGCCTTCAGTTACAACTTCAACCTTGGTTGAAGAGAACGCGACGGTCTACTGCTACACAAGTGGGGGTGTCATCGCCCGGCGGAGCTTTTCGACTTACTGAACTTGCGTTTGTGATAAAATTAAAGACCAATGCGCCCGTAGCTCAACTGGATAGAGTATTAGCCTCCGAAGCTAAGGGTTGTGGGTTCAAATCCCGCCGGGCGCAATCTTTAAATTTATTTGCCCCGCGCCGACCACCTGTGATATAATTCATTTCGGTTTTATGAAAAATATCAACCAGCTCCGCTTCTTAGCCCTGCTCGCCACGCTTGGCGCTTCCATCTATGTCATCTGGCAGCTGCCGATCAACCTCGGGCTTGACCTGCAAGGCGGCACGCGCCTGGTGCTCGAAGGGCGGGAGACGGAGAAGATAAAGGTCTCCGATGACGCCATGAGCGGCGTCGTGGCCGTCATCCGCAACCGGATCGACTCCCTCGGCGTGACCGAACCGACCATCCAACGCAAGGGCAAAGACCAGGTCATCGTGGAGCTCCCCGGCATCAAAGACCCGGAGCGGGCGATCAAGATCATCGGCGACACGGCTCTCCTTGAATTTGCCGAAGCCGAGTGGTCGCCCGGGGATTCAAGAACGGTTTCGCCGGAAAAGCTCCGGGAGTTTTACGGGCCCGACGCCCGACTGGATTTTGTTAAAGAAGCCGAGGACGGCCGGGCCGAGAGTGAGCGGCCGATCATCTTAAAGAAAACCGTGCTGACCGGCGCCGACCTCAAAGGGGCCTGGCCGGGGCTCGATTCCTACGGCAACCCGGTCGTTGACATAGAATTCAGCGGTGAAGGGGGCAAAGTTTTTGCCGAAGTCACCACCCGCTCGGTCGGCAAGCCGATCGCCATCATTCTTGACGGCAAAATAATTTCCGCTCCCAATGTCAGGGAGCCGATCCCTTCGGGCAAGGCGCAGATCTCGGGCAATTTTAAAGCCGAAGATGTCCAGGACCTGGTCATCAAGCTCAAAGCCGGCGCCCTGCCGATTCCGGTCAAACTGGTCGAGACCCGGATCGTGGGGCCATCGCTGGGCCGGGATTCTGTCGATCGCAGTAAAGTAGCCGGCATCCTTGGTTTCGCGTTCATCATCGCCTTCATGATCCTCTATTACCGTCTGCCGGGCTTTCTGGCCGTCATCGCTCTGGCCATTTATGTGCCGCTGACGCTGGCCGGCCTCGCTCTTATCCGCACGACGCTGACCCTGCCCGGCATCGCCGGCTTTCTCCTCTCGATCGGCATGGCGGTCGACGCCAACATTATTATATTTGAACGATTGAAAGAGGAGCTGCGTCTGGGCAAGACGATCAAAGCGGCGTTCGATACATCATTCCAGCGGGCCTTTGCCGCCATTCTCGACTCGAACGTCACGACGATCATCGCCGCCGCGACGCTCTTCTTTGTCGGCACCGGGACGATCAAGGGTTTTGCCGTCACGCTGACGGTCGGCATCCTGGCTTCGATGTTCTCGGCGCTGACGCTGACGCGCATGATGATGAATATGCTCGTTGACGGCAAGGTCGTAACGAAGCCGGACTCGAAGCTCTTGTACAAATAATATGGATATTATCAAGAATTCAAGATTATGGTTCGTGTTCTCGGGGTCGCTGATCGTCCTGGCGATCGCCGCGCTCTCGTTCAACGCCTTTGTGCGCGGGAAACCCTTGAACTTCGGCATCGATTTTACCGGCGGCACGCTCCTCAATCTGCGTTTTGAGCGGCCGGTCACCGTCGCGGAGGTTCGCGGCGTCCTCCATGAATTCAAATTAGGGGAGAGCGTCATCCAGAAGTCGGGTGAGACCGACATCCTGATCAGGACCGTGCCGCTCGAAGGCGAAACACGGGCCGGTCTTATCTCAGCGCTCAACACCAAAATCGCGGCTTCGGAGATACTTGAGGCCGACATCATCGGCCCGACGGTCGGGCGTGAGTTGTCGGCCCAGGCGGTCTGGGCGCTCATTATCGCTTCGATCGGCATTATTATATATGTATCGTTCAGGTTCGAGTTCAAATACGCCGTCACGGCGCTCTTTGCCCTCTACCATGACGCCATCATCACGACCGGCCTGATCGCCCTCTTCTGGCGCACGGTCGACGTCGGCTTCGTGGCAGCAATCCTCACGATCATGGGTTATTCTATCAACGATACGATAGTAATTTATGACAGGATCAGGGAGAATCTCAAGAAACCGGGCAATGCCAAGAAAAAGTTCAGCGAAATCGTCAACGCCAGTATCTATGAGACGTTGGCCCGCTCGATCAACACCGTTCTCACCGTCATCATCATGGTGCTTCTGCTCCTTTTCCTGGGCGGCGAGCCCCTGCGCGATTTCTCGCTGACGCTCTTGATCGGTTTTTCTTTCGGCGCTTATTCATCGATCTTTGTCGCCCCGCCGCTTCTCAACGCCTGGGCGAAGCGGGAAAACAAGAAGTAATTGGAATATATACTGCTCGGCCTTGTCCAGGGTTTGACTGAATTTCTGCCTGTTTCCTCGCAGGGCCACCTGTTGCTTATTTACCGCCTGTTCCATTTGACCGAAAACATCGCCTTCGATACGGTACTGCACCTGGCGACGGCGCTGGCGGCTATTGTCTATTTCCGCCGCGACATTTTTGATCTTTTTACAAGCAACAGGCGCCTCCTCTGGCTGGTTGCCGCCGCGACATTTTTTACCGGGCTGATCGGCCTAAGCTTTAAGGATTTTTTTGAATCGCTTTTCCTGGCCTTTGAATATGTCGGCCCGTTCTTTATCGTGACTGGCCTGGTCATCCTGGCCGGCGAATGGGCGGGCAAGAGCCGGCGGGGCGCGGAGAGAGCTAATTTTTTTGACGCGGCAATTATCGGGATCGCCCAGGGGATGTCGATCGTGCCGTCGCTTTCGCGCTCCGCCATGACCATTTCATCGGCGCTGGCGCTCAACCTTGACCGCCGGTTCGCCGCCACATTCTCATTCCTTGTTTCCATACCGGCCATCCTTGGGGCGGGGTTCATCCAGTCAAAGGCGATCTTCAAAGCCGGCACGATCGGCATCGGAATCGGTCCGTTGGCGCTCGGATTTCTGGCGGCCTTTATTTCCGGCTGGTTCGCGATCAAGATCTTCATGGGCGTCATCCAGAAGACAAGTTTGCGCGTTTTCGCGTATTATTGTATTATTCTTGGCGTGGCGGTCGTTCTTCTGACTTACTTTAAAGTTATTTAACTTTCCGCGAGGTGTTTTTGGTGAAAAAACTGCTTTCGTTCCTGCTCGTCTTTGTTTTCATCTTTGGTTTGGCCGCGCCGTCGTTTTCCGCCGTTCAAAAGAAAAAAGTTGTTCAAAAGAAGAGAGTTGTTAAAAAGAAAAGCTATTACCGGCGGATCGTGCGCAATTGGCCCAAGGGCGGACCCCGGCCGGTATTCCCGCAAGATTCCGGACAAAAGGCGGTCGTGGGAACGCCGCCCCCGGCGCCCAAGCCGGCGCCGCCGCAACCCGCGCCAAAGCCGCCGGCTAAAGCCGGCTTTTTCGCCGAGGGAGGAATGGCCGGCGGGGCAGTGGCGGCTGAATTGGGCTACGGCCGCAGTTTCGGCGAGAAGCTCTACTTGAGCGGCGCGGCCGGTTACGCGGTCGGCAATCAATACCGTGTCTTAGTGCTCGACCCGATCCGCGCTTCTTTTGACTTGAAACAATTTGTTGTCGGCGCCGGCCTCAATTACGCGGCCTATTCGGACTATGTCGCGAACATTCCCGGCTTTTCCGGCACGATCCCAAACAAGAATCTGTTCGGATTTGAGGTCTTTGCGGGCAAGCAGTTCGGCGACCTCATCGGCAAGATCGGCTACAGCACGGCGCTGGGCCTGCGGGCCGGGGCCGCCATGAATTTTTGACCAAAGGGTATTGACAACATTAGATAAGGTGGTATGCTTACGGTTGAGGTTTAGAGTTTAAAAGAATATTTTTTTAGGAGGATGATGACAATGGGTAAAAAGGTCTGGTTCGGTCTCGTCGGCTTGTTCCTGGCTTCTTTGTTCGTGGTTTCGATGTACGGGTGCGCGGCGCTGCAGCAGGCATTGAGTCGGCTTGATCCAGGGTTATTGACGTCGACCCAAGAGGTCACGACCATCAGCGGTTCGGTTTCCTATTCGGGCGGCACCGCCGAGATCAATCTAGCAGCAGTCTTGGTTTCCGGTGAAATTAAGTCGATCACCTCTTCGAACGTCCAGGTTTATGTCGGCAAATCCGGGACGGCTACTTCGGAATGGACAGGTGTCGACATCACCATACCCACTGGAGTTGATAAACCGCTTGATATCGCGTTCATTCTCGACAATACCGGCAGTATGGGCGGGGCGATCACCGGCTCGAAGAACAGCATCGTGGCTTTTGCCAATTCGCTGGAGGCGGGCGGCGTTGACGCTAAATTCGGTCTTGTGACTTTTGGTGACAGCGCTCTCCATCCGACGCCCCTTGGTTTTATAACGGCTGAAGGTTTTACAGATGCCTATTCAATGGCGCGGCCAATCATGGGTCTGGGCACGGCGGCTTCGCTGGAGTCCATTCTCAGCACAGAGGTCGTGGCTGATGGCGGCGGTGACGGGCCGGAAAATCCGCTGGATGCGATCATGTATGCCTACAATAATTTTAGCTGGCGGAGCGGCGCGCAGAAGGTCTTTATCGTGATTACTGACATAAACGCCCACCAGAGCGTGGAAGCGGACACTTCCTCGGACAACAAGTGCACCACGACGGCGACCAATACCGTTACGGCTCTGGCCGGAAGAGCGGTCATTTACTCGGTCAGCCCCGATTACACTTCTTCACAGTGGCCATACGCGGATGTTCGCCGCCTGGCTGATGGCCTGGGTGAAGGGCGAGTCACGGCTGAAACGAACACCGGCGGCAAATGGATCGAGTTCAGCGGCTCTGGATTTAATCTGAACTCGCTCGGAATTTCAACTGTCCTGACCAGCTCAACTCTCCTGCGCTTCAGCTACACTTTCTCGGCCGGCACATGGTACATTCACGTCCTGATTGACACCAACGGCGACGGCACCATGGATGCCGATGCGGTCTTCACGCTGACTGTTGCAGCCGGCTCAGGTTTTACAACAAATGCGCCGCCGCAGAAACCTGTGAGCGCTTCAGGTTCGAGGAAACCATACGTCGCGCCGCCAAACAACTAGCGGCGAGAACGGATAGATTGATTGAAGCCCCCCGGTCCCTCGGGGGGCTTTTTTATGTTATACTCTTAAACGATGCCGCCTAAAAAGAACCAAAAGAACAACGTCAAAAAGCCGCCGGAAACCCGGCTCCCCTCCAAGTTCAAGCAGGATATAGCCGGCATACTCCTGATCGCGATCGCTGTCTTTATCTTCCTGGCCAACCTCTCTTTTTCGGCCACGGGGCTATTAGGTGTCTTTGTCGTTAAGCAGGCCCTGCGCTCGGTCATCGGCGTCGGCATCCACGTCCTGCCGCTCTTTGTGGCGCTCTACGGCGTCATTATGCTCCTGCGCCACGAGGTAAAAGAGCTGGCCGTGCGCCTGTCGGGTATGCTGGTCATCTTTCTTGTCTTTATCGCCGTCGCGCAATTTTCTGCGCCCGCCTATTACGCCGACGAAGCCCCATATTCGTTAGTGGCGGGGGCGGGGGGAGCGATCGGCTACGCTATTAAATTCTCCCTGGAAAAAACGGTCGGGCTTGAGGGCTCCTATGTTCTCCTGGCTTCTTTCACTCTAATCGGCCTGCTGCTGATCTTTAATATCACGGTGCAGACGCTCATCTCGCTTTTGTTGGGGCTGTTTAAGGTTCAAAAAGTCGAAGCGCCGAAAAAAGCGGCCGCTTCACCTCTGCCTCTTGTCATGCCTCCCGCGCCCAAAGAGGTGATCCCGGCGCCGCCTGTGCCGGTCATGATCATGACCGAGCCCGAACCCGAGCCGGAACCAAGACCAAAACCGGTCATCGATTTTCCTTTCCCGTCGGCCGCTGATTTGCCGCATAATCTTTACGCCAAATATAAACTGCCGCCGCTTGACCTGCTCGAGGAGCCGACCGCCAGGGAAAAACAGCAGGCGGACAAACTGAAAGAAACGACCGAGATGCGGAAAAAACTTTTGGAAGAAGCCCTGCGCAACTTTGGTATCGGCGCCCGCGTCGTTTCCATCTTCCAGGGGCCGGCTGTCACCCGCTACGAGCTCCAGCCCGAGCCGGGGGTCAAGATCAGCCGGATCGCCAACCTGGCCGATGACATCGCGCTCAATCTGGCGGCGCAGGGGGTGCGCATCGAAGCTCCCGTCCCCGGCAAATCTGTCGTCGGTATCGAGGTCCCCAACGCCACCGTCGTGCCGGTCCGCCTCAAAGAGATCGCCCGGACTAACGAATTCCACAATAATGCTTCAAAACTGCTCTTTGCTATCGGCAAGGACCTGGCCGGCGAGCCGATCTACGGCGATCTGGGCAAAATGCCGCATCTTCTGATCGCCGGGACGACCGGCTCCGGCAAAAGCGTCTGCATCAATTCGCTGATCATCAGCCTTCTCCTGCGCGCGCGCCCCGATGAGGTCAAAATGCTGATGATCGACCCGAAGATGGTCGAGCTCTCGGTTTACGACGGCATAGCTCACCTGTTGGCGCCGGTCGTGACCGATCCCCGCCTGGCCTCGGCCACGCTCAAGGTCTGGGTCATCAAAGAGATGGAGCGGCGCTATAAACTGTTTCACGAATCACAGACGCGCAACATCCAGGCCTATAATCATAAGGCCGGCGAAGGGGAGCGCTTGCCCCTGATTGTCGTGATCGTTGACGAGCTGGCCGATCTCATGATGGTTGCCGCCAACGAGGTGGAAACATCGATCTGCCGGATCGCCCAGATGGCGCGGGCGACAGGGATACATCTTGTCATCGCCACCCAGCGACCCTCGGTTGACGTCATCACCGGCCTCATCAAGGCCAATATCCCGTCGAGGATCGCCTTTGCCGTTGCCACGCAGATCGATTCACGCGTCATTCTCGATACAGCCGGGGCCGAAAAATTGCTCGGCCGCGGCGACATGCTCTATAACCCGATCGGCGCGATGAAGCCGACCAGAGCGCAGGGTTCGTTCGTGACCGACAAAGAAGCGGAGAAGATCATCAAATTCGTCAAGGAGCAGGCCGAGCCGGAATATCTTGAAGAAATAGTCGGGATCAAGGCGATCGATTTCGGCAGGGACGCGGGCAACGGCGAGCGTGAAACAGGCGGCGGCAAGGATTCACTCTTTGCCGATGTGGCGGCGCTGGTGGTTGAGAGCGGCCAGGCCTCGACCTCTTATGTCCAGCGAAAATTCAGGATCGGCTACAATCGGGCCGCCAGATTAATGGATGAATTGGAAGAAGCGGGGATAGTGAGCAAGCCGGAAGGGGAATTAAAAACGCGCCGCGTTTTGACCAACCGGGCAGCGCTTCTAGAAAAGTCTTAATTGGCCTCTTGTGCCGCAGTTAATATCTTTTTGCTCCAGAGGCAACTGCCGGACGACACCGATCTTTTCCAGCCAGTCAAATTTTCCCCAACGCGTGAAACGATAAAATTCCTGGATGTTGGCTGAGGTTGTTCCGAGCTTTTCCAAGTGTTTTGTAGAAAGATGCTCCAGATGCGCTTCGATCTTAAATCCGGCGTTATATCGATCGATAAACATCGCTTCGATCGTCAAAGCCGCGGCCTCAAACAGTCCGGGTGAAACGTCTTTTTTAACCAGCTCATCGACAAGCTGATAAGGAGTAATTTCGGCCTTGGGATCAAGGCCGTTCTTCGGCCAGACCAGCGTTTTCTTGCCGAAAAACACCTTCATCGCGAAATGGCCGACGCCGTGTTCGAGGATATTGTCCAAAACGCGCCTCATGGCCCCTCTCTCGGCCCGGAAGTAAAAGCGGTAAGACCTGGGTGTTATTGCGCTTTTTTCACCAAGCAGGACCCGCATGTCTTTCATGTAAATATATCGCCAAAAAATCGCTATAATTTCAGGATATTGTTTTAAAACCCCACACTGAAGTGTGGGGAATATTTTCGAGATTTGTAATTCCCCATACTTTAGTATGGGGATTCATAAGTAAACCTGAAGAATGGAGAAAAAATTGGTATAATTGAAGAAGTGGAAATATTTAATAAATTGAGATTTGGAATTTGTTTGGTTTTTGTTTCTTGGTTGTTGATTATTTTTCCAAAGGGTTCCTTTGCTGAGATTCCACAACGTATTGTTTCTGGCCTGCCATCAGTCACTGAAATGCTCTACGCGCTTGACCTGGGCGATCGCGTGGTCGGCGTGACGACCAACTGCAACTATCCGCCCGAGGCCAAAAAGAAAGAGAAGATCGGCGGCTTTTTCCTCAATCTGGAAAAGATCGTCTCCCTCAAACCCGACCTGGTCATAATGATCGAGGACGCGCAAAAGAGGGATATTGCAAGGTTTAAAAAGTTCGGCCTGCCGGTTTATACGATCAACCCGCGCAATGTGGCTGATGTGATGGCTGAGCTTGTTAAATTGGGGAAACTGACGGGGCAGGAGAGTCAGGCGCAAGCGTTGGTAGAAAAAATGAAGAGCCGGTTGGCCGCCGTCCAGCCCAAGGGCTTTAGTCTTGAACTGATCTTGAGAAAGCGGCCGAAGGCGCTGACGATCGTCGGCAATAACCCGCTCATCGTGGTTGGCGGCGGCGCCTTTATTGATGATATAATGAAGCAAGCCGGGGTGGAGAATATTGCCGGGGGATCCAGGGCGGTTTATCCGCAGTTCAGCTTTGAAACCTTGCTCAAAGAAGATCCGGAATATCTCATTATTCCAAAAGGGGTCGTTCGGGAGGCAGAGATCAGCCGGGATCAACGCTGGCAAAAGCTTTCCGCGGTCAAGGAAAAGAAAATATTGATCATTGACGCCGATATCCTCTCGCGGCCCGGGCCGCGGGTGGTCGACGCAGTCGAAGAGATCGCTCATTTTATTTATGGCAAAAAAGATCAATAAGAAGACAGGGTTCGCGGTTTTCATCATCCTATTTGCCGTCGTTTTAGCGGTCATGTTCGTCTCTTTGTTTCTCGGCTCGGTCATGATCTCGCCGGCCGAATTATTCAAAAGCGAGATTCTCTGGCAGATACGACTGCCGCGCGTCAGCCTGGCGGCGCTCCTTGGCCTGATGCTTGCTATTTCCGGCGTGATACTGCAGGGTATATTAAGAAACCCTCTGGCCGATCCCTATGTGCTGGGCATCTCGGCCGGCGGGGCTATCGGCGCGGCAGTCGCCCTGGCCGCCGGAGCGCAAGTTGTTATCCTCGGCATGAGCTCGGTTCCCGTCATGGCCTTTGTCACCTCGCTCGCCGCTGTTTTTATCGTCTACAAATTAGCGCAGGTCGCTGGCAAGACCTCGCCGGAAACGCTGATTCTCGCCGGCGTCGCGCTCTCCGCCTTCTGCGCCGCCATTCTTTCGCTCATCATCATCCTAACCGGCAATCTGCAGTCGATCTATTTCTGGCTGTTAGGTTCGCTCTCTTCGGCGACCTGGTCGAATGTCCTGACGGTCATCCCTTATGCCGTCTTCGGCTCCGCCGTCGCTTATTTCTTTTCCAAGGAGTTGAACGCGCTTTTATTGGGGGAGGAGATGGCGCAGACGTTAGGGGTTGATGTTGAGCGGATCAGGTTGTTCCTGATCGGGACGGCTTCGCTCATGACGGCGGCGGCGGTCTCCGTTTCCGGCCTGATCGGTTTTGTCGGCCTCATCATCCCGCATTTTATCAGATTATTGGTCGGCCCGAACCACCGTTATCTTATCCCGATCTCCGCGCTCTCGGGTATGCTTTTGATGGTCGCGGCCGACACGATCGCCCGCACCGTTCTGTCGCCCACGGAGATTCCCATCGGCATAATTATGTCCCTGGTCGGCGCGCCTTTCTTCCTGTATCTTCTGCGCCGCAGAAGAGTTGAGGGCAAATGAGCAGCTTAAAGATCGAGAACCTGGTCTGCGGCTATGACTCAAGAAAACCGGTCATCAAGGACATCTCTTTTTCGGTTGATGACGGGCAGTTCGTCGGGATCGTCGGCCCCAACGGCGCCGGCAAAACCACCCTCCTGCGCGCCGTCGTCGGGCTCTTAAAGGTCCAGCACGGCTCGATCGCCATCAGCAACCACAAGATCGAACATCTCGACCGGCGCGAACTGGCCCGCCGAATCGCTTTCGTGCCGCAACTCATGGAGCCGGTTGACGGCTTTTCCGTCGAGGATCTCGTTATGCTTGGCCGCACACCGTATCTTGAGCGTTTCTCTTTTGAGCAGAACGATGATTACGACGCCGTTAAATGGGCGATCGATGAGCTCAAGATCAGCGAGCTCAAGGACCGCCAGACGACGGAGCTCTCGGGCGGCGAGTTCCAGCGGGTGGCGATAGCCAGAGCGCTGGCGCAGGAGCCCAAGGTCATGCTGTTAGACGAGCCGACCGCGCATCTCGATATCCGCTACCAGGTCAATATCTGCAAGCTGCTGCGCAAACTGCGCAGCCACCGCTCGATCGTGGCGACTTTCCATGATCTCAACCTGGCCTCGCGCTTCTGCTCGCGGCTGGTCCTCATGAAGGCCGGGGAGCTGATCGCCGAAGGGTCGCCCGACGAGGTGGTGACGCCCGAAAATATCTGGAAGGCCTACCGGATCAAGGTTTCCGTTAAAAAGAACCCGACGACGCAGAAAGCCCGCTATGTCCTTCTGCCTTAAACATAAGAACGACCTGCTGGCCGTCTGCTTGTTCCTCATTCTTGTCCTGATCTTCTTTGCCCGCTTCCTGACCGGCGAGCAGATCATCGCCTTCAAAGATCTCTCGCGCTATTTTTATCCGTTAAGATACCTGATGGTCGAGCAGGTCAAGTCAGGCCACCTGCCGCTCTGGAACCCCTATATTTTTTGCGGCTTTCCGCTCCTGGCGACGCTTCAGGTCTGTTTCTTTTATCCGCTGACGATCATTTATTATCTTTTGCCGTTCAACCTGGCTTTTAATTGGTATATTATTCTCCATTATTTCCTGGCCGCCTGTTTTATGTACGCCATGCTCCGCCATTTCCGGCTGGGCTGGCACGCTTCTTTCCTCGGCGGGCTGGTCTTTGCCTTTTCCGGTTATCTTCTCTCCGTCTCCAACATGAACACATCTCTTTCTTCAGTTATCTGGCTGCCGTTAGTGGTAATGGTGTGGGATAAGGCGGTGAATGTAGGGACGGGGCTTGTCCCCGTCCGAAAGAGCGGACGACCACAAGAGTCGTCCCTACATTTCGTTTTGTTCACCGTATTACTCGCGCTCATGTTCCTCGGCGGAGAACCGACGATTTTCTATGTAACACTTTGGTTCTTGTTTTTCTACTTGCTGACGTTCTCCGAAAAGAGACTGAAAAGCGTCGCAACATTGGCCGGCGCTGCAATTCTGGCCTTAGGCCTGGCGGCGGTCCAGCTGATCCCGTTTATGGAACTCGCGCGGCTCTCCGACAGAGTGGCGCGCACAAGCTACGATATCGTCAGTTTTCGCTCATTCCCGCCGCGGGAGCTTCTGACTTTCATCTTCCCGTATTTTTTCGGCAACCCGGCCCAATTTGGGGGATTTACGGAAACCCTGCTGGGGAAGACCTACCAGGACTGGCTGGTCTCGCCTTATCTGGGGATCCTGCCGCTGATTTTCACTCTCTTTGCAAAACGAAATAAGCTGACCGTCTTCCTCTGGTCGGCCGCCGCGGTTGCGCTGCTCCTGGCTTTCGGCCGCTACACTCCGATCTATAAGTTCATTTATTATGTCCCGGGATTTTCCATGATCCGCTACCCGGTCAAATATCTTTTCCTGACGTCTTTTTGCCTGACTTTTCTGGCCGCCCTGGGGTTTGAACAATTGCTCAAGTGGAGAGATGAAAATAGAGAGAAATATCGGCGGCTCCTGCAAGTCTTTGTCTCTCTTGCTCTATGCCTGGCCGCTTTATCTATCTTTTGTTTTTTCTTCTTGGCCGCGATCATCGGCTTTTTCTCCGGGCTGTATGCGGCCAGCATCCCCAAGGTCTTTTTTGAGATACTGGCCGGAATCATCAGATTCAATCTGCAGAGTCTTTATAATTTGACCGGCTATATTTTTATTTTTTGCGTTCTGCTGGCCGCCGCTTATAGGGAACGGATCAGCAAGCGCGTTCTCGCCTCTGCCTTTATACTGGTTGCCGCGGCTGATCTCATCGCCAACGGGACGATGATCATGGTGGCGGCGCCTGCCGAAGTTTTTTCAGCCATACCGCCCAATTATACATATTTATTAAAGAGCGGCGGTTTCAACCGTTTCTTTTATACGCCCAAAATGGTCGACGCGAACCGGGTGATCGTTGGCGAAACCTTTGGGGCCGCGCTCTGGGACGCCAAGGATAATTTCGCCGCCAACTGGCCGGTGACATACCAGTTGTTCGACTTTTACGGCTATGAATCGATCCTGCCCTCTAAACTTGATTCTTTCTACCGGGAGGCGTTCACGCCGGACAAGCTCAAGCGGAATTTCCCGGCGCTGGCTTTATTCAACGTCAAGTATGTCGTCTCGGACGAGCCGCTCGCTTTGGCCGGACTCAAGCTTTTGCGCCACAAGTATAAATACGGCCGCAATCTTTATTTATACGAGAACAGAAGAGCCAGGCCGCGGGCGTATTTTCTCGATGACGGCGGGGCGGCCGATTTCACGTTCTATCGGCCTGGGTACATGGCGATGAAAACCGTGTCTTCAAAGCCGGGCAGGTTATTCTTGAGCGAGGCCTATTATCCCGGCTGGCGGGCTTATGTTGACGGCGTTGAAACGAATATTAGCCCGGCGCAGGAATTGTTTTCGGCGGTCGATCTGCCAGCGGGCAGGCACGAGGTTAAATTTATTTATGACCCGCTGAGCTTGAAGCTGGGGGCGGGGATTTCAATAGTTTGTTTCTTGTTTCTTGGTTATTGGTTATTGAGAGGTTGGGGCGGCCAACGGGAATTGAACCCGTAATAACAGATCCACAATCTGCTGTGTTACCACTACACCATGGCCGCCGCGAAGAAGAAAATGCGCAGGGAAAGTGAAAGAGCTGCGCCATGAAGGACTTGAACCTTCAACCAACTGATTAAGAGTCAGCTGCTCTACCATTGAGCTAATGGCGCAGCCCTTTCTTTCATATTTTATCATAAAACTGGGCGAGAGAGGACTCGAACCTCCAAGCCTTGCGGCACACGGTCCTAAGCCGTGCGCGTCTGCCAGTTCCGCCACTCGCCCTCAGATGGAGTTCGGGCCCGAGAGGAATCGAACCTCCGACCTACGGATTAGAAATCCGTTGCTCTATCCAACTGAGCTACGGGCCCATTAAAAGCATCTCGACAAGCTCGATACAAGCGGGAGACCGGATTCGAACCGGCGACATCCACCTTGGAAGGGTGGCGCTCTACCAGCTGAGCTACTCCCGCGTCTCGGGGTGACTGGATTTGAACCAGCGGCCTCCTGCTCCCAAAGCAGGCGCTCTACCAAGCTAAGCTACACCCCGCACTTCGACTCGCTTCGCTCGCTCAGTACTAGTCCCGAGCGAACGCAGTGAGTCGAGGGACTACACCCCGCTATCTCGACGAAATAAAAGTTTAACACGGGCAATATTGGTAGTCAAACCGGGCGGAAACTGATAAAATATCCACGTGGACAACAAAAAGGCGCTCGGCGCGGCGCTTTTAATAGCGGTCGCCATTTTTTTCGCCGAATTGATCGGCGGCTTTCTCTCGAACAGCCTGGCGCTCCTCTCCGACGCCGGCCACGTGATGACGGACGCGCTGGCGTTGACGCTGGCGCTGCTGGCGTCGATCTTTGCCGCTCTGCCGGCGACCCGGCGGCAAACTTTCGGCTTCTATCGTCTTGAGATACTCTCCGCGCTCATCAACGGTTCGCTCCTGACCATCGTCGCGGTCTATGTCTTCTACGAAGCGGTCCAGCGCCTGCTCAATCCCGAGCCGGTCGGCGGCACGCTGATGCTGGTCGTGGCGACAATCGGTTTCCTCGCCAACCTCGGCGGCGCCGTCATCCTGGCCAAGGCCTCGCGGGAAAATCTCAATGTCCGCGGCGCGTTCATCCATGTCCTCTCCGACGCGGCCTCATCGGTGGGGGTCATCATCGGCGGCGTCCTCATCCAGTTTTTCGGCTGGTATTATGCCGACCCGATCATCGGCATCTTGATCGGACTTCTGATCCTGCGCGGGGCTTATCAACTCATCATGGAGTCGGCCAATGTCCTGCTCGAGGCGACGCCGATAGGAGTTAAACTCGACGATGTCGTTACCGCCATCTGTTCGGTCAAAGGGGTCAAAAACATCCACGATCTCCACGTCTGGTCGATCACTTCGGGGATGAACACCATTGCCGCCCACATCCTGATCGAAGAGGGGGAGACCGCGAGGACCAATGAGATACTCGAGGCGGTCAGGGCAGCGCTCAAAACAAAATTCAATATCACGCACTCGACTTTCCAGACCGAATGCGAGGACTGCTCGGATGAGCTTTTCTGCACACTCGAACCCCATAAGAAGGCGCATCATCACGAGCATTGAATCCGGCTTGACAGGGCGGGGACGTCCTGTATAATTTCAGTCAAAAGGGGGAAAACGAATATGGAGAAGATGATTGTTATCAGTTTGTTGGTTGGTTTGCTGATTGGTTCGACGGCGGTATTGCCGGTTATGGCGCTGACCCAGGAGGAGTCGAATATTGTTTTTAGTCTCGCCCAGAGGAAATCCTATCGTCTTGGCCTGCGCGGCGGCATAATCTCTCCGACCGACACGATCAATGTCGATAAAAATTCAACCTTTGACCTGGGGTTGGAATTTGACGCTAAATTGAATGAAAACCTTGACACCGGCCCCCGCTTCGGCCTTATCTCGAAAAAACTGCAGAACACCGGCGGCACCGTCAACGCCAACTACACCGCCATCAAGTTCGGTTTCGGCGGCCGCATCTACACCATGTACTGGGGTGAATACGGCAGTACCCACGGCTTCTTCAATTTATACCTCGCGCTTGAGGGCGATTACTACACCGTCAGCAAGACCTCCGATATTACCAGTCTGGCCACCAACCCTTCGAGTTTTGCCGGGGTCGGCGGCTATGGCGGGGTGGGTATCGAGTTGGCTTTCGGTCCGAACACCGGCGGCTTTGTCGAAGCCGGGTATAACAAGACAAGTATCAGGTCTTCCAGCAACGAAGAATTCCCGCTCGATGGCTATGTCGTGGCGGCAGGGACGAGGTTGGCGTTCTTCTAAATTGAACCGTGTAGTCAAAAAAGAGAAGCTTAACGAAACTGTCTCCCGCATTGTTCTTGACGCTCCGCTGATAGCCAAAGCGGCGAAAGCCGGCCAGTTCGTCGTTGTTATGCCGACAGAAAACGCCGAGAGGATCCCTCTCACGATCGCCGATTTTGACACTGCGGCCGGCGCGATCTCCATTATTTTCCAAATTGTCGGCGCCACAACGAGAGTGCTCGATTCGCTCAAAGTCGGAGCGGAAATAGCTCACCTGCTGGGCCCTTTGGGGACGCCCTCCCAGGTTGAAAATTTCGGCACGGTCGCGGTCATTGGTGGCGGGGTGGGGATAGCCGAGATCTATCCCCTGGTCAAGGCGCTAAAAAAAGCCGGGAACGAAGTTATCACGATCATTGGTGCAAGGTGCGAAGATCTATTAATTTACGTCTCCGAACTCCGAACTCACAACTCCGAACTTAAAATTACGACCGACGACGGCACCTGCGGCCGCAAGGGTTTTGTTTCCGATGAGCTAAAAGATCTTATCGCCGGCGGCAAAAAGTTCGACCGGGTGATCGCTGTCGGTCCCGTGCCGATGATGAGGGCCTGCTGTGACATGACGAGGCCGCACGGAATTAAAACGATCGTCTCGCTAAATCCGCTGATGCTTGACGCCACCGGCATGTGCGGCATCTGCCGCGTGACGGTCAACGGCGAAACGAAGCTCGGCTGTGTCGACGGCCCTGAGTTTGACGGCCATCAGGTTGATTTTGAGGAGTTGACCAGCCGGCTCAAGATGTATCGGGATGTTGAGAAAAGAGCGTATGACCATGTTTGCAGGTTGTTAGAACATGGCTGAAAAGAAACCAAGGATAAAAATGACGGAGCGGCCGGCCGCGGAGCGGATCCGCGACTTTGAGGAAGCGCCGCTCGGCTACACCGTTGAGCAGGCGATCGAAGAGGCCAAGCGCTGTCTGCTGTGCAAGGACGCCAAATGCGTGGCCGGCTGTCCCGTCGAGGTCGATATCCCCGGTTTCTTAAGATTCATCGCGCAGGGCGATTTTGACGCGGCGGTCAAAAAAATCAAGGAGACGAATTCACTGCCCGCCATCTGCGGCCGGGTCTGTCCCCAGGAAGAGCAGTGCGAGCTGAAGTGCATTATCGGCATTAAAGGCGAACCGGTGGGGATAGGGAATTTGGAGAGATTTGCGGCGGATTGGGAAAGGGAGAATCAGCCCTCACCCGCCAGCGCAAAAGCTCGCCCCCCTCTCCCAGAGGGAGAGGGTAAAAAGGTTGCAGTCGTCGGCTCCGGGCCGGCGGGGCTGACCTGCGCCGGGGACCTGGCTCAGCTTGGTTATCAGGTGACGGTCTTTGAGACGCTCCACGTCGCGGGAGGGGTGCTCACATACGGCATTCCCGAATTCCGCCTGCCGAAAAAGATCGTCGATCTCGAAATTGATTACGTCAAAAGCTTAGGGGTCGATGTCCGGCTGGATGTCCTGATCGGCAATACTTACACGATCGAAGATCTGCTCAAGGAATTCAAGGCCGTTTTTATCGGCTCGGGGGCAGGCGCGCCGAGGTTCATGGGGATCCCCGGCGAAAACCTCGACGGGGTTTACTCCGCCAACGAATTCCTCTTCCGCGTCAACATGATGAAGGCCTGGAAATTCCCGGAATATCTGACACCGGTCAAGCTTGGCAAGAAGGCGGCGGTGATTGGCGGCGGCAATGTCGCCATGGACGCGGCCAGGGTTTCTCTGCGGCTGGGCGCCGACGAGGTCTATATTATTTACCGGCGGACGGAGAAAGAGATGCCGGCCCGGCGTGAAGAGATCAAGCGCGCCGAGGAAGAAGGGATCATCTTTAAATATCTGACCCTGCCGGTCAGGTATCACTTTGGCGGTCACGGCTGGGTCGGCGAAGTTGAATGTCTCGAGATGGAATTAGGCGAGCCGGACGCCACCGGTCGCAGGCGACCGATGGAAATCAAAAATTCAAACTTCAAAATCCAAATTGATTCAGCCATTGTCGCGATCGGCAACTCTCCCAATCCGCTCGTGCCTCTCCGAACTCCATTACTCCGAACTGAAAAATGGGGTGGCGTCATTGTGACGCCGGAAGGCCTGACTTCCATCCCCGGGGTATACGCCGGCGGCGACATCGTTCGCGGAGCGGCAACCGTGATTTCCGCCATGGGCGACGGCAAGAAAGCGGCCAGGGCAATTGACGCTTTCCTTCGCGGATAGGATTATGTATAATTTCGGGCATGAAGATCGCCCTCGGCCAGATCAACCCAATCGTCGGGGATCTGAAGTATAATAGCGCCAAGATCATCGACCTGATCGAGGAGGCGCGCCACGAGAAAGCCGACCTCGTTGTCTTCCCCGAACTTTGTGTCACCGGCTACCCCCCGGAAGATCTTGTCCTCAAGCCGAAGTTCATCGCCGAGAATCTGGCCGCGGTCGAGCGCATCGTCAAAGCGTCGAAAAATATCGCGGTTTACCTCGGCTTTGTTAATCTCGCCAAAGATCACCTCTATAACGCCGGCGCTTTTATCGTCGATGGCAAGGTCAAAGAGGTCTATCACAAGATGAATCTCCCCAACTACGCCGTCTTTGACGAGAAAAGATATTTCAAAGAAGGGGAAAAGGGGTCGGTCGTCAATTACAAAGGGACGAAGATCGGCCTCGGCATCTGCGAGGATGTCTGGGTCGAGCATGGGCCGTACCAGGCCGAAGTTAAAAGCGGCGCGCGGCTCATTCTGAACATCAACGCCTCGCCTTATCACATCGGCAAGGTCAAAGAACGGGAGGCGATGCTCAAAGCGCGCGCCAAGCAGAACAAGGCCTACTTTGTCTATGTCAACCTGGTCGGCGGGCAGGATGAATTGATCTTCGACGGCGGCAGTATGGTTATTGACCCGAAAGGCAACCTAATTGCCGCCTGCGGCCAGTATCGCGAAGAGCTCCTTTTTGTCGATCTCGAAAAAGACCAGCTGGCGGATTGGCGCTGGCTGGATGAGCCGGCCGAGGTTTATCAGGCGCTCGTCCTCTGCGTCAAGGATTATGTCGTCAAAAACGGGTTCAACGACGTCCTGATCGGCGTCTCGGGGGGGATCGATTCGGCGCTGACGCTGGCGGTCGCGGTTGACGCCCTCGGCCAGGAGCGCGTCCACGCCGTCTTTATGCCTTCGCAATATTCCGCCGAACAGAGTTTCCGTGACGCGAAACAGGTGGCGGAGAATCTGGGCGTTGAGTTCGCCGTCATTCCGATCAACGATCTGTTTACCCGATACCTCGAGACCTTGACGCCTCATTTCAAAGGCAAACCCGCCAACACCGCCGAGGAGAATTTGCAGGCGCGCATCCGGGGCAGTTGCCTCATGGCGCTCTCGAACAAGTTCGGCTGGCTGGTCCTCTCCACTGGGAATAAATCGGAGCTCTCGACCGGCTACTGCACTCTCTACGGCGACATGGTCGGCGGCTTTGGCGTCCTCAAGGATGTGCCCAAGACACTCGTCTATCGTCTGGCCGTCTGGCGAAACGTGAAAAAGAGCGTTATCCCTGAGTCAATCATCAAGCGGCCGCCGACGGCGGAGCTCAAGCCCGACCAGACCGACCAGGATGTCCTGCCGCCCTACGCTCTCCTTGACCCGATCATGCGGGCCTATGTCGAAGAGAACAAGAGCATCAGGGAGATCATCGAGAGCGGTTATGAGGCGAAAACTGTTGAAAAGATTGCCGCGATGATCGATAATTCCGAGTATAAACGGCGGCAGGCGCCGCCCGGCCCGCGGATCTCGGCGCGGGCATTCGGCAAGGACTGGCGGTTGCCGATCACCAACCGCTTCAAGGAGTGAGCGAAAATGCCTATCAGGATCCGGCTGGCTGTCAATATTCTGGCCTCTTTGTTTGTCATAATCACCATCTCAACCGCGGCTTTCTGGTTCATCGTTAACATAGGCGAGCGGGCGGCCCACGAAGATAACCTCAAAAACATTCTTTACATCATCGGGCTGGAAGAAAAAGGCATTGAGAAGATAACCAAGGACTACGGCGATTGGGACGACATGCTGGCCTGGATGGATAACCGCGACCCGGCCTTCATCAAGAAGCAGGTGACCGATTTTGCTCCGGCGACCTTTGACCTCCAGTTTGCCTTCATCACCGACATGAAAGGCAATGTCGTCTACCAGTACGGCGGCTACCCGGAGTTCCGCGGCAATATTTTGACGCTGCCGATCGTGAGAGAAGGGCTCAAATATAAGACGGTCACCGGCCTGATGGCGACTGCGCGCGGCCCGGCCATGGTTTCGGCTCTGCCGGTCGAGGATTCGGTCGACAAAAAGCCGCAGAACGGGCTGATCTTGTACGGGCGCCTGATCGACAACGACTTTGCCGCTTCGCTCAAGCAGGCCTCCGGTTTTGACATCACTTTCTATGCCGGGGACGACCCCTTCGCGTCGACCGTCTCGGGCGAAGCAAGATTGACCGCCGATCTTTCGCAAAAGCTTTATGCCGCGGGGGAAAAGACGATCGAGCTGCGTCCGCCGCACGTCACTATTTACAGCCCGCTTGTTGACGTCAGCAGCGGTCGCGTCATTGCGGCTCTCAAGATCGAGCGTGACAGGACGGCGCTTTTTCTCTCCGCCGGCGCCGTCCTTGTTGTCGCCACCGTTATCCTGATCGTCGTCTTTTTCATCAGCTGGACTTTTTCCGCCGGCCTCGTGGGCCGGCTCCTCACGCTGCAGTCGGCGATCGCGCTCCTCGAACAGGGCAAGTACCCGGCGCCGCTCCCGGCGCGCGAGGCGGACGAGCTCGGCCGCCTGACCAACGCTTTTAATAACTTAATCATCGAGCTCAAGGACTCGCGCGAAAAACTGGAGGCGGACCTCGTCGAGCGGACCGAATTGTTCGAGAATTCGCCGATTTCTCTCTGGGCAGAGGATCTTTCGGAACTGAAAAGATATTTTGACAGTCGTCGAACCGCGGGCGCTGATGATTTCCGCGCGTTCTTCGATGCGCATCCGGAAGAATTGAATAAATGCGCCGCGCTCATCAAGGTCGTGAACGTCAACCAGGCGACGCTTGATCTTTTCAAAGCCAAAAGCAAAGACGACTTCCTGGCCGGCCTGCCCGCGATCATCGCCGAAGAATCTTATGGCGTCTTCAAGGCTGGGCTGGTGGCAATTGCTGAAGGCAAAGAGGAATTCAGCGGCGAAGGGACCATGCTGGCCCGGACGGGCGAAAAACTAGATGTTCTCGTTAAGCTGCGCGTCCTGCCGGCCGGGGGCGGCCCAAATCTGCGCGCGCTTTTTTCGGTCGTTAACCTGACGGGATTAAAGCGGACGGAAGCCGAGCTGCAAAAGCGGGTCAAAGAACTCAAGGAATTCTCCGACCTGGCCGTCGGCCGCGAGCTGAAGATGGAAGAGCTTGAAAAGACGGTCAAACTGCTCAAACAGCAGATCGAGGATGCGCGTTCCCGGCAATAAAAATGGAAACCGGGAAAATACGGCTTTATCTCCGCCTCAAATGGGTAATCATTGGCGTGGTTCTGGGAGTCACCATTTTCGAGAACCTGATCGCCTTTACCCCCCTCTCAACCGGCGTCACGCTGACGGCCGTGCTCCTGGCGGCGGCCGGCGCTCTTCGGCTGCGCCGGGCGCTTGAGAAGGACCGGGCGACAAATTTTCTCGTCCACCTCGCGCTCGCCTTTGATTTTTTCCTTATTATCCTGGCCATTTATGTCGGCGGCAGCCTCGAAAGCATGTGGTATTTCCTGCTGGTCTTCATCCCGTTCATCGCCGGCTATATTTTTGGCGCCCGGACCTCTTTGTTTTACGCGGCAGCTTCGCTGGCCCTGGTCATGGCCGTCGTTCTGCTGGAATACTTTAATGTCATCCCGCATTTTGACGCTTTCACTCCGCCGGAAACCTATTGGCGAAGATATGAATACATCATTGATTACCTGTTGGGGCTTTTCCTGCTTTATTTTGTGGGGGCGTTGGCCAGCGCCTATCTGACCAAACTGCTCGAACAAAGGACGCGGGAAGTTCAGGGCTACACTCAGCAGCTTGAAGCAAGCGTCGCCCGGAGCCGGGCTTCGGAAGCAGAAGCGCAGCGGGCGAAAGAGGAGCTGGAAATACGAGTGCGGGAAAGGACCCGGGAGCTGGAGGGAATCAGGGAGAATCTCGAGAAAAATGTTGAAGCGAGGACAGGGGAGCTTGAGGCCGCCCGCCGGGCCGCCCTCCACATGCTCAAAGACCTCAAAGAAGATATGGTCAAGCTCGAGGCGGTCGACCGCCTGAAAACGGAGTTCCTCTCAATGGTCAGCCACGAATTGCGCACGCCGCTGACGCCGATCAAGGGCTATCTCTCGCTCCTGCTGGCCAACAAGATGGGCGAGGTGAGCGGCCAGCAGAAAGACGCGCTCGTCATCCTCGCTCGCCAGAGCGACCACCTGCAGGACCTGATCGAGAGCTTGCTCGACATCTCGCGCCTCGAGCTCGGCAAGCCGATCCCGATCTCCAAAGAGCCGCTCTCGGTCAAAAAAGTGATCGATGAAGTGGTCGAGGCGGTGAGGATCATGGCCGAGAGCCGCGGTTTGAGCGTCAATGTCGAGGCGGCAGAAAATATCCCGACGATCATC
>METM01000021.1:164401-192338 GCA_001772335.1 candidate division WOR-1 bacterium RIFCSPHIGHO2_01_FULL_53_15
TGAAGCGCGTGATCACCAACCTAATCGGCAACGCTATCAAGTTCACGCCTAAGGGCGGCGAGATCACGATCCGCGCCCTGCCGCAAGATTCTAATGTCAGGCTCGAAGTGATCGACAACGGCATCGGCATTGCCCCGGAACTGCTTGAGAAGGTCTTTGAAAAATTTTTCCAGATCGATAGTTCCTATACGAGAGCGGCCGGCGGCATCGGCATGGGGCTGGCCATCGCCAGAGAGCTGGTGGGACTCCACGGCGGCCGGATTTGGGCCGAATCGCGCGGCGCCGGCAAGGGTTCGAAATTCATCATAATCCTGCCGATCGGCGCCGCTTAAACTGCTAAAATAAATTGACTGCTTCTACAAAATTGTGTAAAATACAATATTGTCATGGCTACCGTCAAGGATATTCAGGTTAAATCGCTGGTCGAGATAACCTCGGCGCTCTCTTCGTCGCTTAACCTCGAGTCCACGCTCGAAGCGATCCTCAATGTTCTCTCCGATTCGCTTGAGATGCAAAGGGGCACGATCACGCTGGTCGACCCCAACACCAATGAACTGCGGATCGAGGTGGCGCAGGGGTTGAGCCGGCAGGAAAAGGAGCGGGGCCGCTACATGATCGGCGAGGGAATCACCGGCCGGGTGGTGGAAACCGGCGAACCCATGATCGTCGAGGATATCGGCGCCGAGCCGCTCTTTCTCAACCGCACGCAGGCCAGAAAGAACCTGGCCGAGCGTAAATTTGCCTTTCTCTGCGTCCCGGTCATCGTCGGCAGTAAAGTCATCGGCGCCCTCTCAGTTGACCGCCTGTTCAAGGGAAGCGTTTCCTACGAAGAGGATATCAAACTGCTGATGATCATCGCCTCGATGGTCGGCCAGGCGGTCAGGATCCGCGAGCTGGCTGAAAAAGACAAGCAGGCGGTCGTTTTCGAAAACATCAAACTGCGGCAGGAATTAAAGGGCAAATACCAGTTCGACAATATCGTTTACAGCTCGCGAGTGATGGAGAGCGTCCTTGAGGGGGCGATTCAGGTGGCCGCGAGCCAGGCCGCCGTTATGCTGCGCGGCGAGTCGGGGACCGGCAAGGAATTGATCGCTTCGGCCATCCATTACGCCAGCCCGCGGGCGGACAAGCCGTTCATCAAAGTCGCCTGCGCCGCCCTGCCGGAAAATCTTCTGGAATCGGAGCTCTTCGGCTATGAGCGGGGAGCATTCACCGGGGCGATGGAACGCAAGGTCGGCCGGTTCGAGCTGGCCGGGCAAGGGACGATATTTCTCGACGAGATCGGCGACCTGACCCCAGCTACCCAGGTCAAACTTCTGCGCGTCCTGCAGGAAAAAGAATTCGAGCGCCTGGGCGGCACGCAAACGATCAAGATGAACGCCCGCGTCGTCTGCGCCACCCACCGCGACCTGGAGGAAATGGTGAAAAGCGGGAAATTCCGCGAAGACCTCTTCTACCGCATCAATGTTTTTCCCGTCCTGATCCCGCCGCTGCGCGAGCGCAAGGAAGACATTCTCGTCCTGGTCGATCATTTCATCAATAAATTCAAAAAAGAGAACAAGAAAAAAGTCCGCGGCGTCAGCCGGGCGGCCCTCGATGTGCTGATGGCCTACCGCTGGCCGGGCAACGTGCGCGAACTTGAGAACGTGATCGAGCGAGCGATCATTCTTTGCCAGAAAGAGCTGATCACGCCGGCGGAGCTCCCGGCCAACATCGCGGCCAAGGAAACGATCGAACTGCCCGCCGCCGGCGCGACTCTCCCCGAGATCATCGAGACGATCGAAAAGCAGAATATCAGGGAAGCGCTGGAAAAATACAAGACGCAGAGGAATGCCGCCAAGGCGCTCGGCTTGACGGAGCGGATGTTAGGATATAAAATCAAGAAATATAAGATAATCGCTTGCCTGATCGGTTTTTTGCTTTCTTCAGTTTCGGCTTCTTTCGCCTCCCTCGACGATATCAGCCTCGGCTATGTTTCCCGCTATGTCTGGCGGGGGTTCGAGCTGAACTCGATGCAGCCGGCGATCCAGCCCGGATTGACTTTCTCGTTAGGGCGCGAAGAAGTGACTTTGCAGTTCTGGGGTTCGTATAACATCGGCAATGTGACGAAACGGGAATTGACGGAACTTGACGCTTACCTGAATTATTCATCGACCTATCAGGATTGGCTCGATTGGTATTTTTCTTACGCCTATTACACTTTTCCGAATCTCACCGGCGCGGCGGGCAAAAGCGGTGAGATATTTCTCGGCTTGACGCAGACACAAGCTCCTTTTGCCCCGACGCTGACCATTTCTTATGATCACGATCAGGGTAAAGGTTTGTATGTTCAGCTTGGCGGCAAGCAGGAAATTGGCCTTGTGACGGCCGGCCTGACCGTCGGCTACAATGGCGGGCAGTGGGGCGCCCAGCCGGGGGTGAGCGACGGATCTCTTTCGCTCTCTTCAAAATTAAATTTTGGTTCGGGTGTCCTTGTGCCGAGCTTAAACTATGCCGTCTTCACCCCGGATATCGCCGCGCTGAACGTTGCAACCGGCGGCAATGCCGACACCGGCAGCTTCTGGTTTGGCGTCACTTATTCGAACACGCAAACCCCCGGCGATTACAAATAGCTAAAAAATACAAAAAAGTATATTTAATATACAAAAAAGTATAATCTAACCCGCTTTCTCCTCGCTTTCTTCATGGCAATATTCTTGCTTATCTTTTCGCGTCATGCTTTCAAAGGTCAGATCAATGCTTGCGGTCGCGATACTTAGCCTAGTGGCGGCCGGGTTCGCAGTCATTTATGTCAAGAAAAGAGTTGTTGATGAGCATGAATGGCTGTTCATCTAGAAAAGAGAGGGGAAAAAAGATGAGAAAGTTTGTTGGTTTGTTGGTTGGCTTGTCTGTTTATTTGATGGCGGCGGGCGAGGTTATAGCGACGCCGTCGACGAATATTTGGAACCCGTCGACAGATATCCAGGCGGTGGGGGTTTATCATCTGGGGATTGATGATTATTTTACGGTGGATGACAAGACTTCGGGCGGCTATCAGTTTCCCACTGATCTTGGTTTGACTTACGGGCTCGTGCCTGGCTTAGAAGTTGGAATTGACGCGTTTTTACCGCAAGGAGTGATCGCCAGTCCCTTGGTCTTTAATGCTAAGTTTGGCCTGCCGGAAAATGGGAGCTTGCCTGCCCTGGCGATAGGCGGGTTTGGCTTTGGTCTGACTAAAGGAGTGACGGACCAGAATGCTATTTATGGCCTGGCTTCAAAGGCATTTCCTTTCGGCCGGCTGACCGGCGGTTATTTTACCGGCAATGCCGCCACGATCGGCGCGGATAATAAAGGTTTTATCCTGGCCTGGGACAAGGCGTTGACCGACAAGCTTTGGGCTTCGGTTGATTATGCCAGCGGTAATTCGGCCCTCGGGGCGATATTCTACGGTTTTTCCTGGCTCTTTGCGCCGAATACTTCGATCATTTTTGCTTATGGGACTTATAACAGTGGTGCGAAGCCGACGATCACGACTCAATTGGACATTAACATTTAAAGGAGGCGAGGAAAATGGATTTAATGGGTTTAAAGATAGCGGTTGATACGATCTGGGTCCTGGTGACGGCGATGTTAGTGTTTTTCATGAATCTTGGGTTCGCCTGCGTGGAGACGGGCTTTACCCGCAGTAAGAATTCGGTCAATATTCTCTCCAAGAATTTCATCGTCTTCGCGGTTTCTTCGATCGCTTTCTGGGCGCTGGGGTGGGGCTTGATGTTCGGCAACGGCAACCCGCTGGTCGGCTGGCAGGGGCTGTTAGGGATATCCGGGCTTGATAACAGCCCAGCAACAGGGGATCTTTACCAGGGCGCGTACAGTTCCATCGCCTGGGCGACGGTGCCGCTATTGGCGAAATTCTTCTTCCAGCTTGTTTTTGCGGGGACGGCGGCGACCATTGTTTCCGGGGCGGTGGCTGAGCGCATTAAATATGTATCATTCATCGCCTTCTCGTTCATTTTGGTGGCGGTCATCTATCCAATCGTCGGCCACTGGATCTGGGGCGGCGGCTGGCTGGCAGTTTCTGGCTTTTGGGATTTTGCCGGCTCAACGGTCGTCCACTCGGTCGGCGGCTGGGCGGCGCTGGCCGGAATTTTTGTGCTGGGCCCCCGTTTTGGCAAGTTTAAAAAAGACGGCTCCGCGAATGCCATCCCCGGCCATAATCTGGGGCTGGCGACGATCGGCGCGTTTGTCCTCTGGCTGGGCTGGTTCGGGTTCAATCCAGGTTCGACCATGGCGGCTGACGTCAACGCCATATCAAGAATAGTTATCACCACGAACCTGGCCGCGGCGGCCGGCATCCTTTCTTCAACATTAATTTCCTGGCTGGTGCTGGGCAAACCCGATCTCGGCATGACGATCAACGGCTGTCTGGCCGGCCTGGTGGCTGTCACAGCCCCCTGCGCCTACATCTCGCCGCTTTCTGCGATCATCATCGGGACGATCGCCGGTATAATGGTG
Organism: candidate division WOR-1 bacterium RIFCSPHIGHO2_01_FULL_53_15; assembly: GCA_001772335.1. Classification (GTDB taxonomy): domain Bacteria; phylum Margulisbacteria; class WOR-1; order O2-12-FULL-45-9; family XYB2-FULL-48-7; genus 2-01-FULL-53-15. The sequence continues at coordinate 168,896 of METM01000021.1, forward strand.
GTTTTGGCGGTTATCGCCTTCGACCGGCTTAAGATCGACGATCCGGTCGGCGCGCTCTCTGTCCACCTGGTCAACGGTATCTTCGGGACTTTAGCGGTCGGTTTATTTGCCGAGGATGTCTTTATGCCGAACACGACCGGCAACGGCCTGCTTTTCGGCGGCGGCTTCAAGCTCCTCTCGGCCCAGTTGACCGGCGTGATCGCCGTGGCGATCTTTGTTTTCCTGATCTCACTGCTGGCCTGGAGCGCCATCAAGGCGATCATGGGCCTGCGCGTCAGCCTGGAGGAAGAGATCCGCGGCCTCGATATCGGCGAGCACGGCAATTCGGCCTATCCGGATTTCCTCGCCAGAAAGACGATATACTATAGCGTTGAGCTGGAAGGCGAAAGAGTCGGTTGAGCGTAAAGAGGAGGAGATAGAAATGCAAAAAATAGAAGCGATCATCAGGTTCGAAAAATTAGAAGAGGTTAAGGTGGCGCTCGAGAGTATCGGCTACCCCGGGCTGACGGTGACCGAGGTCGAGGGCCACGGGAAACAAAAAGGGATAGTCCAGCAGTGGCGCGGGGAAAAATACAGGGTCGATCTTGTGCCCAAGATCAAAATTGAAATTGTGGTGAGGGATTCTGAAGCGGCAAAAATAGTTGACACGGTCGTCAAGGTCGCCCGCACCGGTTCTGTCGGCGACGGAAAGATCTTTGTTTCGCCGGTCGGGGAGGTTTACCGCATCCGCACCGGGGAAAAGGGCGAAACAGCTCTATAGTTGGTAAGTTAAAGCGGGGTCGCTCTCCTGTCTGGCCGTATCACCGGGGAGAGCGGCCCCTAAAATCGCTACAAAAGCGTAGAATTTAGTCCGCAGTGAGCATGGCAATGAGATTGCTGTGTTACACACGGAGGTATGAGTGATGATAAATTCCGGTGATACGGCCTGGGTCTTGATCTCGTTTGCTCTGGTTATCTTGATGACGCCGGCTCTGGGTTTCTTTTATGGCGGCATGGTCAGAAAAAAGAATATTCTTTCCACTCTCATGCTCTCGGTCGCGCTTCTCGTCCTTATTTCCGTTCAATGGGTCTTGTTTGGTTATTCCCTGGCTTTTGGGCCGGACAAGGGCGGCCTGATCGGCAGTCTCGGCTGGTTCGGCTTAAATAACATTCCCGCGATAGAAGCCGGCTATGCCCCGACCATCCCTCACATGGCCTTTATCCTGTTCCAGCTCGCTTTCGCGGTAATCACCCCCGCGCTTATCTCCGGCGCTTTTGTTGAGCGGATCAGCTTTGCCGGTTTTCTCCTCTTTACATTAGTCTGGTCGACTTTCGTCTATGCCCCCGTTGCGCACTGGATCTGGGGGATCGGCGGCTGGCTCCGGACGATGGGGGCGCTTGATTTTGCTGGCGGGGCGGTCGTACATATAACCGCCGGCGTCTCGGCGCTGGCGCTGGCACTCGTGGTCGGTAAGCGCAAGGGCTATGGCAAGGTCCCGATGGAGCCCTCAAATATCCCTCTGACGGTCCTCGGCGCTTTCCTCCTCTGGTTCGGCTGGTTCGGCTTTAATGGAGGCTCGGCTCTTTCGGCCGGCCCGTTAGCCGCCTCAACCATTATGGCGACGAATACCGCCGGCGCCGCGGCCGGTTTGACCTGGATGATCATCAGCTGGGTGCATAAACGGCCGAGTGTGTTGGGTCTGGCGACGGGGGCGATCGTCGGTCTGGCCGCGGTCACGCCCGCTTCCGGCTACGTCAGCCCGCTCTCGGCCATGGTGATCGGCAGTGTCGCGGCCATCCTTTCATATTATATGATCATTTTCCGGATGAAGATCAAATTCGACGAATCGCTCGATGTCTTTGCCTGCCATGGGGTCGGCGGCATCTGGGGCGTCCTTGCCACCGGGCTGTTCGCCCAAAAAGCGATCAATCCGGCCGGCGCCAACGGCCTCTTCTTCGGCAACCCCGGCCAGCTGGGGATTCAGGCGCTGACAGCGCTTGTTGTGGTCGTTTTCTCTTTTGTTGTATCATATATTATGGCCAAGATCATCGATGCGATGTTCAAACTGCGGGTCGGCGAGAACGAGGAAGACGTCGGACTTGATATTTCACAACACGGCGAGTCGGCGTACTAAGGAGATCAAACATGGACATGAAAAAGATCGAAGCTATTATCCGGATCGAAAAATTAGAAGAAGTGAGGGTCGCGCTCGAGGCCGAAGGGTTCATCGGTATGACGGTGACCGAGGTCAAGGGACGCGGAGCCCAGAAAGGGATCATGCTCGAGTGGCGCGCCGGTGAATACCGGGTCGAATTCCTGCCCAAATTGAAGATTGAACTGATCGTGGATACTTTTGATGCCGAAAGGGCGATCAAGGCGATCGAAGAGACGGCCCGGACCGGCAAGCCCGGTGACGGCAAGATATTCGTCTCTTCGGTCGACAACGTCATCAGGGTCAGAACAGGCGAGCGCGGCGAAAAAGCCCTCTAATTTAGAAAGCTCCGAATTGCCTGGACGATTTTCTCGGAATTTTTGATGTCTTCTTCGGCGTCTTTATTTGTGATCTCTTCTTCATAGCTGTAATCCCCGATTTGTCTCTCCTTAAATAACGACTCTATTTTGGCGCTGAAATCTTTTGGGAAGACGCCGGTTTTTATAAAATGCTGATTAAAGGCCGCGATTACTCCGGAATGTTTTGAAAAAGAAAGCGATTTTGTTAAGAGAGCGGCTTGCATGGCATGAAAAGCGGCGTAATATGCTTTGGATGAGGCAAAATCATAGTCGCCGTCATTTAAGAGGTTTTTAGCTGAAACCAGCGCCCGGCCGGCTTTTTTCATGATCTTTTCAATTTCCCTGCCAATTTCTTCGATCATATTTCCCGGCCTTCTTTTTGGGCGTTCATTAAAAAGGGCTCGTATTGTCTTCTTTCGAGCTCTTTTAGCGTGAATGGGAAAGCAGAAAAAACGGCATTATAATTAAATAACATCTCTCCCTCTAAACGATTAATTTGTTTTTTTACTATAGGTGAAACTTCATCCATGACCAAAAGGAGGTCGTAGTCAGAATCCACGGCGGCGTCTCCCCGGGCCCTGGAGCCGAATAAAAGTATTTTTTTTACTTTATTCTTAAAATCTTTCTTTAGCCCCAGCTTAAAAATATCCAATATTTTATCCCGCATTTTCCAATCTCCCAATCGGTCGAAATAAAAATAATCCCAAAATTGCCTGAAATTTCTAATTTCCCCTGCCGATTAACCTAACCATTGTACCAAGAATTCGGGTTATAGTAAACGGGAGGAAGATGAAAATGGCAAATCAATTAATGGTAAAAGAAAATGTTTCCGGACTCATGCTGGCGGGGGCGATGATGAGGGCGCACGCGGCGGTTCGTGGTTCTACCTTAGTTCCGACTCGTTGCGCGGTACGAACCGGCTCAGCCTCCAGCCCGGGTATCGCGGCTACTACTTCGGTTTCCGCGTCGCCGAATACTTAAACTGCCTGCCTACCGGCACAGGCAAGACGGAGTCCGCCGCTCTTCGAGCTTCGGAGGACGAATTAAAATAGCCCGGCTTTGGTGAGTAGGCCGAGTGGATCGAAAGCTAAAGCCGGGCGAGCGCGGCAAAAAGGCCTTGTAGCTTTTTTCACTTGCCATAAAGCCATTTTTCGGCTAAAATCAGTTGTTAGCCAATGGAAGCCCTTGAACATCTTTATCAAAAAGGCCTAATCCCCTTAAATGTTTTTGGGATTGACCTGACCATCACCAACGGCGTTATCACGCTGTGGCTGGCGGCCGTCTCCGCATTTCTTTTCTTTTTTCTCTCGACGCGGCGACTCAAGCAGGTCCCGGCCGGCTGGCAGAACCTGGCCGAGGCGCTGATCCTTTTCCTGCGCGACGAGGTGGCCGGCCAGATCAAACGCGACCGCGACAAATGGCTGCCGTTCCTCGTCAGCATCTTCTCCTTTATCCTCTTCTGCAACCTGATCGGGCTGATACCGGATATGTCGGGAGTGACCGGCAATATCAATACGACCGCGGCGCTGGCGATCGTGGTTTTCCTGGTCGTCCAGATCGCCGGCATTAGATCGCAAGGGGTCATTGGCTATTTTAAGTCGATCGTCCCGCCGGGACTGCCGCTGCCGATCACGCTCTTCATGATCCCGATCGAGATCGTGGGCCAGCTGGCCAAGCCGTTCTCGCTCGCCCTGCGTCTTTTTGCCAACATGTTCGCCGGGCACGCAGTCATGCTCATGATCTTCGCCCTCATCTTCGTCTTCAAGAGCTACTTTATCCTGCCGCTGCCGGTCATCGGCAACACCGCCGTGATGGCCTTTGAGATCTTTGTGGCCTTTATCCAGGCCTTTATTTTCACCTATTTATCAGCCATGTATATTGCCACGGCAACGGAGGGCGGGCATTGAAGAAGGATTAAGAATTAAGGATTAAGGAGAGAAAAGGAGGGGGAAAAATGGACAATTCATCAGCGTTTCTGGCGGCGGGGTTGGGGATGAGTATCGCGGCTCTGGGTACGGCGATCGGCATCGGCATGTTAGCTTCGAAGGCGCTCGAAGGTATGGCGCGCCAGCCGGAGGCGGCGGGCAACATCCGCACCGCCATGATCCTGGCCATCGCGTTCGTGGAAGCTATCGCTCTCTACGCGCTGGTCGTCTGCTTAATTCTCGCGACCAAAGGATAAACTATTATAGGAGATACCCCACACTTAAGTGTGGGGAATTAGTATTCAATTATGCTTGAATTTGAACCGGGCTTAATGATCTGGACGGTCGTTTCGTTCGGACTGCTCGTCCTGCTGTTATACAAAGCGGCTCTGCCGCCGATACTTGCTTTGTTAGCGCAAAGGGAGAAGATGATAGCGGATTCGATCGAGCTGACGATGAAGAACGAAAAACGGTCGGAAGAGTTAGCGGCCGAATACCGCGAGAAGCTGAACCAGATCAACCAGAAAGCCGACCGAATGATCGACGAGTCGAAAAAAGATGGCGAGAAGCTCAAGAACGAGATCCTCGAGCGGGCGGAAAAGCAGGCGGAGCTGATCGCCCTGCGCGCGAGCCAGGATATCGCCCGCGAGCGGGACAAGATCTTTGCCGAAGTGAGGCGCTCGACCGCCGAACTTGTGGCGTTAGCGGCCGGCAAAGTCCTGCGCAAGACGATCTCGCCCGCAGATAATCGAAGATTGATCGAAGAGAGCTTGACGCAAGCCCGGCCATGAAAGAAATAGACCTTGAAAAACTTTATGAGATCGCCGGAAAAGAGGCGCTGACCATTGAGTCGGAGCTGAATTCCCTGGCCAAACTGCTCGTCAAGAATTTTGAACTGCGGACATTCTTTGAGAACGCCACTTTTTCAAAAGAGGCGAAGACGAAGTTGCTGGCGGAAGTCATGCCGGGAGTGTCAGTACTTTTTCGCAACCTGATCGGGCTGTTAATTGATGAGAATATGGAAAAAGCCGCGATCAAACTGTCCGAGCGGTTCACTCAATTGGCCGCCCGCAAGACGGGGACGGTTTTCGCGGAGGTTGCCGCGGCCGCGGCGCTTTCCGAGGGTGAGAAGAAAAAGATCGTCGATTGGCTGGGCGGCCAGGTCAATTTGCGGGAGGAAATCGACCCCGATCTCATCGGCGGCGTCAAAATATTTACGAGCGACGGCAAATATTTTGATGGCACACTGTCCGGCGCGTTAGAAAACTTGAAGGAGAGTATCATTAATGCCTGAAGATCTTTCGGCGATCATTAAAAAACGGATCGGAGAATTTCAGTCCGCTTCTAAAGTAGAAGAGGTCGGCACGGTGATCGAGTCGGGCGACGGCATTATCCGCATCAAGGGTCTGCCGGGCGCTCTGGCCGGCGAGATGGTCGAATTTCCGGGCAAAATTTTCGGGATGGTTTTCAACCTCGAGCGCGAAGATATCCTGGCGGTACTACTCGGCCCGCACACCGCCATCAAAGAAGGCGATCTCGTTAAATCGACCGGCCGCGTCATGGAAGTGCCGGTCGGCGAGGGGCTGATCGGCCGCGTCGTTGACGCGATCGGCGAGCCGATCGATGGTCTCGGCCCGATCAAGACGAAGAATTTCCGCCCGGTGGAGCGGCTGGCCCCCGGCGTCATCGACCGCACCCCCGTCAGCCAGCCGCTGCAGACCGGCTATAAGCTTATTGACGCCCTCATCCCGATCGGGCGCGGCCAGCGCGAGCTGATCATCGGCGACCGCTCGACGGGGAAATCGACGCTGGCGATCGACGCCATCCTCAACCAGAAAGGCGAGAATGTCGTCTGCGTTTATGTCGCCATCGGCCAGAAAGAAGCTAACATTCTTCAAGTCATTGAAACTTTGCGCGAGCACGGCGCCATGGATTACACGATCGTTGTGTCGGCCTCGGCCTCCGATCCGGCCGCCCTTCAGTATCTGGCGCCTTATGCCGGCTGTGCCATGGCCGAAGAGTTCATGTTCAACGGCAAAGACGCGCTCATTATTTTTGACGACCTGACCAAACACGCGCAGGCCTACCGGATGATCTCGCTCCTTCTGCGCCGCCCGCCCGGCCGCGAGGCCTATCCGGGCGATGTTTTCTACCTTCACTCGCGCCTCCTTGAACGCTCGGCGAAATTGCGGCCGGAGTCGGGTGGGGGATCGCTCACCGCTCTCCCGATCATCGAAACGCAGTTAGGCGATGTCACCGCCTATATTCCAACGAACGTCATCTCGATCACCGACGGCCAGATCTTTCTCGAAGAAGGATTATTCAACGCCGGTGTCCGGCCGGCTGTCAACGTCGGCATCTCCGTCTCCCGCGTCGGCGGCAAAGCCCAGGTGCCGGCCATCAGGAAGATCGCCGGCCGCCTGCGGCTCGATCTCGCCCAGTACCGGGAAAAGCAGGCCTTCTCGCTTTTCGCGGCCGAGGTTGACGAAGAGACCCAGCGACAGTTGAAGCGCGGCGCTCTCATGGTCGAGGTCCTCAAGCAGGGGAAGAACAAGCCGAGGCCGGTCGAAGACCAGATCATCATCATCTACGCGGCGACGGCCGGTTACTGCGACATGCTCGAGCCCGCCCGCGTCAGTGATTTTGAAGCCAAACTCGTCGGCTTTGTCAGGCGCAGTGAGCCGGGCCTGATCGGCGCGCTCAGGGACTTCTCCAAAGAGACCGAAGAAAAACTTAATAAGCTGATCAAACAGTTTGGGGAATCAAGATAAAAGTCAAGCAGATCATAATTCGTTCCCGAAAAAGTGTACTCCAGTTTTTTGTCTTTATAATGCCTGACATAAACTTTGCCCCTCTCCGGGAACGGCTTGATCGTGAAATAGCCGTGCGGATCTGCCGCGAGGCCTGGTCAAGTTCAAGATTGTAGAGATCAAATGAGCCCCCGCCTCTAGACATCCTAATACAGGTCGAATTTACAAATGACCTTCGACGTCAATTCATAGCCCGCCTGGATATGATGGATATCGGCCCTTGAGATATTAAGAGCGCTGACATCGAGGTCCGTTGGCGTCGGCGTCAGATACCAGAATTTTGTGCCATCAGAGGTTTGATGCAGGGTGTTGGCATCCGAGAAGAACGAAATGAACGGGTTCATCGACAGGAAGGCCGCGGCGACGTCATAATTGATTGCAGCCAAGACCTCGGCGGAAGTCGCCGCCGTGATCGTGCCGCTGACCAGTTTTTTCCAGACATACTGCACCGTCGTGACTTTGCCGGCCTCGTTCGTGATCAGATGGAAAACAGGGTAGACGATGTTGTTGTTTGAGCCCAGGGCGACGACATCTGACGACTTGAAATTCTTAATTGTATAAGTCGTCGAGCCCATCTCAACCATGTAGGTGCCGGCCGGCGCGATCTCCGGGGTGGACACGGATGGGAAAAACAGCGTAAAACCATCACTGCCCAAAGCTCCGGTCGTGGCCGTTTGGGTGGTACTACCGCCGATGGGAGAGGGGGTCGTCAGCGTCGCGCTGGTCCCGACGGTCCTTGTGTCGCCGCCGCCGATGGCGGAAAAGTAGATCTGAAAGAAGCTTGGCACGGGTTTATAAGTGTCGTTATAGCCGTCGAGCATCGAGTCGATCTCGCCCGTGGACGGACTGCCCGGTTGGGACATGCCGATATAGGTCTGGAAAAGATAGTTTCTGTTCTCATTAAAATCAAACTCGCCGTTCCCGTCAAGGTCGAGATTGGTCAGAGCCGTCAGGGAATCATCGATCTCGCCGTAGAGAGTTGCCGTCGCTGTGTTCATATTCATCGCCCCGATCAGGCTGGTAATGTTAATGGATGGGGTCGCTTCAACGCTGACGCTGTCGATCTCAACCGTCCCCAGATCGGTCGAGCTGCCGGCCGGATCGATCAGCGGCAGTGAGTCCCAGTCGTAATCGGCGGCTCTTAAGTAGCCGAGCAAAGTAATGGCACTGCCGGTTTTGTTGAAAAAACCCAGGACGTAGGGCTGGCCGGAATTGATCCCGAGGCTGAAGGCGCCGTCAGCTTCAGGTGTCACGAGCGTTTTATTATTGTCGGCGCCGATGGCGGCGATATGAGTGACTGTCGTGGCCGTCTTTGCTCTCAGTCCGCTGGCGGTGACGGAGCCCAACTTTCCGGAAAGGGTATAATTAGTTGTTGTGATGCCAGAGTCCCCGCCCGTGCCGCTGGTTGTTTGAGAGCAGCCGTACATTGCCAGGCCAATGACACTAACCAGTATTAACAGACCGATCGCCAAGATATTTTTATTCATTTTTGCGCCTCTGGAGAATTATAAGTATTATTGTTAATGATTGCAAGAGAATTTACTGCTCTATAAAAGGCAAGCCAGGCCGTTCCTCCTACGCTCCTTGAGCTTCGGAGGGCGAATTTAAAACTGCCTGCCTGCCGGCAGGCAGGCCCGGCTTTGGTGAGCAGGCCAATCCCGAAAGCTAAGGCCGGGCGTTAATTTTATTTTCAGACGCTCAAATGATATAATACAACTAATGTCATTATTGAAATTCCGCGGGCGCCTGCGCTCGATCCGCAGTTTGAATTCGATCCTCTCGGCCCTCCAGGTCGTGACGGTCGTGCGCATGAAGCGGATCAGGGAGCGCTTCGCCGTGACCGAGGAATATCTCAAGCCGGTCAAAGATGTCCTGGCCGGCAGGGTTCAGCCGAAGAAATTAGACAAAAAGATCCTCGTCGTCATCTCGTCGAATCGCGGCCTCTGCGGCGGTTTCAACACCCAGATCCTGGCCAAGGCCAAGGCTTTTCTTTCAACTCACCCCCCATCCCCCTCTCTTGAAAAGAGAGGGGGGGGAGTGTTAAGCGTTAGCGGGGGTGAGTTTGGCATTGTTGCGCTGGGGAAGCGCGCGGCCAATTATTTCCGCGACCGGCTGGTCGTCTCGGAATTCGAGGCGCTGGAGCGGCCGACCTTCGCCAAGATCCGGGCGCTCTGGCAGAAGGTCTTCGAACTGAACGCCGAGGTTTATGTTGCCTACAACGCCTACAAAAGCACGGCGGTGCAGGCGCCGACCATTGTTCGCCTTTTCCCAGTGCCTGAAGAGCTGATCTCTGACAAAGAGCCGGCTGATTATATTCTTGAGCCGAGCGCGGCGAAGCTGACGGAAGAGCTTTTCAGGCATTATCTTGAAGCGCGCTTCTATCAGCTTGTCATCGCTTCGCAAATGGGGGAATTGGCGGCGCGCCTGATGGTTCTCAAAGGCGCCGTCGACAATTCTAAAGACCTGATCAATGATCTGGTGATCTCGATCAATAAATTACGGCAGACCAATATCACCCGCGACTTAGCGGAGATAATCGGTTCGGCCGAAGCATTGAGGGGCAAAAGATGAATAATAAAGGGAGAGTAATTTCTGTCATCGGAGCCATTATTGAAGCGCAGTTCCCGGCTGACAAGGTGCCGAAGATCAGGAGCGCGCTCAAAATCGAAAAACCGCCGATCATGGCCGAGGTTTCCATGCTGCTCGAAGACGGTGTTGTCCGGGCGGTGGCGCTCCTGCCGACCGACGGCTTAAAACGCGGCACGGAAGTCATCGATCTTGACCAGCCGATCTCTGTGCCGGTGGGGCCCAAGACGCTCGGCCGGGTCTTCAACGTTCTGGGCGAGCCGATCGACGGTTTGGGCGAGATCAAAGACGCGCCGCTGAACCCGATCCGGCGCGATCCACCGACGTTTGACGAAATCGTCGCCCGCTCCGAGATATTTGAAACGGGGATCAAAGCCATTGATCTTTTGGCGCCTTACGTTAAGGGCGGCAAAACAGGTTTGTTTGGCGGCGCCGGCGTCGGCAAGACCGTCGTCATCATGGAGCTAATTCACAACATCGCGACCCATCACGGCGGCATTTCGGTTTTCGGCGGGGTGGGCGAGCGCACCCGCGAGGGGAACGACCTCTGGATCGAGATGAAAGAATCGGGCGTTCTCTCAAAGACCGTCATGTGCTTCGGCCAGATGACGGAGCTCCCCGGCTCGCGCCTGATCGCCGGCAACACCGCGCTGACCCAGGCCGAATATTTCCGCGATGTCGAAGGCAAGGATGTCCTCTTCTTTGTTGACAATATATTCCGTTTCGTCCAGGCCGGCTCCGAGGTCTCAACTTTGTTGGGCAGGATGCCCTCTGCCGTCGGCTACCAGCCGACGCTGGCGGCCGAGGTTGGCCGCTTCGAAGAGCGGATCGTCTCAACGAAAAAGGGTTCGATCACTTCCGTCCAGGCGGTCTACGTGCCGGCCGACGACATCACCGACCCGGCGGCGGCGGCGACCTTCGCTCACCTTGACGCGACGACGGTCCTCTCCCGCGCCCTGGTCGAGATGGGAATCTATCCGGCGGTTGACCCGCTGGCCTCGACTTCGCGCATCATGGACCCGACGATCCTGGGCGAAGGCCATTATTCGGTCGCGCGCAAGGTCCAGCAGATCCTCCAGCGCTACAAAGAATTGCAGGACATCATTGCCATCCTGGGCGTCTCCGAGCTACCCGAAGAAGACCAGATACTCGTCGCCCGAGCGCGCAAGATCCAGCGTTTCCTCTCCCAGCCGTTCTTCGTGGCCGAGCGTTTCAGCGGCATCCCGGGCAAATACGTCAAGTTAGAAGAGACGATCAAGGGCTTCAGCGAGATCATTGCAGGCAAGTGCGATGAAATTCCGGAGCAGGCTTTCTATTTGGTAGGCACGATCGAAGAGGCAAAGGAGAAGGCGAAGAAGGGATGAAGAGTTTTTCTTTAGCGATACGCAATCCGGAAAAGAGCGTCTTTTTCGGTAAAGTGCAAAGTTTATTTCTGCGATCCGAGACGGGCGAGATCGGGATACTACCCGATCACGCTCCCTTGGCCGCGACGCTGGCGCCCGGGCCGATCCGTTATCAGCTGGAGAGCGGTGAAAAGATCAAGATCGAAGGAGGTGATGGGTTCCTGATCGTGAAGAACAATCGGGCCGTGATCCTGTTGAAGCCCTGATTGCTGACGATTTTGTATAAATTATTCTTGTTTTATACACAATTGTAAATATTTTCACGATCTCACGCTTAAGTGCAGTGGTAAATAAATTGCTTTAATATGTTTTGATAAACAAAAGGAGTTGTGGGAATAATGGCGACAAAAGAAGATATTTTAAAACAGGTCAAGGACAACGGGGTGGAATTCATCCGCCTTTGGTTCACGGATATCAACGGAATACTGAAGAGTTTCGCCATCGGCCCGGATGAGCTGGAAGGCGCGCTGACGCAGGGAATGGGGTTTGACGGCTCATCCATTACCGGTTTCCAATCGATCGAAGAATCGGACATGATCGCCATGGCGGATCCGAATACGTTCGCGATTCTGCCCTGGCGGCCGGAAGACAAGCCGGTGGCCCGCATGATCGCCGATGTGCTCCAACCAGCGGCCGGCAAGCACAAACCGTATGAGGGCGATCCGCGCTATGTCCTCAAAAGGGCGCTCGAGAAAATGCAGAAGATGGGTTATGACCATTTTTATGTCGGCCCGGAGCTGGAATATTTCTATTTCAAAAATTCGAAAGGGACGGAAATCCTGGATGAGGGCGGATATTTCGATCTTACACCGCTTGATATGGCTTCTAATTTACGCCGCGACACCGTTTTCGCCCTCCGCAAATTAGGGATCGTGGTCGAATACAGCCATCATGAAGTCGCGCCGTCACAGCATGAGATCGACATGCGCTATGATGACGCCCTGAAGATGGCCGACAGCACCGTGACCTACCGTCTGACGGTCAAGGAGGTCGCCAGCGCCAACGGCGTCTACGCGACTTTTATGCCCAAGCCGATCTTCGGGCAGAACGGGAGCGGCATGCACACCCACCAGTCGCTCTTCAAGGGGAAGACCAACGCCTTCTTCGACGCCAATGACAAATACAACCTTTCTCCCGTCGGCAAATCGTACATCGCCGGCATCCTGAAGCACGCGCCGGAGATGATCTCGATCCTGGCGCCGTGGGTCAATTCCTACAAACGGCTGGTCCCCGGCTACGAAGCGCCCGTCTATATTGCCTGGTCGAGAAGGAACCGTTCGGCGCTCATCCGCGTCCCGGGCTATCAGCCCGGCAAAGAAGCGGCCACCCGGATGGAACTGCGCTGTCCCGATCCGTCGGGCAACCCGTACCTGCAATTTGCCGTCATGCTGCAGGCCGGCCTCAAGGGGATCGAAGAGGGCTACAAACTGCCCGAGCCGATGGAGCTCAACCTCTATCACCTCACGGAAGAAGAGAGGGCGGAGAAGGGGATCAAGTCCCTGCCGGCCAGTTTGGGTGAGGCGATTTCGATCACTGAAAAGAGCGACTTTATGAAAGCCGCCCTCGGCGACCACTGCTTCAGCCGCTACATCGCGATCAAGAAGCAGGAGTGGGACGATTTCCGCATCCAGGTCACGGAGTATGAACTCAAGAGGTATCTCCCGATCCTCTAGTTTTTTGTCGTCGGTAATTCAGGAAAGCCCCGCATTTGCGGGGCTTTCTTTTTGATGATATAATTGACTTTCACGATGAGAAAGCAAGGTTTATACGATCCGGCTTATGAGCACGACGCCTGCGGCGTCGGGTTCGTGGTCAACATTAAGGGCGAGCGCTCCCATAAGATAGTCGAGCAGGGTGTCCAGGTGCTCAACCGCCTGGCCCATCGCGGCGCAGTCGGCGCCGACCCCGAGACGGGCGACGGGGCGGGTATCCTGATCCAGATCCCGCACGAATTTTATGGTTATCAAGCTGGGGAGTATGGGACCGGCCTGATCTTTTTTCCCCAGGCTAGAAATGAACGGCAAACCTGCAAAGAGCTGATCGCCAGTGTCGTCAAGGAAGAAGATCAAGAGATCATAAAATATCGCGACGTGCCGGTTGATAATACCGGCATCGGCAAGGCAGCCCGTGAGAGCGAGCCGGTGATCGAACAGATCTTTATCGGCAAGCGCGGTGACGGCGAATTTGAGAAAAAACTTTATACCATCCGACGGAAGATCGAACGGTTGGACAATAAAATCTATTTTGCCAGCCTTTCGGCCCGCGCCATTATCTACAAAGGCCTCTTGATGCCTCATCAGGTCGAGAGCTTTTACACCGACCTGAAAGACCAAAAAATGAAAAGCGCGATCTGCCTTGTCCACTCGCGCTACAGCACGAACACCTTCCCCGCCTGGGACCTGGCCCAGCCGTTCCGTTTCCTGGCCCACAACGGCGAGATCAACACCCTGCGCGGCAATATCAACTGGCTGGCGGCCAGGGGCCTTGACGTGATCGTGCCGGGTGGCAGTGATTCGGCCGCGCTCGATAACGCGCTGGAGCTCTTGACGCTTTCCGGCCGCTCTCTGCCGCACGCTATGATGATGCTCATTCCCGCCGCCTGGGAGCAGAACAAGCAGATGGACCAGAAGTTGAGGGATTTTTACAAGTACCACGCCTGCTTTATGGAGCCGTGGGACGGTCCGGCGGCGATCGCTTTTACCGACGGCACCCGCGTCGGCGCGCTCCTTGACCGCAACGGCCTGCGCCCGGCCAGATATATCGTCACCAAACAGGACCTCGTCGTCATGGCCTCGGAGGTCGGCGTCCTTGACATTCCCCCGGCAGAGATCGCCTATTCCGGCCGGCTTGAGCCGGGTAAGATATTCTTTATCGATACCGAGGCGAAGCGGATCATCCAGGACGACGAGATCAAAGCGGAGATGGCCGGCCGCGCTCCTTACGGCAAATGGCTCGAAGAAAATTTGGTGGAATTTGACAAACTCACCCCCCGACCCCCTCTCCCAGAGGGAGAGGGGGAGAAGAACGTCGACACTCTGCTCAAGATCTTCGGCTACAGCCGCGAGGACCTCAAATTCATCCTTCAGCCGATGGCCGAAGAAGGGAAAGAGCCGATCGGCTCGATGGGGAACGACACGCCGCACGCCGTCCTCTCGAACAACCCCCAGCTTCTCTACACATATTTCAAACAGCTCTTCGCGCAGGTCACCAACCCGGCGATCGACCCGATCCGCGAGGAGCTCGTCATGAGTTTGGATACATTCATCGGCCCGCAAAAGAACATTTTAAAAGAAACCCCCGGCCACGCGCACAATATCCGCCTCAAAACGCCGATCCTCCTCGATGATGAACTGGAGAAACTGCGCCAGATCGACGAGAGCGGTTTCAAGGCAAAAACTATTTCCATCCTGTTCAACGTTAAGGGCAGCGATGGCTTTAAGCAGCGCTTAGCCGAGATCTGCGCTGAGGCGGCCGCCGCGATCAAGGCGGGTTTTTCATTTATCGTCTTGAGCGACCGCGGGGCGAACCGGGAGCTGGCGCCTCTGCCGGCGCTCCTCGCCGTGGGGGCCATCCATCACCATTTGATAAAAAAGACCCTGCGCACGCAGGTCGGCTTGATCCTGGAGAGCGGCGAGCCGCGCGAGGTGCACCATTTCGCGCTCCTTTTCGGCTACGGCGCCGACTGCGTCAATCCATATCTGGCTTATGAGGCGATCGGCTCGGAAGCTGGGATAAAGAATTTCCGCAAGGCGGTCGAGAAGGGGATACTCAAAATCCTTTCTAAAATGGGGATTTCGACCTTGCGCAGTTACCGCGGCGCGCAGATCTTTGAAGCGCTCGGCCTGCACGAGGAGGTCATCGAGAGAGCATTTGTCGGGACGCCGTCGCGCGTCGGCGGCGTCAAGCTTGACGAGATCGCGCAAGAAACGCTCCTGCGGCACGCGGCCGCGTATCCTAACGAAAATTTAGTTGCCGATCTTTTAAGATCCGGCGGGCTCTACCAGTGGAAGCGGGACGGGGAAAACCATCTCTGGAACCCGGACAGCATCGCCGCTCTCCAGGACGGCGCGCGGCAGAATGACCTTGGCCGCTACCAAGAATTTGCCGCTCTCATCAATGACCAATCGAAGAACCCCACGACACTGCGTGGTCTCCTGAAATTCAGATCGGCAGCCCCGATCCCTCTGGCCGAAGTCGAACCGATCGAAAAAATATTCAAGCGTTTCGCGACGGGGGCGATGAGCTTTGGCTCGATCAGCCGCGGCGCGCACGAAACGCTCGCCCGCGTCATGAACAAGATCGGCGGCCGCTCCAACACCGGCGAGGGGGGCGAAGACCCGGCCCGCTTTGCCGACGAGCGGCGCAGCGCCATCAAGCAGGTCGCTTCGGGCCGCTTCGGCGTCACGACCAATTATCTTGTCAATGCTGACGAGCTCCAGATCAAGATCGCGCAGGGGGCCAAGCCCGGCGAAGGGGGACAGCTCCCCGGCCACAAAGTGAGCGCGATCATCGCCCGCACCCGCTACACCACGCCAGGTGTGACGCTCATTTCGCCGCCGCCGCACCACGACATCTATTCAATTGAAGACCTGGCGCAATTAATATTTGACTTGAAAAACGTCAATCCAGCCGCCCGCATCAGCGTAAAACTTGTCTCCGAAGTCGGGGTCGGCACGGTGGCGGCGGGTGTGGCCAAAGGCCACGCCGATATGATCCTCATATCGGGCGGCGACGGCGGCACCGGCGCTTCGCCGATTAGCTCCATCAAACATGCGGGTCTCCCCTGGGAGCTCGGGCTCTCCGAAACGCACCAGACGCTCGTCTTGAACGACCTGCGCAGCCGCGTCCGCCTGCAAACCGACGGCCAGATGCGCACCGGCCGCGATGTGGCGGTTGCCGCGATCTTAGGGGCGGAAGAATACGGCTTCTGCACCGCGGCGCTCATCGTCCTGGGCTGTGTCATGCTGCGCCACTGCCACCTCAACAATTGTTCGGTCGGGGTCGCGACACAGGACGAGATGCTCGAGAAACGCTTTGCCGGCCGCGTTGACAGCGTGATAAACTATTTCACTTTTGTGGCGACGGAACTGCGCGAGATCATGGCCAGCCTAGGGGTGCGCGCCATTGACGAGCTGATCGGCCGCACTGATCTCCTTGAGGTCAATACTGACATCATTCCGTGGAAAGCCAAGAATATCGATTATTCAAAGATCCTCTATAGGCCCGATGTCCCCAAATCGGTCGGTATCCGCCAGACAATCGCCCAGGACCACAACATCACCAACGTGCTTGACTGCAAACTGATCGAACTGGCAAAACCGGCGCTCGACCTGCGCGAGCCGGTAAGGAACGAGATCGAGATCCGCAACTATAACCGGACAACCGGCGCGATGCTCTCCGGCGCCGTCTGCAAAAAATACGGCGAAGAGGGCTTGCCCCAGGACACAATTCATTTTAAATTCACCGGCGCGGCCGGGCAAAGTTTCGGCGCCTGGCTGGCCCGCGGCGTCACGTTCGAGCTTGAGGGGCTGGCCAATGATTACATCGGCAAGGGTATCTCCGGCGGCCGGATCATCGTCTATCCGAGCAAAAAGGCGGGCTACAAGCCGGAGGAGAATATCCTGATCGGCAATACGACATTTTACGGGGCGATCGCCGGTGAGGCCTACATCCGCGGCCTGGCCGGTGAGCGTTTCTGCATCCGCAACTCCGGTCTTTTTGCGGTTGTGGAAGGCGTTGGCGATCACGGCTGTGAATACATGACCGGCGGCCGGGTCGTGGTACTGGGACCGACCGGACGCAACTTCGGCGCCGGGATGTCGGGCGGCGTCGCCTATGTTTATGACAAGAAGAGCGTCTTCAAAAATAATTGCAATATGGAGATGATCGAGCTTGAAAAGCTCTCCAAAGAAGATGAAGTCATTGTCCGCGATCTCTTGAACAATCATTATTCATTCACCGGGAGTCAGTTAGCAAAACAGGTTCTGGATAGCTGGCTGAACGAGATCGGCCGGTTCATCAAGGTCATGCCGCTTGAATACAAGAAGATATTGAAACAGCAAAAAGTGATGGCTAAATTAGAAGAAGTCGAGGTCTCCGATGGCTAAAGAGTTAAGGGGCTTTCTAAAATATAAGCGGCAGGGGACGCAGTACCGGCCGGTCGGCGAGCGTTTGAAAGATTACGCGCCGGTCTTTGAGCCGCGCACAAAGGCGCAGTCGGAGGAGCAGGGGAAGCGCTGTATGGACTGCGGCACGCCGTTCTGCCACTGGGGCTGTCCCGTCGGCAATTATATCCCGGAGTGGAACGAAGCGGTTGCCGCCCAAAATTGGGAAAAAGCGTTTCAACTGCTCGACGCGACGAACAACCTGCCGGAAGTGACGGGGCGGGTTTGTCCCGCGCCCTGCGAGTTCGCCTGCGTCCTCGGCATTAACGACGACGCCGTGACGATCCGCGAGAACGAATTCTCGATCATCGAGGCGGCGTTCAAGAAAGGGCTGGTCAAACCGCGTCCGCCCAAGACGCGCACCGGTAAAAAAGTTGCGGTCATCGGTTCGGGTCCCGCCGGCCTCGCCTGCGCCGCTCAGTTAAATCGCGCTGGCCACAGCGTGACGGTGTTTGAGCGCGACGAAAAACCGGGCGGCCTCATGCGCTTCGGCATCCCCGATTTCAAGCTTGAGAAGGAAGTGCTCGAGCGACGGCTCAAGGTCTGGGAAAAAGAGGGGATCGAATTCATTACCGGCCAGAAGATCATAAAACCGCCGGTCGGCTTTGACGCGACAGTATTAGCGGGCGGCGCGCGGGCGCCGCGCGACCTCAAGATTGAAGGGCGCGAGTTCACGGGCATTCATTTTGCGCTTGAATATCTGGTCCAGGCCAACCGGGGCGGCAACCTGATCGACGCCAAAGGCAAAAAAGTTGTCGTCATTGGCGGCGGCGATACCGGTTCCGACTGCGTCGGCGCCGCCAACCGGCAGGGGGCGAGCAAAGTTGTCCAGATTGAGCTTTTGCCTCAGCCGCCGGTTTGCCGCCCCGCAGCCAATCCCTGGCCGACTTATCCACTCAGCCTCAAGACCTCTTCCAGCCATGAAGAGGGGGTGGAGAGGCTGTGGGGGGTTCAGACCAAAGGCATCAAGGCGTCAGGGCATCAAGGCGCCAAGATATTAAGTTGCGTTAAACTTGATTTTTTGCAGAAAGATGAAAAAGGTTGCTCGCTGATGAAAGAGGTGCCGGGGAGCGAGTTTGGGATCGAAGCTGACCTGGTTTTTCTGGCGCTTGGATTCTTGGGACCCGAGAAAGAAGGCCTGCTTAAAAATTTAGGCGTTGAACTTGACGCGCGCGGCAATGTCAAGACCGGCGATAATTACATGTCTTCCGTCAAAGGGGTCTTTGCCGCCGGCGATATGCGCCGGGGACAATCATTGATCGTCTGGGCGATCTCCGAAGGCCGCCGCGCCGCCCGTGCTGTCGATGAATTCCTCATGGGCCGGTCGGACTTACCGGCTATATAATTATTTGCCTTCGTTTTCCGCGACGAACTTTTTGATCTCCTCGAGATTCTCGAGGATCAGTTTGGCCTTGGCCAGGCCGAATGAGAACGGATACTTGTCGTTCTCGTCCCGTTTGATGACCAGCATCGGCCGGCCTTTAAATTCCGATCTTTCAATAATTACCATTGTTTTCAACTCCTTCATTACCAGTTGCGTCTTACGAATTTCGCATTACGCATTACGGACTATTCTACTATAATAATGATATGAATTCAAAGAGCGGCTCCGTTTCATTGCGCGCGAAACATTTCGTAGACATTCTCTTGTCTGGAATAAGAAAACCAGGCATTGCCGGCGTCGGCGCCGTTAAGGAGCGTGACCGGTTTTTCGCGGCGGAAGATGGCCTTGATCGGGGACGAGACGGCATATGTTCGTTCCCCGTCTGGTAATTTTACCGAAAATAGCGACCTGACCAGGGTCGACGAGGCCCCGCCGTGATCGTCCTTAACGCTGATATAATAGAGGACATCGGGCTTGAGCAAACGCGCCGGCAGGCCAAAATAATAAATGCCGCCTTCATAATGAGGCACGACCTCTTGCCACGTTTTGGCCGTCCATTTTTGCGGGCCGCCTGGCGTGTAATAGAGCCGCGCAACTTTAACGGAACTGTGGACTTCGGCCTTGACCGGAACCACGATCTTATCCTCCCGTTTTTGAAAGACCGGCAGTTCACTGATCGCCGGGAACGGATCGTGGGTATTTTTGAGGCGTTGATCAAGCCAGGCCAGCGCGGGCCCCTGTGATGAATCAAGGAACCGGTGCTTTAGGTTGGGGACCAGCCAGTAATTCTTTTCTGCGGCGACCTCTTGATAGCTCTTCTGAAAAGTCGGCAAATAGTAACAGTGGTCGTTGGTGCCGGTGATAAAGATGATTGGCGCGTGCTGGGAAGAGAGAAAGTTCTTTGGATCAAGATAATTGTTCCAGGTCTCTTTGTCGGCCGCGGTCATTGAAGAGAAAAAATCTTCCCAGGTAGAGCCCTCTGGAATATGTCCGGCGCCGAAGACATTGACCGCGGCTTTCAGGCGCTCGTCCTGCCCGTTGGTGAGAAGTGTCAGGACGCCGCCCCAGGAGAGGCCGATCATGCCGATACGGTCGGGATCGACCTCTTTTCTTTTTGTCAGATAAGTAATGCCATGGCGCGCGGCCGCCACCGCGTGGACAAGATAGTTTTCGTTCTCTGGCTGTGTGCGCAGGAGATTGGTCACGACCATGTCGGGGCCTGTGGAGCGGGAACCGGCGCGATTCTCGCCTTTGCCGGGCAGGTCGATGGCCAACATCGAGTAACCACGGCGGGCCCAGGCGACCGCTCTGGAACGGCTGGCAGTCCCCCCGCCGCCGTGGGAAAGGAGAATGGCCGGCAGTTTGGCCGAGCGCGCACGGGGGTAAGCGAAATAGCCGAAGATCTTTGACGGTTTGCCTTTATAAGGGCGGCTGAAATAATATATTTCCTCGACTCGGACACTGCCGAGATCATACGATCTTATTGTCTCCGACCTGACCTCGTTCGTCGGCACAGCCCAGAGCCGGCGCATCGCCTCTGACTGGAAAGGGCCGGCTTTGACCCCGGTAGAAAATAATATGAGTAAAATAGCGATCACGATGGGCATAAAAATTATTATATCACACGGGTGAAATGGCGGTTATGGTATAATTAGCCCATGAAATACGCGGTGCCGCGAGGGACAAAGGATATTTTGCCGGACGATACCCCGCTCTGGCAATTTATCGAAGATACCTGCCGCGAGACTTTCGGACTTTTTAACTACCGCGAGATCCGCACGCCGATCTTTGAAGCGACCGATGTCTTCACCCGCTCGATCGGCTATACGACCGATATCGTCAAGAAAGAGATGTACACATTTCCCGACCGCAAGGGGAGGAGTTTGACCCTGCGCCCCGAGGCGACGGCTTCGGTCGTACGGGCCGGCCTGGAAAATAATCTGATCACCCCCGATAATCTCCTCAAGGTCTATTATCTTGGCCCGATGTTTCGCTACGAGCGGCCGCAGGCGGGGCGCCAGCGCCAGTTCCATCAGGCCGGCGTCGAGGCGTTCGGCTCGGCTGACCCCGCGCTTGACGCGGAAATGATCCAGTTGAGCGTCAAGCTTTTTGAGCGGCTTGGGTTGAAAGAGCTCGAAGTCGATATAAATTCCGTCGGCTGTAAAAAATGCCAGCCAGCGTACCGCGAGGCGCTGAAAAAATATTTTGAAAGCAATCTGGCCAACCTGTGCGGTGATTGCCGCCAGCGTTTTGAGCTCAACCCGCTCCGGATACTCGACTGTAAAGAAGCCCACTGCCGGAAATATATCGAGCAAGCGCCGGCGATGGTCGATCATCTGGATGCTGAGTGTAAGGCGCATTTTAGTCAGGTTGTTGGTTGGTTGGATCATTTGTTGGTCAAATACAAAATCAACGATCGTCTGGTGCGCGGGCTCGACTATTATACAAGGACGGCTTTTGAAATCGTTTCCAAACAGCTCGGCGCGCAGAACGCGGTCTGCGGAGGAGGGCGCTACGACGACCTGGTGGAGGAGATGGGCGGCAAGTCAGTCCCGGCGATCGGGTTTGCGGCGGGGTTGGAACGAGTTGTTGAAATATTGAAAGCGGAAAGCAGACAGTCGAAAATAGAAAATAGGATAGGATTGTTCATCGCGACGATCGGGGACGAAGCCAGGCAGGTCGGCTTTC
This sequence comes from candidate division WOR-1 bacterium RIFCSPHIGHO2_01_FULL_53_15, assembly GCA_001772335.1. Classification (GTDB taxonomy): domain Bacteria; phylum Margulisbacteria; class WOR-1; order O2-12-FULL-45-9; family XYB2-FULL-48-7; genus 2-01-FULL-53-15. The sequence goes on from METM01000021.1 coordinate 190,347, forward strand.
ATCTGCTGACAAAGGCGCGGGAGAAAGGCATTTCTGCCGACATCGATTTTCAGGGGAAATCGCTCAAAGCCCAGATGAAAGCGGCGGACCGCCTCGGCGCCAGATATGTTTACATTATCGGCGATGACGAATTGAAGAATAAGTCGGCGGTTTTGAAAAATATGGGCACGGCTGAGCAGAAAGAGGTTTCTTTTGGCGAGCTTTTAAGCGTTTTCGTGAAATGAGGTTCGTGTATATCTTCGGGAGAGGGTTACATTAAATGAAAGAGGCTCTTTTTTACAAGAAGCTCGAAAACAATAAGGTCCACTGCGAGCTCTGCGCGCACAACTGCACGGTCGCCGACGGCAAGCGCGGCGTCTGCGGCGTCAGGGAAAATCAGCAGGGGTCGCTCTACACTTTGGTCTACGGCAAGATCGCCGCGTCGAACATCGACCCAATCGAGAAAAAGCCGCTCTTCCATTTTCTGCCCGGCTCATCTTCATATTCAATTTCAACCGTCGGCTGCAATTTCCGCTGTCTTTTTTGCCAGAACTACGGGATATCGCAGTCGCCGCGCGAGAAGCATATTATCGAAGGCGAGGATGTCGAGCCGAAAGCTGTCGTTGAGGCCGCCCTGGCGAGCGGCTGTCAGAGTATTTCCTATACCTACACCGAGCCGACGATCTATTTTGAGTACGCGCAGGATATCGCGATATTGGCAAAAGAGAAGGGGCTCAAGAACGTTTTTGTCTCCAACGGTTTCATGAATCCGCCGGTGGCGGAAGCGGCCGCGACTTTCCTTCATGCCGATAACGTCGACCTCAAGTCGTTCCGCGACGATTATTACCGCAAGATTTGCGGCGGGCGGCTCCAGCCGGTGCTTGATACTTTGAAACTCTTGAAGAAATTGGGGGTCTGGGTCGAAGTAACGACGCTTGTCATCCCCGGCCTGAATGATTCCAAAGAGGAACTGACCGAAATCGCGAGTTTTATTAAGACGGGGATGAGCGATGACACTCCCTGGCATGTTTCCGGCTTTTATCCGACCTATAAAATGACCGACCGGCCGCCAACGCCGCCCGATTCGCTGATCAAAGCGCGGGAGATCGGCCTTGAGATCGGCTTGAAATACGTTTATGCCGGCAACGTGCCAATCCCCGACGGTGAGAATACTCATTGTTCGAAGTGCAAAAAGACCCTGGTTGAGCGGTACGGGTTTACGATCAAGAAGAATGTGATGAAAGAAGGCAAGTGCCCGTACTGCAGTACGCCGGTCAGCGGGGTGTGGGCTTAGGGATGCCCTTTTCCTTTAAAGCCGATCAACTTCATCATCTTGTAATTGTTGCTGATATAATCTTCGACAAGATACAATTTCGCTTCGGGCAACTCTTCGATCCTGTCAAAATACTTTAAGGCCATAGACCTAAAACCATTAGTATCTTCACCGTAATAGAGGACGGTTTCTCCTTTTTTAAGTTCGGGAACGCCCCAGAGCTCATACTGCTTCTCTCCCCACGGACGGCCGCTCATCAGGAAGCCGGTGGCCAGATAAGTCGGGCGTTTCGCGTAGAACTCTAGGAGCGAGGCAGTAACGTTCGATTTGGCAAAGATCTTATATTCTTTCGGCAGTTTTTCCGTGAGCAAAAAGTTTTGCTGATAATCTTTCTGGTGAACGAGGATGCCGGGCGACAGCCAGAAGAGAATGGATAATACAAGTATCGTAAAGAGTGAGATCCAGACGATGAATTTCGTCAAAGACTTTTTGGATTCGATCAGATAGGCAACGGCCAGCGGGATCGCCGCGATGTAGCCGACCTCCGGCCAGTGGGCCCAGATCTTTACTTTAACGGACAGGAGAAGGAAGAGGAGGAGGACGGGGCAGGAAAAGGCAAAGAGGAGTTTTGTCCCCGCGTCTTTCTTATAAGCATAACGAAAAACGTTGTAAAGAGCGAAAACCAGGAAAGGGGTAAAGTGGACGAGCTGGTCGCCCATAAAGGGCAGGACATTTATTCC
>METM01000022.1:0-9063 GCA_001772335.1 candidate division WOR-1 bacterium RIFCSPHIGHO2_01_FULL_53_15
CCCGTCGGTGAATTTCATGATATTGGCCTTGGAGATGGCCGTGACTTTTTTGCGTTTGTGCTTGGCCGCGTACTCAAAGGCGAACTTGACGATCCGCTTGGTGCCGGAGATCGAGATCGGCTTGATGCTGATACCCGAGTCAGGCCGGATCTTTTTGCCGGACAACGACTCGATCTCCTTGATGACCTTGATCGTCTCTTCCTTTCCCTCTTCAAATTCAATGCCGGCATAGAGGTCCTCGGTGTTTTCGCGCACGATGACCAGATCGATATTCTCATAGCGCGAGCGGACCCCTTTATATGACTTGGTCGGCCGCAGGCAGGCGTAGAGATCAAGCTCCTTGCGGATGGCAACGTTGACCGAGCGGAACCCTGTGCCGATCGGCGTCGTCAGCGGGCCTTTAAGCGCAATCTTGTTCTTGCGGATCGAGGCGAGTGTCGAATCGGGGAGCGGCGTGCCGTATTTCGGGATGACATCGGCGCCGGCCTCGGCAACCTCCCAGTCAATTTTGACGCCGGTCGCGTCAACACAGCGCCTGGCCGCCTCGGAAACCTCCGGCCCGATCCCGTCGCCGGGAATTAACGTTATCTTGTAAGCCATGTTTTTATTATAACATATTAGTCAACTCACCCCCGCCAACATTTATCACTCCTCCCCCTCTCTTTTTAAGAGAGGGGGAAAGAGGGGGTGAGTTATGGTAAAATAAACCTGTGAAAAATCTCAAGGATAAAAAAATCGCCGTCCTTTGCGGCGGGCGCTCTGGGGAGCGGGACGTTTCCCTGCGCTCCGGTCAGCGTGTTTTTGACTCACTCAAGAAGCAGAAATTCGATGTCGTCAGGCTCGACTTAGAAGATGATCTCATCTCGACGCTGAAAAAGAAGAAGATCGATCTCGTCTATATCGCCCTCCACGGGCGCTTCGGCGAGGACGGCTGCGTTCAGGGGATGCTCGAGGTTGCGCACATCCCTTATACCGGCTCGAAGGTTTTGGCCTCGGCCCTGGCGATGAACAAATTAGCGGCCAAGCGGATATTTGACGCAGTCGGCATTCCAACCCCGAGATTCAGGGAGATCAATGCCGCCTCCGACATCAAGCAAGAAGCGGAAAAACTGCGGCGGACATTCCCCTTTCCCCTCGTCATCAAACCGGTTTCCGAGGGCTCCAGCCTGGGCGTCAGCATCATCAAGGAAAACGACGACCTGGAGAGGACGCTTGAGAAAACCGTCAGGGATTATAAGGATGTTTTCATCGAAGAGTTCATTAAAGGCCGGGAGGTGACCGTCGGCATCATCGGTCGCGAGGAAGACCGGCAGGCCCTGCCGGTCCTCGAGCTCGTCCCCCGCAAAGAATTCTACGACTTTGAAGCCAAATACACATCTGGCATGACAGAATTCATCCTGCCCGCCCGCCTGCCGAAAGCTCTTTACAAAAAGACCCAGGCAACCGCTCTGGCCGCCCACCGCGCTCTCGGTTGTTACGGCGTCTCCCGCGTCGATATCATCGTTTCCGCCGACCATACCCCTTATGTGACCGAGATCAACTCCAGCCCCGGCATGACGGAGCACTCCGACCTGCCGGCCGAGGCGGCTCACGCCGGCATCTCCTTCGACGAGTTAGTGGTAAAAATCCTTGAGAGCGCGTACTAAAAAGAAGCCGCGCCAGAAGCTCCCCTGGCGCTTCCGCCTGTTCCTGAGCCTTTGCTTTATCCTGCTCCTTTCGGTCGGTTCATATTATTTCCTCTCCCTGCCGATCTGGCGGATCACCGCCGTCGAGGTGAGCGGCGCAAAAATGCTTGTGCCTGACGAGATCAGGGACCTCTCCGGCGTTCCGGTTTCGGCCAATCTTTTCCTGACGAGTTTGGCCCGCACGCGGGAGAACCTGAAAAAGATCACGGCGATAAAAGATTTTCATCTCTACCGCATCCCGCCCGGCGCCGTCATCATCAAGATCGAGGAAAGAAAGCCGATCGCCGTTCTGCTTTTTGAGAATAAATCGGCGATCGTCGACGCGGACGGTTTTATCCTGAACCGCAACCCCAATCTCACCGTCAATATCCCGAACATGACGGAGCTTCCCGTCATCGCCGGCCTCGGCACGGCGGAATACGAGGGCGAGGAGCGGATCTCGCCCCGCAGCGCCCAATTGATCGTCGAGATCATCACCGAGCTTTCGGCCCTCCTCGGCTCGCGGCATCTCCAGCTCTCGACCGGCGGTTTTGAGAAGATAAGTTTTTCCCTTGACGACCTTTTACCGGTCAAAGTCGGCCGCAACGAAAACATAAAACGCAAGCTGGAAATTTTCAAGGCGCTCTTATCACAAGTTAATGGCCGGTGGGCGGCGGTCGAATATATCGACGTCCGCTACCCCGACAATCCGGTTGTCAAATTCAAATAGTGTGGTAGAATATCAGCATGATCGGCAGTAACGGCCAGGGCTTCGCGACGATCAAGGTTTTCGGCATCGGCGGCGGCGGCACCAACGCGGTCAACCGGATGATCTCGGGCGGCGTCAAGGGGGTCGAATTCTGGGGCTGTAACACTGACCTGCAGGCGCTCAATGTCTCTCTGGCCGACCACAAACTCCAGCTCGGCGTGAAGCTGACGCGGGGGCTGGGCGCCGGCTCCAATCCCGAGGTCGGCCAGAAAGCCGCGGAAGAAAGCAAAGACGACATCAAGATCGCCCTCGAAGGGGCCGACATGATCTTCCTGACCGCCGGCATGGGCGGCGGCACCGGCACCGGGGCCTCACCGGTCATAGCCGAAGTCGCCAAGGAAATGGGCTGTTTGACGGTTGGCGTCGTGACGCGGCCGTTCCGCTTTGAAGGACCCGTGCGCATCTCGCAGGCCGAATCAGGCATCGCCCTCCTCAAAGAAAAAGTCGACGCGTTAATTGTTATCCCAAATGATAAGCTCCTGCAGGTCGTTGAGAGAAAAACATCGATCATCGAGGCCTTTAAGATCGCCGACGATGTTCTGCGCCATGGGGTCAAAGGGATCTCCGACCTCATCATCGTCCCCGGCCTGATCAACCTCGACTTTGCCGATGTCAGGACGATCATGTTCGAGGCCGGCTCCGCCATGATGGGGATCGGCACCGGCTCGGGCGAGAACCGCGCCGTCGAAGCCGCCGAGGCGGCCATCTCCTCGCCTCTCCTCGAAGAGACGATCACCGGCGCCAAGGGGATCATCTTCAACGTGATGGGCGGTTCCGACCTCGCCCTCTACGAAGTGAACGAAGCGGCCGAGGTCATCTACAATGCCGGCGATCCCGACGCCAACATCATCTTCGGCGCCACGATCGACGAAAAACTGCAGGGCGACGTGGTCGTCACCGTCATCGCCACCGGCTTCCGGCCGTCGGCCAAGAAGGAAAAAGAAGCCCTCCCCTTCCTGCGGCCCAGAACTGTCGGCAGCGGCGCGGGCTCGGCTTCGAGCGCTTCGGCGTCCGGTAAAGAACATATTGAATTGCCGCCGTTCATGAGATGATCGAGTCGTTTTTCTGGCCGTTTTTTAAGTCACTGGTCGCGCTTTTCATCATTACCGACTCGCTGGGCAACCTGCCGTTCTTCCTCGGCCTGACCGAGGGGGAAACGGGGGCCGAGCAGAGAAAAGTTTTTACGACCGCGCTCGTGACCGGCCTCATCATTTTGATCGGCTTCCTTTTTCTCGGCAACGCGCTCCTCGCTCTCTTCAATGTCACGCTCGATGATTTCCGGATCGCGGGCGGTATTTTGCTCTTCTGGATCGCCATTGAGATCATGCTGCGGGGCCGGATCAGCATCGAACACAAGGAAGATATCGGGGTCGTGCCGCTCGGCAGTCCTCTGCTCGTCGGCCCCGGCGCCATCACGACCTCGCTCGTGCTCTTACAGCTTTACGGCTACTGGGTGGTCTTAAGCGCCATCATCGCCTGCTTTTTACTGATCGGCATCGTCCTTTATTTTGCCGACCACATCTACGCCTTTTTGGGCAAGAACGGCGCCCTCATCCTGACCAAGATCGCCTCGATCCTCATCGCCGCGATCGCCGTCCAGTTCATCCGGCAGGGGATCACGGGGATCATGAGGATAATGTGAATTGAACATCGTTGACCGCCTGTTTTCCCGCGAACGCTACAATTATCAGCAGGTCCTAAAAAAATACAGCCGCGCCCTCACCCGCCCCATGCCCGACCTCGACCGCTTCGCCAAGCTCGCCCCCTATCTTCTCTGGCGGTCGATGAAAATAGCCGGCGCCTCTTTTCTTGTCCTTGACCGCGAAAGCCGCTCATACGTCGTGCGCGCCGGCGTGGGCGACTGTGAGAAAGTGATCGGACAGATAATCCCGGAAGGTTCGGCCCTGATCAAACGGCTGTACGCGACTTTCAAGGAGATAAATCTCTGGGAGGTCAGCGACAAAGAGATCAAGAGCGAGATGGCGGGACTCTGCGCCGCTCTGATCATTCCCGCGGCTTCCGAGAGTGAATATTTCAACAAGCCGACTCTATTGGCCGCCATCGTTCTCGGCAGAAAAACCCCCGATGAACCATACACGAAGGAAGACGTCGATTTTCTCGAGACCCTGGCCAACCAGGCGGCGATCTCGATCGAATACGCTTTTATCCTGGAAGAGCTCAAGAATAACCAGGCGCAGATCATCAAGTCAGAAAAGCTCGCCGCGCTCGGCGACACCGCCGCCGGCATCGCCCACGAGCTGAAGAACCCGCTCACTTATCTCCTGACGGTCGCCCAGTCGATGGGCCAGAGCTGGGACAACCCGGTCTTCAAGGAGAGCGTCATTAAGATGTTCCCGGCCGAGGTCGAGCGGATGAAGCTCATCATCGACGGGCTCTCGGATTATTCCAAGATCCACGAACTGCGCCTTGAGCCGACCGATGTCACGATCGTGCTGGAGAAGGTCGTGGCCATCCTGGGTTATGAGATAAAAAAGAACAACGTCGTCATCATTAAAAACTTTCCGGCGGAGAACGAGGCCAAAGCGGTCGCGCTGGCCGACAAGAACCGGCTCGTCCAGGTCTTTATGAACATCATCGCCAACGGCGTACAGGCCATGGCCGGCAAAGGCGGCGACCTCTCGCTCACCGCCAGACGCAATGACAACGGCATCTGCGTCTCCATTATGGATACTGGCCTCGGGATACCGCCGGACAAACTGGAGAAAATCTTCGATCCGTTCTTTACGACCAAAGAGACGGGCACCGGCCTCGGCCTCTCGATCACAAAGCGGATCATCGACGAGCACAAGGGCTCGATCTATGTCGACAGCCGCGTCGGCGAGGGGACGACCTTCACCGTCTGTTTGCCCGCCGCAGCATAGCGGAGGCCGGCCTGCTTATGCTAAAATAGTATCTTCATGGAGTACAAAAAGACGCTAAACCTGCCGCAAACCGACTTCCCGATCAGAGCCAACCTCGCGAAAGTTGAGGAGGAGATGCTCGCGAAATGGGGAGGCGAAGACATTTACCACAAAATCCTGCAGAAAGCAGAAAGCAGAAAGCAGAAAGCAGAACACAGGTACATACTGCACGACGGCCCGCCCTACCCCAACGGCGACATTCATTTAGGCCACGCGCTCAATAAAATACTCAAAGACATCATCGTCAAATATAAGTCGATGAGCGGCTTTTACGCCCCCTATGTGCCGGGCTGGGACTGCCATGGGCTGCCGATCGAGACGCAGTTGTTAAAGGAGATTGGGATATCAGGAAATCAGGGGACCAGGGAAAGGATAGAATTCAGAAATAGATGCAAAGAGTACGCGCTAAAATACGTTGATCTGCAGAGAAGAGAGTTTAAAAAACTTGGCATCTTCGGTGAATGGGACAAGCCGTACCTGACGATCGATCACACTTATGAAGCCAAGATCATCGAGTTGTTCGGCGATCTGGCGGAAAAGGGATACGTCTACCGCGGTTTGAAGCCCATCCACTGGTGCCCCAATGATATGACGGCGCTGGCCGAAGCGGAGCTGGAATATCAGGATGATAGGTCCCCCTCTATCTACGTGAAATTCGAAATCCAAAATCAGAAATCCGAAATACTAAACAAATTCAAAGCTCAAAATCCAAAATTCAAAACTTTATTGGATCTTCCCTGGCATGTCATCATCTGGACAACGACCCCCTGGACGCTTCCTTCTAACGTCGCGGTTGCCGCTCATCCTGATTATGAATATGTCTTCCTTGATGTCGGGAACGAAGTTTATGTTGTCGCCGAGGGTTTGCTCAAGGATTTTGTCAAACGGCTCGAGCTGAAAGAGCACAAGGTGATCGACAAGACCAAAGGCCGGTTCCTCGAGGGAATCGTCTGCCAACATCCGTTCATCGACCGGGCAGCGCCGGTCGTACTCGACGAGCTGGTCACGCTCGAGCAGGGAACGGGCTTCGTCCACATCGCGCCGGGGCATGGGACGGAGGACTATCAGGTCGGCCTAAAATATAAACTGCCGATCATTATGCCGGTCGACGGCAAGGGTCATTTCGACAACAGCGTCCCCGACTTCATCAAAGGCAAGAATTACGACGAGGCCAACAAACTGATCACCGAAAAGATGAAGACCGACGGGACGCTCTTGAAACTGGAATTCGTCAAGCACTCCTACCCCCACTGCTGGCGCTGTAAAAAGCCGGTCATCTTCCGCGCCACCGAACAGTGGTTCATCTCGGTCGACCATAAAAACCTGCGGGCCGAGGCGTTAAAAGCGATCACCGACACCAAATGGTTCCCCGCCTGGGGCGAGAACAGGATCCGCGGCATGGTCGAAACAAGGCCCGACTGGTGCGTCTCGCGCCAGCGCTCGTGGGGAGTCCCCATTCCAGCCTTCTACTGTAAAAAATGCGGCCAGCCATCGCTCACCGGTCTCTTCAACAAAGCGATCCGCGAACTTGTCTTAAAAGATGGAACGAACGACTGGTTTGCCAGGGACCCGAAAGACATTCTGCCGCCGGGGACAAAGTGCCCGCATTGCGGCGGTGAGGAATTCACCAAAGAAACGGATATTCTCGATGTCTGGTTCGAATCGGGCTCTTCTTTCGCGGCAGTTCTCGACGGACCGGCGGATCTTTACCTGGAGGGCTCCGATCAGCACCGTGGTTGGTTCCAGTCGTCGCTCCTCATCTCGACCGGCTACAAGGGCCGCGCTCCTTTTAACGCGGTCCTCACCCACGGCTTTACGATCGACGACAAAGGCAAGAAGATGAGCAAATCCCTGGGCAACGTCATCGATCCGCAGGACGTCGTCAAGCGCTACGGCGCCGATGTCCTGCGCCTCTGGGTCGCCTCGACCGATTTCCGCAACGACATGGCGGCCTCGGAGAAGATCTTGAAGCAAGTGCAGGAAGCGTACACGAAAATACGCAATACTTGTCGGTTTCTGATCAGCAACTTGTACGATTTCCCCACACCCCATACCTCATACCCATTACTTGAGATCGACCGCTGGGTACTTTTGAGATTGAACAGATTGATCGAAAAGATAACCAGGGCCTATGACGACTTCGAGTTCCACATCGTCTATCACTCGCTCTACGATTTTTGCGTCAACGATCTCTCGGCGCTTTACCTCGATATGTCAAAGGACCGGCTCTACACCGGCGGCAAAGATTCAATTGAGCGCCGTTCCGCCCAGTTCGCCCTGAACGAGATCCTCAACTCACTGGTTCGGCTGATGGCTCCAATCTTGTCGTTTACGGCAGAGGACATTACGCGTCACGCACTACGCGTTATGAGTATCTTTCTCGAAGATATGCCCAAAGCTGATCCTCGATACCTCGATATAAAACTCGAAGAACGCTGGGAAAAGATATTGAAACTGAAAGAAGAAGTTTATCGTGAGCTTGAGGCCGTGCGCGGACGGAAAGAGATCTCGTCATCGATCGAAGCGTTGGTTGAGATCGGCGCGCAGGGCCGGGAATGGGTCAAAGAGGTCAAAGAAATGCTCCCTATGGTCTTTATTGTCGCCAAGGTTGAACTCGTCAGCGGCGAAGCGATCGCCGTGAAACACGCCCCCGGCCACAAATGCGAGCGCTGCTGGATCATTAAAGAAGACATCGGGCAAAACCACGGACACAAAACCCTCTGCGCCCGCTGCGCCTCGGTCGTTGCCGGTCTGCAATAAAAGTTTTCTGAAATTTTTACCGCGCCGCTGCGATAACAGATTATCATGCTGCGCGGCGTTCATTTAAATCAAAAAATTGAAGTCAGAAGGGGCGATTTGCTGGCGCATTTTGAGGTCAAGCCGGGCCGCGGCTTATCCCCGAACAGGATCGCCAACTTATATAATTCTGCGATTGACCGTCATTTCGAGGCCGGACTGGCAATCCAGCCCGGGCAAATCGAGTCCCGCTTGAGCTATGACGCTGAAGCCGTCCTTGTCGGTTATCTTGATGATGAGCCGGCCGCTTTCGTCAATCTCGTCAAGCTGCGGCTGGACGCCGATACGGCGATTCCCCGCACCCATCAGCAATTGACCGCTAACGAAACTTTTGCCGGCACGCGGCCGACCGACGGCAACTACTGGTTCTGTCCCTGGGTCGGCACCGAGCCGGATGTCCGCGGCCTGGGCTGGCGGGCCGAGATCGATCTGGGCCGCGGCAAGCGGTTGGCCAGCCTGGGCCAGCTGATGGTTCTCGCCGTCAAAACCCGCGCGCTAAAAGATACTCATGCAAAAAAACTCTTTGTCTATTCTCGGCCCTCCCGCCTGCGGGCGGAGCTGGAAAGAATTACGCAACAGCCATTTACATTCAATATCAGTAACGGCCGGCTCGAGGTTAAAGATCCGGTCAGGAAATATTTTATGAACGAGAGTGGGATTTACCCCGCCGGCCAGCCGGCTGACGATCTCCTGCTTCGGATCGCGGATCATTGGGCAAAGATCGAAAATAAGAGGCGAGTCGAGCCCGTCTATCAATTTCACGGCGGTTTGGGCGCGCAATTCCGCCCGGACCTCGTTTTCCCCCACGGCCAGGTTCATGATTGGAATGCGTTGGGCTATCGAACTCTGCTCGAATATCTTCTCCAAAGATAAATTTCTCTGTTCGTGATATAATTAATATTATTGACGAAAT
>METM01000022.1:9141-12006 GCA_001772335.1 candidate division WOR-1 bacterium RIFCSPHIGHO2_01_FULL_53_15
CATTTATGATTGAATTTGCACAAAACTTCCTGCAGGGGCTTAGTGATGCAGCTTGCTACCAGGAAATTATGAGCGGAAAGGCGGCTCGCGGGTTTGATGTGCCGAGGGGTCCGCAAAAGGGTTCTACCGCTGTAGTTAAGCCGTTGTTGGGGGATTCAATTGTCAAATTAACTTACCTCCGCGACCAGGGCAAAGTCTTGGTGGAATTGGTAAGTCGGGATACAAAGCCAACAATGTCGGTCGAAGTTAATGCGACGGAAGTCACATCCAGGGGGTTTGACTTAAGAAATGTTGATACGAACCACGGCAAAATATTAAGTCCCAAATTAACCTCTTATTTGTGGGGACTCGTTCAGCCCGCTGAAACTGAGGGAGCACCACAGAAGAAATAGCAGGCGAGGGTTGCCGTCGATTTTGTCTGCTTCGCGATATCGTTTATTCATCCTTCGTCCCCAAAGATAAATTTCTCTGTTCGTGATATAATTAATATTATTGACGAAATAAAGGAGAAGTTATGGTTAATTCCGACATCAAAGATAAAAATCTCGCGGCTAAAGGCAAGCTCCGGATCGAATGGGCGGAGCGCGATATGCCCGTTCTCTCGCAGGTCAGGGAAAAATTCGCCAAAAGCCAAATCCTCAAGGGCAAAAAGATGAGCGCCTGCCTGCACGTCACCGCCGAAACCGCCAACCTGGTCAGGACGCTCAAGGCCGGCGGCGCCGATATCGTCCTCTGCGCCTCAAACCCGCTCTCGACGCAAGACGATGTGGCGGCTTCTCTGGTCGTCGATCACGGTATCCCGGTCTACGCCATCAAGGGCGAGGATAATGAAACCTATTTTAAACACCTGACCGCCGCGATCGAGCACTCCCCCGTCGTCACGATGGACGACGGCTGTGACCTCGTCTCGGCCATCTCCTCCAAGTATCCGGCGATCGCCAAACAGATCATCGGCGGCATGGAAGAGACGACGACCGGCGTGATCCGCTTGAAAGCCATGGAGCGCGACAGTGTCCTGAAATTCCCCGTCATCGCCGTCAATGACGCGCAGACGAAGAACCTCTTCGACAACCGCTACGGCACGGGACAATCGACCCTCGACGGCATCATCCGGGCGACCGACATGCTGATCGCCGGCAAGAACATCGTCGTCGCCGGTTATGGCTGGTGCGGCAAGGGTTTTGCCCTGCGCTGTAAGGGAATGGGAGCCAATGTTATCGTGACCGAGGTCAATCCGGTCCGGGCGATCGAAGCGGCCATGGATGGCAACCGCGTCATGTCGATGGCAGAAGCCGCCCCGATCGGCGATCTCTTCTGTACCTTAACCGGCAATGTCAATGTTATCCGCATCGAGCATTTCGCGAAGATGAAAGACGGCGCCGTCGTCTGCAATTCGGGCCACTTCGACGTGGAACTCGACATCAAGGGCCTGCGCAAGCTGGCCAAAGAAGAGAGAAAGAACGTCCGCAATTTTGTCGACCAGTTCATCCTGCCGAGCGGCCGCAGTGTCTTCCTGCTGGCTGAAGGGCGCCTGGTCAACCTCGGCGCGGCCGAAGGCCACCCCGCCTCCGTCATGGACATGAGCTTCTCGACGCAGGCGCTGGCGACCGAATTTGTCATCAACAACGCCGGCAAGCTGGCCAATAAGGTCCACAACGTGCCGCCGGAGATCGAGGAGTGGGTAGCGACCGCCAAATTAAAATCGATGGGGATCGCGATCGACGAACTGACGCCCGAGCAGGCGAAATATCTCGCCTCATGGCAAGAGGGAACCTAATTGGAGCAAGAGAAATTAGTTGAGGCGATAGAGAATCTCCGGCGCGACAAGCACCAGCCCTGGCGCTATATCCTCTTCACTTTCCTGAACGGAATCGCGCAGGGGGTCGGCATCGCGCTGGGCACCACGATCGTCCTCGGTCTCGTCATCTATTTTCTGACGCTGATCCTGGGCAAGCTCGTCGATTTCCCTGTCCTCGGCCGCTACTTTGAGCAGATCGCCGCGCTCATTGACGCCTACGCCAAACAGGCGCCAAAGATCAGGTAAATGCTTTTTTACTCGATCGCTTTTTTTACCGCCGCCCTCGATCAGCTCGTGAAATTTCTCGTGCAGAAAAATATGGCAGTCAACCAATCGCTTCCGCTCATTGGCGAGATCGTCAAGCTGACCCATGTCCGCAATACCGGCGCCGCTTTCTCGCTCTTCGTCGGCTTTTCCCCTTATCTGGCGGTCATCGGGTTGGTCGTTTCGGCCGTCGTCATTTACCTGCACTACCGCGTCCCGGCAAAAAATTATATGTTTCAGGCCGGCCTCGCCCTCATTCTTGGCGGCAGCATCAGCAATTTGGCTGACCGGCTCTTCCGCTCTTTTGTCATCGATTATATCGGCCTCCCGTTCTGGCCGGTCTTTAATCTGGCCGACATCATGATCAACGCGGGCGTCGTCCTGCTGGCCTATTTGCTGTTTATTGGGAGGAAAAAACATGTATCCGGTTCTTTTTAAGTTCGGCCCTTTCGCCATCCACGCTTACGGCTTCTTTATCGCCCTGGCTTTTTTAGCGGGGATCCTCGTCTCGCTCTATTACGCTAAAAGAGAAGGGATCGGTTCTCAGACAATTTTTGACCTGGCCATTTATGTGATTATCTCCGGCCTCGTCGGGGCGCGGCTCTCATACGTTTTCGGGCAGTGGGAATATTTTCGCGGCAACCCGGCCGAGATCTTCATGGCGCAGAAAGGCGGGCTGGTTTTTCTGGGCGGTTTTCTACTGGCTCTGCTGGTGACGGTTGTCTATGTTAAAGTCAAAAACATGCCCAGGCTTAAACTGTTCGACGCGCTGGCGCCGGGCGTGGCGCTGGGCTACGCCATCG
>METM01000022.1:12029-30214 GCA_001772335.1 candidate division WOR-1 bacterium RIFCSPHIGHO2_01_FULL_53_15
TGCCGGACAGGCAGGCCTGCCGGCTAAATTTTCCTGGGGCTTGATTTTCCCGTCAGGCTCGCTGGCCGGGGCCTATTTCCCGGGACAAGCCCTCCACCCCACCCAGCTTTATTCAATGACTCTGATGTTTTTAGCGTTTCTCGCGCTGGTCTTCCTTTATCGCGCCAAGAAATTCGACGGCCAGATCTTTTTCTGGTGGCTGATCTTATATTCGGCCTATCGCTTTTTGATCGAGTTCCTGCGCTTCAGCCCCATCCACTGGCTGGGGCTCACCCCTTCGCAGTGGCTGGTGATTCTTACTTTCGCTCTCGGGCTCTGGGGACTGACTTTTTATAAGAAGCGGCCTGGTGCATAAAGGCCTCAAGGCGGATCTCGAGATTTACCCCTTCCGTGCCGTCGATCGAGACGTCCAGCCAGGGAATCTCGATCTGTTTCGCGATGGCCGAAACCACCGTCCCGGGCATGCAGGTAAAAGGCATGATGTTGATGATCCCCGCCGCGCCGTTCTCGATCAGATCAAGCGCCTTGCCGATTGACAGTATCGCCTCCCCTTTGAAAGTATGGTGCAGGTAAGGAGAGGCCAGACGAATGAGCTTCAAGGCCGAGGGCTGGCGGTGACCGAGACGCCGCTCATCCCATCTCTGGATCAGATCGGCGAGGAGCGCCCGCGCAAAACCTTGCGGCGAGCGCCGCAGCCAGCTTTCATAGATATAGCCCAGATTGGTGTAATAGAACCACTCGGAGATGGGCGCCGTATAAGTTCGGCCGCCTAACTTTTCCACTTTCCTCACGATGTCCGCGTTGCAGGCCGGATTGCAGCGGAGAAAGATCTCTCCCACAATGCCGATGAGCGGTTTATGGCCCGGGTTGAGGCGGGGCAAAGCAAAAAAATCTCGCTTCATCTCTTTGACCGTTTTAAAAATCCCTCCGTTCTTCGCCTCAATGGCTTTTGAGATCATTGCCAGATAATAGGCATGAAGCTTGTCCGCCGCGCCGCTTGTCTTTTCGTCAGGGCGAATTGCCGCGGCAAGCTCGTTCAAGAGATCGACGGCAACTATTCCCCGCCAGGCCAGACGACGGAATTTGAGGCCGAGGCCCATTGACCGGCCGTAAGAATCCCGCACGTCAGGGGAAAAAATTGGCACGTCCCGGTAGCCGAGGCGGTCGAGGATGATCCGCTGGGTTTGATGATACTGCCCAAAGCGGCAGGGGCCGGACGCCGTCGGCATCAAAAAAGCGGATCTTTGGGGATCGAAGCCGGGTTCGGTGATCTTCTTCAGGAAGTCCCCGGTCGTGACCGTAAAGGGATGGCACTCCTTGCCCGAGGTGTATTTTCTGCCCAGCTCGAGCGTTTTCTCGTCGGTCGGCGGCAGGACCTCCGCCGGCACGCCGCAGCGCCGCAGCGCCGCCGCCAGGGTCTCGGCGTGATCGCACATGCGCGGGATGTAAACTAGGCGCGCTGCCATGACTCTAAAAAGGCCTCCAGCCGCGTGATGATGCCGGTGTCGCTTGAGTGCTCATCTACTTCGATCTGCAAATAAGGTTTGGCAGTGATCGTTTCCTTCACCAGATGAGAGATGAAAGAATCCGGCCCGCAGCGGAAGTTCGTGATATAGACGGCCGAAAGTGCGGGCTGCCGGTCAACAAATTTAGCCGCCGCCAGGATCTTTTGCCCGCAGCTCCAGTACATCGCCGCAGTTGCTTCCGTCTCGGCCGGCAGATAATCCGCCGGGATCGCCAGCACGCCCATTTCTCTCAACTTTTGAGGGATGTTCAGGTTCAAGGCCGGGTCCGAGCCGTTGTAAGAACGGCTGATGATCGCCAGCGCGGGGACATTTTGTTTAAGAACCTCCCGTCCTCTTGCCTTTATTCGTTGCTCCGCTTCACGCAGTTTTTCCTGCGCCTGCCGGATTGCGTCCTGTGTCTCCTTTTTATTCTTCCCAAGGCCTCGGCCGAAATTAATGAGCTGCTTTTCAAAAAAAGCTTTCCCCCGCTGCGGCTCAAGCGGCGGGCTCAAAATATTATCGTGGTTAAAACCCGCCTTGATAAAGTACGGCAGGGCTTGAATGAAAGGGCAGTTAAAATTTTCCGCGGACTCCGAAGACGGCGCCGGCTGGCCGATCACGCTGGGCAGGAAAATGAGGTCCGCGCCCTTGGCGGCCAGGTCGCGCACGTGACCGTATGACAGCGTTATGGGAAAGCAGGCCTCGGCGGCTTTGTTCTCGATCGCGGCCCGGGCCAGCTCCGGCGTGGAGGCGTCCGAGAGAACGACCTCAAAGCCCAGCGCGGAAAAAAAGGCGCTCCAGAAAGGAAAGTTTTCGTAAAAGAGCAGGGCGCGCGGCAGGCCGATCTTTTTCCCGCCCGAGATTTTTTTGTAAGAAAAGATAATTTCATCGCGTTCCGCAAAGAGATCGGGCGGCTTGGCCGCGGCGGCCGATTTGCCGTCAAAGACGGGGGCTTCGCTTTCAACCGTAACTTTGTTGAGGTCGAAGCCCTTGAATTTGCTCTTGGCCCGGTTTCTTTCGCGCCTGGCGATCAGGGCGGCGCCGATCGCCCCGGTCACGTCATGGAAAGGGGGGACCGTTATCCGCTTGCCCGTTATCTTTTCGAAGGCGGCGACCACCGCCCGGTTGCCCGCCACCCCGCCCTGGAACAAGATGTTTTCGCCCACCCGGCGGTTCTCGACCACCCGGTTCAGGTAATTGTTGACGATCGAATAGGCCAGGCCGGCGACCAGGTCCGCCTGGGGGGCGCCCCGGCTTAAGTGGTGATTGAGCTCGGATTCCATGAAAACCGTGCAGCGGTCGCCGCTGCCGCAGGGAGACGAAGACGCAAAAGCGAATTCGGCAAATTCGCGGCGGATATTCAAGCCGAGCTTTTCGGCTTGTTCTTCAAGAAAGGAACCCGTCCCCGCCGCGCAGACCTTGTTCATGGCAAAGTCGACGACCGCCCCCTTCTCCAGCGCAATGTATTTTGAATCCTGGCCGCCGATCTCAAAAATAGTGTCAACCGCCGGCTCAAAATGCAGGGCGCCTTCGGCCTGGGCCGTTATCTCGTTTTTTACGATGTCCGCCCCCACCAGATCGCCGATCATGTGGCGGCCCGAGCCGGTCGTCCCCGCCCCTAAAACTTCAACCCGACCGCCGATCTCATCTTTGATCTCCAGGAGTCCCCGTTTGACCGCTTCGATCGGCCGGCCGGCGGTGGCAAGATATTTTCGAACGAGAACGTTTTTGTTTTCATCGAGCAGCGCCAGATTGGTGCTGACCGAACCGACATCGATCCCGAGATAAGCTCTGATGTTTCCGGCGGGAAGCATATTTAAACCTGGAGACGATTCTTCCGATCCCCTTCTGCCTAACGGTGAATGGAAACGGCTTTTATTTTCTTTGGACTGCGCTATGAAAATTTCCTTGATATTAATTTTATCGCCGCGCGCGAACCGATCGTTTTCCAGACAAGAAATAACCGCCCCGATTGCCCCCATCAGCGCGAAATGCTCCGGGATAAAAACTTCTCCGTCTGCGAGGCCGATGACGCACTCAAACGCCTTAACCATCCCGACATTGGCCGCCACCCCGCCGTGAAAAGCGACGGGCTTTTCAATCTTTTTCCCCCGTCCCACATTGCCGATAAAGTTCCTGGCGACCGCCAGGCACAGCCCGGCGACAATGTCATAGTCCGGTGTGCCTTTCTGCTGGAGATGGATCATGTCCGACTTGGCGAAAACCGTGCAGCGGCCGGCGATGCGGGGCGGGCGCTTTGACCTTAGGGCCAGCCGGGAGAATTCTTCGATTGAAAGGCCGAGGCGCGTTGCCTGCTGGTCAAGGAAAGAGCCGGTGCCGGCCGCGCAGACGGAATTGGCGGCAAAATCCTTGAGCTTGCCTTTTTCCATGATCAGCAGTTTTGAATCTTCGCCGCCGATCTCGATCACGGTCTTTATATGCGGATAAAGTTTTCCAACCGCAGTCGACTGCGCCACAATCTCGTTCACGAATTCCGCTTTAAGCAGCTTGCCGCCCGAGCCGGTCGAGGCGACGCCGGCCAGAGCAAAGCGCGCGCCGATATTTTCTACAAGTTCCCGCGCGACCGCGGCGGGATTCCCTTTTGTTCGGACGCAGCGCTTTTCGAGAATTTCGAAATTTTCACCGATAACAACGACTTTAACGCTCACCGAGCCGATATCAATTCCCAGGTAATTGCGCATAGAGTATAATTATTATAATACCACATGAACAACGAATTTGAGTTCCTCATCTCTGCCGAACAAAAAGGCCGGCGGCTTGATCAGTTCCTCTCCGTTGTCGCCGACCTAAACCTTTCCCGTTCACAAATAAAAAAACTCATCGAAGACGGCCTGATCTCCGTCAACGATCAACCAACCGAGCCGAGCTATAAGATCAAGTCAGACGATCATATTAAAGTCATTATCCCGCCGCCGAAGGAGCTGACGGTCAGGCCGGAAAGCATTCCGCTCGATATCCTCTTTGAAGATGACGACATTATCGTGGTCAACAAACCGAGCGGCATGGTCACTCACCCGGCGCCGGGCAATTTCTCCGGCACGCTGGTCAACGCCCTCCTCCATCACTGTCATCTATCTAACCTCGGCGCGCCCCTGCGCCCGGGGATCGTCCACCGCCTCGACAAAGACACCTCTGGGGTGATCGTCGCGGCCAAGACCGATGCCGCATATGCTTCACTGGTCAAACAGATCAAGGCCAGGACGGTGGAAAAGACCTATGTCGCGCTGGTCCACGGCGTGATCAAGAACAACGCGGGGATCATCGAGGCGAGGATCGGCCGGCATCCTGTTCACCGAAAAAAAATGGCGGTTATTGAATCTCCGAACTCCAAACTCCGAACTCCGAACTCAAGAGAGGCATTCACATCTTATAAAGTCCTTAAACGATATAAAAACTACACTCTGGTAGAGGTAAAGATTAAGACCGGCCGCACGCACCAGATCCGCGTCCACCTGAACCACCTCGGCCATCCAGTCGTCGGCGACCCGACCTACGGCGGCAGAAAGAATGAGTTTGGTCTCGTTGGACAGCTGTTACATGCGAAGAAACTTGGGTTTATTCATCCGAGAACGGGGAAGTTCGTGGAGTTTGAGGCGGGACTGCCGAAAGAATTACGGGAAGTAACTCAGAAGATCGCGTAGCTCGTCACGATGCCCAGCGCCATCGGGATACCGACGATGATCATGATGTCCTGGAAGCTGATGCCAAGGTTAAAGTAGCTGACGCCCAGGAAGACCGCTAACATCGCTATCGCGGCCAGGACGGCGCCGTTCAACACTTGATGGAAAATAACATCGCGACTATTCATGGTTTGATCCTCACAATTGATTATCGGGCGGCTTTGGCGGAAATTTCAGTTAAACTGAGAGGTAGCCCAGCAGTTTGCAGACCAGTTTGGCAATAGTAAAATCCGAGGCGTGATCCCCTCTGCGCGGCGCGAGCTCCACCACATCAAAGCCGATCACGTTCTTGGTCCGGCAAACGCCTTTTAAAATATCCAGAACCTCGTACCAGAACAAGCCGCCGGGCTCCGGCGTGCCGGTGGCGGGAATGATCGAGGGGTCAAAGACATCAACATCAATCGTGATGTAAACGTTCTTGTGAAGCTGTCTTTCGATCTTCTCGACCAACTCAAGCTTCGGCGCGAAATGCATTTTTTCGATCTGGCCGGTCTTCTGCGCCCACTCCCATTCTTCGACGGAGAGACTGCGGATGCCGACCTGAACGGCGGGGCAGATCTCAAGGACCCGGCGGATGGCGCAGGCATGGCTTTTTTTTGTGCCCCGATAAGAATCGCGCAAGTCGGCGTGGGCGTCAAGCTGCAAGACGGAGAGGTTTCGATATTTTTTAGCGAAAGCTTTGACAGCAATGGGCGTGATCGAATGTTCGCCGCCGAGAATCACCAGCGTATGATCTTCTTTCAACAGGCCTGCGACCCGCGACTCGAGACCCGAGACCCCGACCGGTTTAAGAACTTTTAATTTACCGGTGGGCGCCATCTCCCGTCCGAGCTCTTCGTCGAAATTCTCGACATACTGCATTGCTTTGAGGATTGCCGCCGGGCCGCGCTTTGTCCCTTTGCCGTAGCTGACGGTTGCTTCATGCGGGCAGGGGAGAAGGACGAACATTATTTAGTGATAGATGCGGGGACGCTCGACGATCTCACGCCGCTCGCGATTAACAAGATCGGCCGCGCGGCGGATATTCTTGGGGAACTCAACTCCCCGGTTGAGGAGAATAACTTCGTGATGAGTGGCATCAAAGATCTCGAGCAGTTCGCGGCGGGCGTAGTCGGTGTCAAAATCCTTGCAGGAGAAAATGTCGATAAAGGCGTGCTCCTTGTCCGGGAAAGTGTGGATCGAGATGTGCGATTCGGCGATCAGCACGACGCCCGAGATACCCCAGTCCTCGGCGACTTTGCCCGAATACTTGAAAACATAGGGGGGCATGATCTTCGTCATGCCGATCTTCGCCGGCAGGGTATCCAGAGCGGCAAAGATGAGATCCATGTCGGCCAGCTTTTCCTTCGGACAGCCGTAGCAGTCGAGCATCAGGTGCGGGCCAAAGCCGTATTTAACTTCCGTCGCTGTCTTCACAGAAATCATTTTAAGGTTTCCTGTGAAATTGTCAAGTGATATAATTGTCGCGTGGAAAATTTTGCTGAACTCCGTCGAGCAATGGTCGAGAGCCAGCTTGTCTCCCGCGGGATCAAGGACGAGAAAGTTCTCGAGGCATTCCGGAAAGTTCCCCGCCACGAATTCGTCCCCGAAAACATGCGCTACGCCGCCTATGACGACGGCGCGCTTCCTATCGGTTCGGGCCAGACGATCTCCCAACCCTATATGGTCGCCGTCATGACTGAGTTATTGAAGTTAAAAGGGGGCGAAAAAGTGCTGGAGGTCGGCACCGGCTCGGGCTATCAGGCCGCCATTTTGGCCGAGATCTGCAGAAAAGTCATCACGATCGAGCGGTTCCAAGCGCTTTCTGACGGGGCGAAAAATATCTTAGACCGGCTTGGCTATGATAATATCGAGTTCATCGTCAGCGACGGGACTGAGGGGTACGCGGAAGAAACCCCTTATGATGCGATCATCGTCACGGCCGGTTGCCCCGATATCCCTCAACCGCTGGCCGACCAGCTGGCCGAAGGCAGTCATCTTGTCCTGCCGGTTGGCGAAAGATATTTGCAGACCCTGACGGTCGCGACCAAAGAAAAAGGCAAGCTCAAGATCGAAAAATCGATCGGCTGCGTCTTCGTCCCATTAGTCGGCAAGTACGGCTGGCCAGGTTGACCCCTCGACGATTTCGTGGTATCCTTATGACGCTATGGCTGAAGAACTCAGAGGAACTTTTATTGAAAAAGGCAAAGGCGAAGCGGAGTTTTCCGAAGTCGAGGAGCTGATCCGGCAGACGCTGGCGGAGAGCCGCGGCCTGGCCGAAAAGGCCGCCCCCGCCCCCAAAGAAAAAGAAGAATTCAAGGCGACGACCCTCCCCTCGGCGCCGAAAGCTCCCGTGATCGAAAAACCGAAAGCCGCGCCGGAGGCCAAACCCCAACCCGAAAAACCCAAAGAAGGAACTGCCCCCTCCGGCTACGAAGCCACCTTCAAGGAATACAAGGTCGGCGATATCGTCCAGGGCAAGGTCATCAAAGTCGATCACTCGGGCGTCCTGGTTGACATCAATTACAAGGCCGACGGCCTGATCCTGCCGGATGAGCTCTCCGAGCGGACATTCGGCTCGCCCGAGGAGATCGTCAGGCTCGGCGATGTCATCAGCGTGACGATCGAAAACATCGAGAACAAAGAGGGCTATGTCGTCCTCTCCAAAAAGCGCGCCGATTACGAAAAAAAATGGAAATTCGCCAACGATGCCTACCGCACCCGGGCCGTGCTGGAAGGCAAGGTCATGCAGGCCCTGCAGGGCGGCCTCGTCGTCGACTGCGCGGGGGTCCGCGGCTTTGTCCCCGCCTCGCAGGTCAATAAAACGAACGAAGAATCGCTTAATGCCTTTGTCGGCCGCACCATTCCGCTCAAGGTCATCGAGGTCAACCAGCGGCAGGGCAAGATCACTCTCTCGCACCGGCTGGCCGCCGGCGAAAAGAGCCAAGTCGAGGTCGCTAAGCTGCTCGGCGAGCTCGAGGTCGGCCAGGTCCGCCGGGGCAAGGTCAAGAACCTGAAAACTTTCGGCGCGTTCGTCGACCTGGGCGGCATCGAGGGGCTCATTCATCTCTCGGAGATCTCCTGGCAGCGGGTCAAGCACCCGTCCGAGGTCTTGAAAAGCGGCGATGAGATCGATGTCTTTGTGTTAGGGGTCGACCGGGTCAACAAAAAGGTCTCGCTCGGCCTCAAGGAGCTCCAGCCCGATCCCTGGGCCAACGCGGCCGAATTATACAAGCCCGGCCAGGTCGTTAAAGCAAAAATACTGCGCTTCGCCAAGTTCGGCGCCTTCGCCGAGCTCGAACGCGGCCTCGAAGGGTTGATCCATATCTCGGAACTCTCGACCCAGCCGGTCGGCAAACCGGACGAGGCGGTCAAGATCGGCGATGTGGTCGATGTCAAGATACTGCGTGTCCTCCCCGCTGAACAGCGGATCGGCCTCTCGGTCAAAAAGGTGATCCTCGAGCGGGAGAAAAAAGAAGCCAAGAAAGAAGAGTCCGAAGCGGCCCAGCCCCCGGCCGAAGAAAAGAAAGTCACGATCGGCGACATGATCGCCGAAAAAGAGCGGGCCCGCGCCGAAAAAGAATACGAAGAAACGGAAGTTGAAGGAGAAGCCGAAGAAGTGACATGAAGTTCAGCGAACAGCTAAGCCGGGCTGCGGCAAAAAACAACAGCCTGCTTTGCGTCGGCCTCGATATCGACCTCAGCCGGATACCCCAGAAATTCCTGACCACCAATGACCCGATCTTTCTTTTCAATAAGGAGATCGTCGACGCGACCAAAAACCTGGTCTGCGCCTACAAGCCGAACAGCGCGTTTTACGAAATGTACGGCCTCTACGGCCTGAGCTCGCTCATCAAGACCATCGATTATATCCACGAATCTGATTTGCCGGTCATTCTTGACGCCAAGCGCGGCGATGTCGGGCACTCGTCGAACGCCTACGCCAAAAGCGCCTTCGAGGTTTTTAAGGCCGACGCGGTCACCGTCAATCCCTACATGGGCCACGATTCGGTCCAGCCATTTCTGGATTACCGCGAAAAGGGGATTTTTGTCCTCTGTCTCACCAGCAATCCCGGCTTCCGTGATTTCCAGACCTACGGCTGCGGCGAGCCGCTCTACAAGACCGTCGTCCAGCACGTCAAAGAGTGGAACCATTACGGCAACTGCGGCCTGGTGGTCGGCGCGACCAAGCCAACGGAAATTAAGGAGATACGGAAACTGGCGGGTGAGATGCCGTTTCTCATCCCCGGCGTCGGCGCGCAGGGCGGCGACCTGGGGTTGGCCGTCAAATACAGCGGCAAAAATTCCATCATTAACGCCTCGCGCAGTATCCTCTACGCCGACGAGCCCGGCCAGGCAGCCAAGAAATTGCGGGACGAGATCAATAAATTCCGATGATCGAAGTCGTCGACAATCAATATCCCGAAAAAGTTTACACGGTCAACATCGAGTTCCCCGAGTTCACCTGCGTCTGCCCCAAGACCGGTCTGCCCGATTTTGCGACGATCAAGATCGAGTATGTGCCGGGGAAAAAATTAGTTGAGCTAAAATCCTTAAAGCTTTATTTCATTTCTTATCGCAACGTGGGAGCTTTTCATGAACATGTTATCAACAAGATACTCGATGACTTTGTCGCCGCCTGCCAGCCGAGGAGAGCGTCGATTGTGGGCGAGTTCGGCGTCAGGGGCGGGATCAGAACCACCGTTTCTGCTGCTTATCCTAGTAAGTAGAATCTGCCTGCCGGAGTATTTTCAATTCAATTGGATCAGCCGGCCCGAACGGTTCAACCCGCGGGTCATGTTTTTTAATTATTGAAAGAAATTCACCGGAGACGCCGATCTCCTCTAACAGCTGCGCCCCCACCGCCCCATGATGCTTGTGGATGTAAAACCGCTTGAAGCGGGGATCGACTTTCCCCCTTTCCGCCAGCCAGTCATAAAGCCCCGGCAGGAAAAACCGGATAATGACCATGACCGATTTTGTCATCACCGAATTTCTCTCCATGACCTTGCCGATATCATGAAGCAGGCCGAGTTTGACGAGCTTTTCCCTGTCGAGCTCCGGGTTCCGGACCGAGAAAATGAGCATCTTGCGGGCGACGACAACGGCATGTTTCTTCTCGAACGGCGGCAGCTGGTCAAAGAGAGAATACTCTTGATCGCTCAAAGAAGCGCGGGCAAGTTTTTCATCGGCGCTGTCATAGACCGAAAACATGCCGAAACGGAATTGATTGAAGCGGTAGCCGATCCTACCGAGCATCGATCACGCGCCGCATCGAAGCGATGAGTTTGAGCGCTGCGGCAGTTTTTTTCTTGCCGATCAGGTCGACGATGGCCGAGCCGACAATGACGCCGTCAGCAATCCTGGCCATCTGCGACGCCTGGGCCGGGGTTGAAATGCCAAAGCCGATTGCTATCGGTAATTTAGTATATTTGCGGACCCGGGCCGCCAGATCGCCCAGATCACCGGATATCATTTCCCTCTTCCCCGTGATGCCAGCGACGGAGATCAGATAAATGAATCCGGAAGCGCTTTCAGCCGCCGACTTAATCCGCGCATCGGTGCTCGTTGGCGCAACAAAAGCAATTCTTGCTGCTTGACCCTTGACACTCGTCCCGAGCGAAGTCGAGGGACTTGACCCTTCTTCAGGCGGCAGGTCAGGAATTACAACGCCATCTACCCCAATCTTTTCACAATCAGCATAAAACTTTTCTTCCCCATATTTAACGATCAGATTATATGAGAGCATAAAGCAGATCGGGATTTGAGTTTTCTTTCTGACTTTGGCGACCAGCTTAAAAACATCGGCCAGCGCGACATTTTTCTTGAGCGCCCGCTGATGTGAGGCTTGGATGACGGGGCCATCGGCCAGCGGGTCGGAGAATGGGATGCCGAGTTCAATGATATCGGCGCCCGCTTTTTCAAAGCTAGAGATCAGCTTCTTGGTTTCGGCAAGCGAATGGTCGCCGGCCGTTATGTAAGTGATAAGCGCTTTTCTTTTTTTAAATGTCTCGGATAGATTCGACATCTTTATCCCCCCGCCCCGAGAGGCAGACGATCACGCTCTGGCTTTTGTCCAATTTCTTGGCGAGTTTGCGCAAATAAGCGATGGCGTGCGACGACTCAAGCGCCGGGATGATCCCCTCGGTCATTGAGAGAAGCTTGAAGCCGTCAAGCGCCTCTTTGTCGCTGGCGGTGACATACTCGGCGCGGCCGAGATCTTTTAAGTAGCTGTGCTCCGGGCCGGAGCCGGAATAATCAAGCCCGGCCGAGATCGAGTGTGTCACCATGATCTGTCCGGTCTTTGTCTGGAGGATATATTCCCTGGCGCCGTGCAGGACGCCGACGGAGCCCCGGGCCAGCGACGCCGCCCCCTCCGCCTCCACCCCGATGATCTTGACATCAGGATCTTCGAGGAAAGGATGAAAGAGACCGATCGAGTTACTGCCCCCCCCGACGCAGGCCAAAAGATAATCCGGCTCCTTCTTTTCTGCGTCAAAATGCTGGCCCTTGGCTTCTTTGCCGATGACCGACTGGAAATCCCTGACCATCATCGGATATGGGTGCGGGCCGACGCAGGAGCCGAGGCAGTAAAAAGTATCGTCAGGGTGGGCCATCCAGTCGCGCAGGGTTTCGTTGACCGCGTCCTTGAGCGTGCGGCTGCCGCTTTTGACCGGCACGACCTGGGCGCCGAGGAGTTTCATGCGAAAGACGTTGAGGGCCTGACGTTTGATATCTTCCGTTCCCATGTAAATAACGCACGGCAGGCCAAAGAGCGCGGCCGCGGTCGCGGTCGCCACGCCATGCTGGCCCGCGCCGGTTTCGGCGATGATCCGCTTCTTCCCCATGCGCTGAGCCAACAAAAGCTGCCCCATCGTATTGTTGATCTTGTGCGCGCCGGTGTGGCAGAGGTCTTCCCGCTTTAAGTAGATCTTTGGGCCGCCGAGCGCCTCCGTCAGTCGCTGCGCAAAATAGAGGGGCGTGGGCCGGCCGACAAAATGTTCAAGATAGCGGTCGAGCTCTTCCAGAAAGGCAGAATCATTCTTGGCCGCGAGATACGCTCTGGTCAGCTCCTCAAGCGGGGCCATGAGGGTCTCGGGCACGAATCTCCCTCCGAAGCGGCCAAAGTGGCCGGTCGCGTCAGGCAGGTCGGAAAACTTCTGGACATGCATAGGGTTTAATTATATAATACTCCCGATGAAAAATCGAACAAGGAGGTGGCAATAACAATAACAAGATCGTTTCCATATACTTGTAAAGGGGGAAAAGAATGAGCTCTTTTATTTACGCATTGGTTTTTGTTGTGGCTCTTTCGACCTTTGCCTCGGCTGAACTGCTGATCATCGCTAATCCGTTAGGACAGGGGAAATGGGGAGTGCTTGGTAGTTACCTTGTTGACTCCAGTCTCCAATCCGGAGGATTTACTGGTCTCTCTGCCGTCTCAATAGGCGGTTACGCTGGCTACGGAATTACTGACAAATTAGACGCTTATATACAGGCAGGGCAAATGACACTTGGCTCATTGCCGGCGATTATTACTTCGAGTAATGTTACTGCCTATGGAGCTATTTTGAAATATGGTTTGATAGAAGAAGGGACCGGTTCGCCAGTTTCTGTCGCTTTTGGCGTCGGTACCAGAGTCCTTACAAGTAATACAACTGCTCTTGGGGTAACTACTACTTCAAATGGCAATCAATTGATGATCGGGCTTGGCGCCAGCAAAGTAATGATTCCGTTCGTCCCCTATGGCGGATTGGTCTATCGTAAAACTGATTACGCCGGTTCAAATTCCACTCAAACCGACTTGACGGCAGGAACTGCTATCGCCTGGTCAACGCAGGGAGCGGTTTATGTTGAATATACTCTCCAATCTATCAATCCAGGCGGAGGGGCGTCAACTTATACCGCCAACCAAATCGGCCTTGGCGTCGGCTACAAAATCTAGGTTTCTTTGCTCGAGTTTCATAGACAGCCCCGGCTAACCCTGGGGCTGTTTTTTATCCGGATGACACCCCACACTAAAGTGTGGGGAATTTTACCGCCACTATTCCCCATACTTCAGTATGGGGTTTCCTCCATCAGACTTTTAGGATAACTTGATAACCTTGACATGAGCATTGATAAGGTTTATGATAACACCAATGGTAATGTTTCGCTTCTATCACGATAGCCACAAGCCGGTTTATACGATCAGGGTGGCGGCCGAGCTGATCGGCTGTCACCCCAGGACCCTGCGGCTCTATGAGCAGGCGGGCCTCGTGCAGCCTCAAAGGACGACCAAGAACTACCGACTCTATTCCCAGCACGACCTGACCACCATCAAAAGGGTCTGCTGCCTGATGGACGAGTGGGATCTGACTCTTTCGGGCGTCAGCGCCATGTTCAAAATGGCCGAGCGGTTTCATATTGAAATTGAACGCCTGTTCGAAGAGATGCTTCAGTAGTTGCGCTAACAGGCGTGATTGTCTATAATTACATGA
This sequence comes from candidate division WOR-1 bacterium RIFCSPHIGHO2_01_FULL_53_15, assembly GCA_001772335.1. GTDB lineage: Bacteria > Margulisbacteria > WOR-1 > O2-12-FULL-45-9 > XYB2-FULL-48-7 > 2-01-FULL-53-15. The sequence continues at coordinate 25,695 of METM01000022.1, forward strand.
CGCTATTTGGTTATCACCCCACACTGAAGTGTGGGGAATGGGGAAAAGTATTCCCCATACTTTAGTATGGGGTTTCGGGATACTAAGAAAAAGGGAGATTAAATGATCTGTCAAAAATGCAAGATCCGCCAGGCCACCGTCCACATTACTAAAATCGTCAACGGCAAGAAAGTTGAGCGGCACCTCTGCAACATCTGCGCCGCCGAAGAGGGCTTTATCCCTTCGAGCGACGAATTTGACTTCAGCATCCCGGGCTTTCCCGGCTTTCCCGACATGTTCGATTTTCCCGACGTCTTCGCGTCGCTCCTCAAGCGCCAGCCAAAGGAAAGATTCTATTCATATTTTAACGATTCGGCCAACCGGATCCTGCAAATTGCGACCGAAGAGGCCGGCCGGCTGGGCCACGACCATGTCCGCACCGAGCATCTGTTGCTGGCCCTGATCAAGGCCGAGGGCTTTGCCTCAAAAGTCCTGCAGGCATTAGGCGTTGACCTGGTCAACCTCTTCTCCGATGTCGAATCGCTCATCGGCCGCGGCGAGGGCTCGCCCAAAAAGGTCACCCTCTCCCCGCGGGCCAAAAAGACGCTTGAGCTGGCCTATGACGCCGCCCGAGAACTCGGCTTCAACTACGTCGGCGAAGAACATCTCCTCTTAGGCATCATCCGCGAAGGCGAGAGCCTGGCCGCTCAGGCGCTTAGCAAACGCAAAGTCAATTTCGACAAAGTCGCCAAAGAGATCATCTCCGAAGCCGAGAAGGCGCTCGGCCCCGCCGGACCGGAAGAACTGCCGCCGGAATTTCCCGGCGGCGAAGAAGGGGGAGAAGAAGGCGGGCCGGAAGAATTAGGGCCGGGCGGCATGTTCGGCTTCCCCGGCCTTGGGCTCGGCGCTCCGCCCAGGCCGAAGAAACCGGCGCTGGCTTCCTACGGCCGCGACCTGACTGCCATGGCCAAAAAGGGCGAACTTGACCCCGTCATCGACCGCGAAGTGGAGATCGACCGGATCATCCGCATCCTCTCCCGCCGGACCAAGAACAACCCGGCCCTCCTGGGCGACCCCGGCGTCGGCAAGACCGCCATCGTCGAAGGCCTGGCCGAGCGGATCGTCAAAGGCGAAGTGCCCGAAATACTCAAAGATAAACAGCTGATCGAGCTCGACCTGGGCGGCATGGTGGCGGGGACCAAATACCGCGGCGAGTTTGAGGCGCGCGTGAAAAAAGTTCTCGACGAGATCCTGGCCAAGAAACGCCAGATCATCCTCTTTATTGACGAACTTCACACTCTGGTCGGCGCCGGCGGCGCCGAAGGGGCCATCGACGCCGGTAATATGTTGAAACCGGCGCTGGCCCGCGGCGAATTGCAGATGATCGGCGCCACGACCGTTGACGAATACCGCAAGAACATCGAAAAAGACGCCGCGCTGGAGAGAAGATTCCAGCCGGTCCTCATTAATGAGCCGTCGGTCGAGCTGACGATCGAAATTTTAAAGGGTATACGCTCCAAGTACGAAGAGCACCATCACGTCAAAATCCCCGATGTCGCGCTGGTCGCCGCGGCCACCCTTTCTCATCGTTATATTTCCGACCGCTTCCTGCCCGACAAAGCGATCGACGTTATGGACGAAGCGGCCGCCAAGGTCCGCCTCAAAATGATTGCGCCGCCGGCCGATGTCAAAAAAGAGCAGAAAGAGCTGGCCGCGCTCAAGCAGGCAGAACAGGCGCTGGCCAAATCCAAGGAATATGAAAAAGCCGCCGCCCTGCGCGACAAACTGGCCGCCCAGGAAAAGAAAGTCAAAGAATTAGAAGCCAAGTGGAAGCAGGAGCGGGGCGAAGCGGAGCCGTTCGTGACCGAAGAGGATATCGCCTCAATCGTTTCCGACTGGACCGGTATCCCGGTCGTTAAACTCTCCGCCGCGGAGACCGAAAAGCTGATCCACATGGAGGCCGAACTGCACAAGCGCGTCATCGGCCAGGACGAAGCGATCATCGCCATCTCGCAGGCGATCCGCCGGGGCCGCGCGGGGCTCAAACCGCCGCAGAGGCCGCTTGGCTCGTTCATTTTTGCCGGACCGACCGGGGTCGGTAAAACCGAGGTCGCCCGCCGCCTCTCGGAATTCCTTTTCGGAACCCAGGACGCGCTGGTCCGCATCGATATGTCGGAATACATGGAAAAACACACCGTCTCCCGCATGATCGGGGCCCCGCCCGGCTATGTCGGTTATGAAGAAGGCGGGACTTTGACCGAAGCGGTGCGGCGCAAACCCTATTCCGTCATCCTGTTCGACGAAATTGAAAAAGCCCACCCGGATGTTTTCAATATTTTACTGCAGATACTCGAAGACGGGCGGCTGACCGACTCCAAAGGCCACGTCGTTGATTTCAAGAACACCGTCGTTATCATGACCTCGAACATCGGCCAAAAGGAGATCGTCCAGCAGGGCGCCATCGGCTTTATGGCCCGCGAAGACCGCGAAGCTAATTACGAAAAAATGCGCGATGTCGTCCTCTCCGACATGAAAAAGGATTTCCGGCCAGAATTCTTAAACCGCATCGACGAAATTATCGTTTTCCATCCGCTGACCGATGGCGAGTTAAAGCAGATCGCCGGTCTCATTATTTCGGACCTAATGAAACAGGTGGCCGACCGCGGCATGCGGCTCGACGTCTCCGAGGCCGTCAAAGAAAAGGTCATCAAAGAGGGCTATGAGCCCAAATACGGCGCGCGTCCGCTGCGCCGGGCCGTCCAGCACCTGCTGGAAAACCCGCTCTCGAACGAGATCATCGGCGGCAAGTTTAAGGAAGGCGATGTCGTCGTCTCCGAAGTCAAAGACGATAAGATCACGTTTGAAAAAGGCGAAGGCAAAGTGGAAAAGCCCAAGCCGGAACAGCCCAAAGAAACCGCCGCGCCCAAGGCGACCCCGGCCGTAGACGAAGACAAGGCCGCCGGCAGAGAAAAAAAGAAGACGAAGAAGTGATCGCGCCCTAACCTATGTGGTCTTCAATCCCGATGATGCGGAGAAGTTTCGGGTTCACTCCGGCAAACTCTTTGGCAGCAAGATCGGCCGCCACCCGGTCGTAATCTCAAGTAAATATCATTGGCCAAACTTGGCGCAACCACTTCAGCGGTAATATATTTCGAAAAGAGCCATACCGCTTCAGGAGAGCGCGGGAAACGTCAGCCGGGATAACGGGGGCGCGACGCTCGATCTTCATAGGTTATTTTCGGCCGGCCGGGGGCGGGATTTCAGTTGAAATTGGTGTTATAATATTAAATATATGACAATTGAGGATATCAAAAAAAGAATTAAACCGTTTCTTTTACGGCGCGGCGTGAAGAAAGCCGGCCTGTTTGGATCGGTCGCCAAAGGCCTGGCCAGAGAAGATAGCGATATTGATATTTTAGTCGACTTCGGCAAAGAAAATATAAGTTTATTTGATTTTATTGGGGTTAAACAGTCGCTCGAAGAAGCTCTCGGGAAAAAGGTTGATCTTGTAGAATATTCGACGATAAAACCTTTACTCAAGAAAAGAATTCTGTCGGAAGAGGTCCCTATTTTATGAACAGAGATTATTCTGTCTATTTGCAGGATATTCTTGAAAGCATCTCCGCGATTGAGGAATACACTAATAACATTTCGGAGGCAAAATTCCAAGATGATCACAAAGTCCAGGATGCTGTCATTCGGCGGTTGGAAATTATCGGCGAAGCGGTTAAGAATCTTGACGATGAATTTAGATCCCTTTATCCACAAGTCCCCTGGAAACAGATCGCCGGGATGCGAGATATACTGATCCACGAATATTTTGGCGTTAACCCTCTGCGCGTTTGGGAGGCAATAATTAAAGATATCCCGCCACTCAAACAAAATATTCTGTCGATTGTTAAAAAATAATGGCCGACTATAATCCTGCCCAGCTCGAACCCAAATGGCAAGCCGAATGGGAAAAGAATGATCTCTCTCTAACTCCAGACGCCACCGCAAAACAGAAATTTTACGCTCTCGTAATGTTCCCCTACCCATCCGGCAACCTCCACATGGGCCACGTCAGGAATTACGCCATCGGCGACGTCATCGCCCGCTACAAGAGGCTGCGGGGCTTCTCCGTCCTCCACCCGATCGGCTGGGACGCCTTCGGCCTGCCGGCGGAGAACGCCGCGATCAAGAACCAGACCCACCCGGAGCCGTGGACGGACAACTGCATCGCCCAGATGAAAAAGCAGCTCAAGCGCCTTGGCCTTTCCTACGACTGGGACCGCGAGGTCAATACCTGCAAACCCGAGTATTACAAATGGACGCAATGGCTGTTTCTTTTAATGTACGAGAAAGGCCTCGCTTACCGGAAAAAGGCGACCGTCAACTGGTGCCGCAAGTGCGACACAGTGCTGGCCAACGAACAGGTCGTTAAAGAAGACAGGTGCTGGCGCTGCGAAACGACCGTCGAACAGCGCGATCTTGAGCAGTGGTTTTTCAAAATAACCGCGTATGCCGACCGTCTGTTAGCCGAACTCGAAAAGCTTCCCGGC
>METM01000022.1:30242-33305 GCA_001772335.1 candidate division WOR-1 bacterium RIFCSPHIGHO2_01_FULL_53_15
GAAATTGGATCGGTAAGTCGGATGGGGTCGAGATCAAATTCAAATTGAAAGCTCCGAACTCCGAACTCACCGTCTACACCACTCGCCCCGACACTCTCTTTGGCGTCACCTATATGGTACTTGCACCCGAACACCCGCTGGCCCTGGAATTATCAAAAGGCACACCGCAGGAAAAAGCCGTCCTCAATTATATCGAAAAAGTAAAACACGAGAGCACACACGAGCGGACGGTTTCGACCGCCAAAGAAGGCGTTTTTACCGGCGGCTATGCCGTCAATCCGGCCAATAACGAAGAAGTCCCTGTCTGGATCGCCGATTATGTCCTGATGGGCTACGGCACCGGCGCCGTTATGGCCGTCCCCGCCCATGACCAGCGCGATTTTGATTTCGCCAAACAAAACAATTTGCCTTTAAAAGAGGCGCCGCCATTTACCAAAGAAATTGGGAACAAGAAGATCAATTACAAGCTCCGCGACTGGCTCGTCTCGCGCCAGCGCTATTGGGGCGCCCCGATCCCGATCATCTATTGTGACAAATGCGGCACGGTTCCTGTCCCGGAAAAAGATCTCCCGGTCCTCCTGCCGACCGACGTCAAATTTACAGGCGTTGGCGCCTCGCCGCTGACGACCTCAAAGACCTTCTTGAACGTCAACTGCCCCAAGTGCGGCGGCCCGGCGCGGCGGGAAACTGACACGCTCGATACTTTCAACGATTCTTCCTGGTATTATTTCAGATATTGCGATCCACACAATAATAAAAAAGCTTTCAGTCGCGAGCTTGTCGAGCGATGGCTGCCGGTCGATCAGTATATCGGCGGGATCGAGCATGCCATCCTTCATCTCCTTTACTCCCGTTTCTTCACTAAAGTCCTCTACGATGCCGGCTGGTCGCCGGCCGACGAGCCGTTCACAAATCTGTTGACCCAGGGAATGGTCATCAAAGACGGCGCCAAGATGAGCAAGTCAAAGGACAATGTCGTCGATCCTGATTATATTGTGGAAAAATACGGCGCTGACACCGCGCGGCTCTTTATCCTCTTTGCCTCGCCGCCGGAGAAGGAGCTGGAGTGGAGCGACCAGGGGGTGGAGGGAAGCTTTAGATTCCTGGGAAGAGTTTGGCGCTTAGTCCAATCCTCACCCCTCGCTTCCAAAGGACGAGGCGGGGTGAGGAAAAAACTTCACCAGACCATCAAGAGCGTGACTGAAGATATCGATCGTTTTTCATTAAACACTGCCATCGCTAAACTTATGGAGCTAACCAATAAGATGTACGAGCTGGGCGCAACCAAAGAATCCCTTCAATCCCTTCTCCTCCTTCTCTCTCCCTTCGCTCCCCACCTGTCAGAAGAATTATGGCATCAGCTTGGCAATAAGGACTCGATCATGGAACAGCCCTGGCCGGCCTACGATCCGGAGCTCATCAAGGAAAGCGAGATGACGATTCCCATTCAGGTCAACGGCAAGTTGAGGGAAACGGTCGTCGTTCCGGCCGAAGCGGGAGAAGATGAGATCAAGTCGAAGGCACAGGAAAGTGAAAAGATAAAAGCTTTCACCTCCGGCAAACAGGTCGTCAAAGTCATCTACGTGCCGAAAAAACTGCTGAATATAGTTGTAAAAGGCTAAAGCTGATAAGCCATGCCGGTCTGCAGAAAATAACCGGCGCAGGAAACGTCCCCGGCCGCGCTTTTGCCGATGTAATTGACATAACCGGCTTTGACCGTCAATTTTTGGTTGTTGTCCCCCAAATTCCTCATCATTTCAACGAAGCCGAAGTAGCCGAGCCGGCTGGAGATACTGATGGTCGTCCCTCCGCCCGGATTGAAGATACCGTAGTTAAATCCCAAACCAGCGCTGATCTTGGTCGGGCCAAGCCGTATAATGTCTTTGCCGGCGGCAATGTAGGGTGAAGAGATCGCCATCTGCGCGTTGCCCGTCGGTGTCTCTATCTGCGACGGGTAATTCAGGAAAAAACCCAGGTCCAGATTTATGTCGACGACCGGCAGGACGAATTTGATCTCCGTGCCCAGGCCGTATTGCACCCGGTAAGGCAGATTAAACGTCGTGGCGGTCGTGGTTTCCAGATAGTTCGCCCCCGTCAGACTGCCGAAAATAAGGACATGATTGGGTTTTCTGATCTTTGAGAGGAGCTCCTCTTCCGTCTGTTTGGCGACGATGATCGTCTCCTCCCCCTCCTTGACCTCGACAATCCCCGTCTGGATATTCTTCTCATCTTTAACCACCCGGACATAGTGCTTGCCGGCCGGGATGTTGGAGATCGTCGCCCGGTCCTGGCCGACGAATTTAGCGTCAACATAAATGTCGGAGCCGAGAACATCGGAATAAATGGTCAGCTTACCGTAGGCGGTCTCGGCCCGCACCGCGGCAGAAAGCGCAAGAACACAACCAAAAATGCAGAGCGTTAATTTCAGTTTGTCCATGCCGCGTATTATACCACCGCCATGTTATAATGCAAATATGGCTGAATCTCCCATCAATCAAATACTTCCCGCTGTCCAGAAGCCGGCGAGATATATCGGCAATGAGCTTAATTCTATCCATAAGGACTGGGAAAAGACCAGTCTTAAGTTCGCCCTGGCCTACCCGGACGCTTATGAGATCGGCATGTCCAACCTCGGCCTGCAGATCCTCTATCATATAATAAACGACCAGCCGGACTGCCTGGCGGAGCGCGTCTTCGCTCCGTGGCCCGATATGGAACAACAACTTACCTCATACCCCTTACCCCTTACTTCTCTAGAATCACATAAGCCGCTTAAGGACTTCGACGTCCTCGGCTTTAGCCTGGGCCACGAACTGACGTACACGAACCTTATCACCATGCTCAAGTTCGGAGGGATACCAGTTCGGAGTTCGGAGCGGGGAGAAAATGATCCGCTGATCCTTGGCGGCGGCCCCTGCGCTTTCAATCCCGAACCGATCGCCGATTTCTTCGATTTTTTCGTCATCGGCGAGGCGGAAGAAGTTATTATAGAGATCGCCAATTCGTTACGCGTTACCCGTTACGCGTTACGAAAAGAAAAGCTCGAGGTTCTCTCAAAAATCA